>NZ_JBKJHC010000017.1:0-68766 GCF_046613565.1 Flavobacterium sp. RHBU_3 | reverse complement strand
GTGTAGCGCCTGCACCAAGGGTTAGGTTGTGTGCATAAGCAACGCCCGAAGCAATAACAGGGTTGTTAGCTGTAGCAGGTATGGTAATATCGCTTGCCGCTGTTGGCACTACGCCACCACACCAGTTGCCGGAATCATTCCAAATGCTGCCTACAGCACCCGTCCATTCAAAACATCCTGAAGATACAGATATTATGCGTGTCTCTATTACACCATTGTAAATGTCATTACCTGAATTTGACGCAGCAATAACAGCTGTACCCTCGCCTATTATAGTTATTATACCATCAGTATCTATTGTTACTACCGACTCATCTGAGCTGGACCAATTTACAAGAAGCCCAGCTGTATTGTTTACCTCAAATAAGAACGGCGCATCACCAACCATTTTAACCGGTATGGGGTCTGGATGAAAAGTAAGTATCTGGTTTAGTTTGTTAACGGTGTATACAAGTGTTTTTGTATCTGTACCGTAAACACTTGATGCGGAAAGTGTAATATTGTAAATACCCGCAGGAGTAGTACCATCAAAAGATATTATACCGGAACTATTGATGCTAGCCCCTGTAGGTAGTGAAGTGGCCGAGAAATCTATTTGCGGTGTACCGCTTGCTGTTATCTGATAAGTATCAACATCACCTATAAACGAACTATCAGTAAGTACGCTTGTTATAACAGGCAGCACCGGTGCAACTGATACAAAACCTTTAATAGCTAGACCATAACTGCCTGATGAAGCAGAATAATACCCCCAGCCCCCTGTAGATGTATTTCCACTGGCATAATACCTGAATGTAATAGTAGTTCCTGCCGGTATGTTTTGTAGCGCTGTAATACTACTAACATCTACCGAAAGCGTGGCAAATTCTCCTGCAGTAGTAACTACAGGGTTTCCTATAAAAGTAAAATCTGTACCATTTGTGCTGTATGCATAATGATGTGTAACTAAATTACCAAAAGAAGATGTTCCCCTGAATGAAGCATCTATTGATGTTAATGATGCCACATAGTTAGGATCGGCTGATATTTCAAACTGAAAATAATCAGTATTGTTAAGTGCTATACCATTATTTTGAAACCCTATGGTTCTAAACGAGTTAGCCCCTGCTGATGCAGCCGCACCCGAACCACGTGAGAGTATTAGGGAAGAATCAAGGTTACTGTTTTGTACTTCAGCAGTTGAAGTAGCAAGCTGTGCTTCGCCGGTAAAATCCCACGCAAGTATATTGGTTGCTGTTGTGGTAGCCATTACACTTAGCAAGCCATTAGTAAGTGATGTAAAGTTGTAATTAACTGACGAACCTCCCTGCAATGTAATAGGATATACACCTATTGGAGAATCAGTTACAGCTGTAGTTGTAGTAATAGGCGCAATAAAATTGTATGCCGTATCAGCCGTTTCACCGTTTACCAATCCGTTATAAGTTATGGTAAGAGCGGGGTTAACTGTACCCTGAACCTTAGACAGGCTATTTGCAGTTGCGGTAATGTCTTTTTTGTTTATTGTACCGGTTAACAGTGGTTCAGGCTGTATGAGCGTATAATTATTAGCTCCGGTTCCGGTAAGTACTATAGTTACCGGTTTTTCTGTGCCTGCATTTGGAGTGTCAAACGTACCACCCACAGCATTTACAGTATCACCTTCAAGTAATCCACTAAGTACGGCACCGCTCACCTGGGCTACATCAGTACCATCGTATGTTTTTGTTGCTACAGCAGCACCGGTTACATCTACAGTAAGCGTAGCCGGGGTAATATCTGCCGGATATGTTTGTGCTGTAATAACATAATTGGCAGCATCGGCTCCGGCAAGCATAAATGTAGCCGATACAGGTTTACCGTTAGCCACAGTTACACTATTAAATGTTCCTGCTACAGAATTTTCAACAAGAGTTACATCATCCGGGCTTATTACTCCCGTATTAATATAGGCATTTTGTACTGTAGTTGCTGTAGTACCATCGTACACTTTTGAAACTGCCTCTGCCGCAATTGTAACAGCTTTTGGCATTATATCAGCCGAGAGCCCGGTAGGCTGCGTAACTACATAGTTAGCAGCATCAGCACCATTTAAACTGATTGCAGCGGTAACAATGATACCATTTGCCACATCAGTAGATGTGAATGCACCAACACCACTATAAGTAACTGTATCACCTGTAATTATACCTGAAAGGGTACCGATTATTGAGGCAGCAACTGTACCGTCGTATACTTTATCCTGGGCATCAGCACTGTTTAATACAAGAGTAGCAGGGGTTATATTTCCTGTAATTGTAGCTGTGGGTTGTACAAGGTTATAATTGCCCGAAGCTGTACCCGAAAGTACAAATCCTGATACGGCTATACCATTGCCTACTGTTTCCTGGAAAAATTCAGCTGACAGTACCTCTACATCCGCTTCATCGCCGCTAATCACATCGTTCAGTACTATTCCGCTTACCGTAGCATTAGTTGTATTGTTATATACTTTATCTATAACCAAAGCTGAAGTAACATCGGCAGTGATATCTTTTTTTGTAATGGATGCCACAAGTCCTGTAGGTTGTACAAGGGTATAATTGGCAGCATCAGCACCACTCAAAACCAGGCCGGATGTAACAGGCTTTGCTGTACCTGCATTGTAAGTGTTAAATACACCACCACCAGTTACAATAACATCGTTACCATTGACAATGCCGTTAACTGAAGTAACTACAATTTCAGCATCAGTTGTGCGATCATAGACTTTATCAAAAACCGAAGCTTCAACAGTTATACTCGCCTGAGTAATATCTGCTGTAAGCCCTGCCGGCTGTTGTATAGTGTAATTACCAGAATCATCACCTGTTAAAACTAAGTTCGCATCAATAGCAATGTTTTGTGCAACATTCGTATTTTCAAAAGTGCCGTTACCAACAAAAGATACCACATCTGGAGCTATAATACCGCTTAAAGTACCCGTGATTACTGCTACATCAGTTCCATCATAAATTTTATCCTGAGCTGAAGCACCATTTAGTGTAAGCTGCAACGGAGTTATGTTCCCAGTAATATCGCCCGGCTGTTGTAGTGTATAGTTTTCAACATCAGTTCCGGTAATTGTAAACAGTGTAGTTACAACTTTATTTTCGCCGACATTTCTATTTTCAAATATACCGGTACCACTTGTTACAACATTATCAGCGTCCACTATCCCTGTTAGAGTTCCTGTTACCTGGGCTACAGTAGTACCATCATAAGTTTTGGTAATAATAGCAGCATCTGTTATGGTAAGTGTTTTAGGGTTTATCACAAGTTGTTGTGGTACAGCCTCAGCAGGATTGTACTGTGTATTTCCCGATTGACTTGCTGTTATTGCTACCGTTCCTGCGCTCATGATAGTTACGCTATTGCCTGAAACCAAAGCAATATTTTCATCAGAACTTGTAAAAGTAATATCAAGGCCTGATGTAGAAGATGCATTAAGTGCAAAAGCAGTATCTCCGTATGTTACTGCATTCAGTGGGTCAAATGTTATGGTTTGGAACAGTAGTCCTGTATCGTTTATATTACCGGTAAGTCCTTGTGGCTGAAGTAGTATATAGTTAGTAGCATCAGTACCTTCAATCACATAGCCGGATATTGTTACAGGTATATTATTTCCTGAATTTGCACTGCTAAAGGACGCTACTGCTGCAGATCCGTTAACCGTTACTACGTCTCCGTCTACAATACCGGAAAGATTAGGCGTACCTCCTATCGTTGCCACAGTATTTCCGTCATAGTTTTTATCATTAATAAATATTCCGGCAATGGTAAGCTGTTTTGGGAATATCTCTGCCGTTAACCCTGATGGTTGCTGGGGGTATACTAACGTATAATTAGTATTATCTAACGTATACCCCCCAGCAATACGTAGTTGTTGTATACCTGCATCAGCAGAAACAAACTCTGCAACCGGAACACCGGTCATAGATACGGAATCGCCATTAACTATACCAGACAGTACAGGAGATGTTACAACTGTAGCATCGGTAGTTCCGTCATAAACTTTATTATCAGCACTACCGTTTATAAGGGCTAATGGTTTTGCAGTACGTGTATATGCCAGTGTTTGTGCAGCACCTGCTCCACCTCCCGCATTTGAAGCGCTTATGGCTATATTATATATTCCCGCAGCTAAACTTTCATTAATACTAATGAGTCCTGTGGTTGTAGTTATAGACATACCTGTTGGAAGTTCACCACCATTATAGGTAGCAATAAAGCTATTAGGAGTATTAGAAGCAGTAATCTGGTAGCTATCTGTACTACCGTATACTGATGCATCTGTCAGGCCGCTTGTTATGGCTGGCGGTGTTACAGCAACTCCTGTACCACTAACATTAAGCGTACGATTAGCTACACCGCTTCCATTAGTTTCTTTACTAACAACTATTTGTCCGGAAAGCGATCCGGCTGTCGTAGGCGCAAATTTTACATAAATAGTTTTTGTTGCAGTATTATTAGCAAACGAAATACTACTTGTATAGGTTCCATTCGATGTTTCGCAAACCAACCAGTTTGTAGGAGCCTGTATAAGGATATTGCTACCCGATATAGCACTGGCTTGCAATACAAACGATGAAGCAGCACTGGTGCTGGCCACATTTGTATTAGGGAAACTTAAAGACGTAATAGCCGTATTAGACGAATTAGTAACCGTTCCTATACCGGTAACAGTTACAACGGCTGTTATAGATTTTGTACCTGAATATCCGCTGCCTGAACCACTGGGAATAACCGAAACTGTAGCCGACTGTCCTGAAGGTACTGTTTGTACAGAAGCCGCGTAGGTAAATGTACCTACACTATAAGCGGTTCCGCAGGTACCTGAACTTGTTATAGAAGTAGTACTATTTGATTGGTTTGTACTGGTATTTGTGTTTATAAAGTTTAAATAAGCAGATGCCCACCCGGCTGAACTCCTATATCGATTACCCGTAACACTAGTTACATAAAAGCTGAAACCGCTTTGGGAAGTCATAGTCATAGAACTGCTAGAGTTGTTAGGGCTACTGGTACTACAAGTTGTAAGTATGTTTGTAACCGAAGTAGTAACTCCGGTAGCATCGCTGGCTGTAACAAATCCGCTATGCCCACGGGCAATGGTGTATTGTACCTGCCCAATTGAGACAGTAGCCGTCAAAAACAGCGCAAGCATTATTATGCTCCGCAACTTTTGGTTAAGAGTTTTTTTCATTGAAAGGTTTTAAAAAAATTAAGTTCTGATTTCTGGTATTGAGTAACATGCAAATATTATAATCGTGTATTACCTGTATGTAGAAAACAAGTAAATACTTAATTACCATTATGTTAACATGTAAAGAAAATAAAAAACCCTCCGTGCAAAGCGGAGGGTAAAATCAGGAATAACTTAACATCTATTCAGATATTAACTATATAAAAAAATGCAAAATCTAAAGAAGTCCTTTAATTGCAGGCGTTTTCAGGTTAATACTATCTTAACAAAGAAAAGTGTGCCCTAAACTCTTTAATACTACCATTAGAAGATCTATAATTAACTACAAACCAGTAGTCTGTAGCCGGAAGTGGATACCCGTTTAGTGTACCATCCCATCCGTGGCTTGAAGGTAATATAGATGTTATAAGTTTACCATAGCGGTCAAAAATATGGATGTATGAATTTGTTTGGGTGGATAATCCCGGTATATTCCATGTATCATGTTTTCCATCGTTATTTGGAGAGAAAAATCTCGGATAGTCCAGTGCAAAAACAGTAATATCTATACTACCGCAACCATTCACATCATTAACTGTTATAATATGTTCACCTTGGCTTACACCCGTAAATACTGGTGAATCCTGGAATGAACCTCCGTCAATACTGAAAACATAATCACCCGAACCTCCTGCTACTGTTACATAAACAGCCTGGTTTTTCTGGAAGTCCTCTCCTACCTGGGCAGTAGCCAAAGCAATAGAAGAAATACCCACAGTAGCCTGAGATATAGCCGAACAACCGGTAACTATATTTGTTACAGTTACAGTATATACTCCCGGCTCTAAAACGTTAATACTTGCAGTAGTTAATGATAAAGCAGTACCGTCTTTATCCCACACAAAACTATAATCGGTATTGTTAAGCTCTGTGTCAAGGGTTTTAGGATCAGTTATAAGATGATTTACATTATTCTCACACAAATAAACATCCTGTAAATGTGGATTTGGTAACGTATATACTGTTATTGTTTTTTGGGTAAAGTCTGTACAAATGGTACCCACAGTATAGTAAACAATTACTGTACCTGCGTGTATAGGTGTAACAAGCCCTGTAGCATCTATAGTAGCAATTGAAGTATTTGAAACACTCCATACGCCACCTGTTACCGTATTAGTCAGCTGTAACGTATCGTCTATACAAACACCGTTATTTCCGGTAATAGTACCCGGCGCAGGCGCCGGTGCCGGTGCAGCATTAATAATAACAGAGGCAGATATTGCGGTACAGCCTGCATCATTTTTTACAGTAACAGTATATGTTCCCGTAGCAAGACCCGAAAATACAGGTGATGGCTGATACGTTATTCCGTCGGTACTATAGCTATACCCTACTCCTACAGGGCTGTTTACAACTATTTTTCCGGTAGTAACATTACAGTTAGGTTGAGTAACCGTCAACTGAGGTACAGCAGGTGTTGCGGGCGCATTCTTTATAAAGAAAGTTGTAGAAACTGAAACACATCCGTCTGCATTTCTAACTTTAATGTTATGGTATCCGGGAGACAGTACACTAAAATTAACCGAAGTTTGATACGCACCATTGTCTACGCTGTATTCGTAACCTGTACCTATTGGTGAAGTAACTGTCATACTACCCGTAGCTGTTGTACAGTCAGGTTGTGTAATAGTTACTACAGGCGCTGTAGGACTGGCTGGCGCTGTATTTATGGTTACCAGTGCCGAAACTGAAGTACAGCCCGCGGCATTCTTTACCGTTACCGTATAGGAATTAGCTGATAGTAAGCTAAATGTTGTTGAATTCTGATATGCACCGCCGTTAAGGCTGTATTGATACCCTGCCCCTACTGGCGAAGTAACAGTGATGCTTCCTGTAGCTACACTACAGGTAGGCTGCGTAACAGCAAGCACAGGTGTGGCCGGTGGTGTAGGTATATTGTTTATAACAATTCCGGCAGTAGATGTACAGTTAGAGGTATTCTTCACTGTAACAGTGTGACTACCTGGTGTAACTGATGTAAATGTTACCGAACTTTGATAGGTACCGCCATCAAGGCTGTATTGATAAGATGAACCCACCGGAGATACAACTGTTATGGTACCTGTTGTAGTAACACAATCAGGTTGCGTAGCACTAAGCTGTGGTGTGGCAGGAGCAACAGGGCCGGCATTTATTGTTACAGCAGAAGAAGCAGTAGTACAACCGGCAGTATTTTTTACAGTTACGGTATAGCTGTTAGGTGTTAACGAGCTGAATACCGGCGATGCCTGATACGCTCCCCCATTCAGGCTGTATTGATATCCTGTACCTGTAGGCGACGTTACGGTGATACTTGCAGGATTACTACAATCTGGCTGAACAACACTAAGTTGAGGCGTTGAAGGAGGTGTAGGTATTGCATTTATGGTTGCTGTACCACTCGATGTACAGTTTGAAGCATTCTTTACAGTAATTGTATGGTTTCCTGATGATACCGGGCTGAATGTAACAGAAGTTTGAAAAGCCCCCCCGTCTATACTATATTGATAACCTGCTCCCGTTGGTGATACAACTGTAACGCTACCTGAAGTAGTAACACAATCGGGGTGAACAATACTAAATTGTGGCGCTGCCGGAACAGCAGGCGCAGCGTTTATTGTTACACTCGATGAAACCGCAGTACATCCTGTTGCATTCTGGATGGTAACAGTATAACTATTAGCGGATAAGTTATTAAATGTAGTCGAAGTTTGGTAAGTACCCCCGTTAAGACTGTATTGATAACCCGCTCCCGTTGGCGAAGTAACCGTTATACTACCCGCTGTAGTACAATCAGGCTGAGTAGCCGAAAGTTGCGGTACGGCAGGTATTGTTGGTGCTGCGTTAATTGTTATGCTCGATGAAATTGCTGTACAACCGGCTGCGTTCTGTACAGTAACGGAGTAGTTATTGGCAGACAGGCCACTAAAGATAGTTGACGTTTGGTAAGCACCTCCGTTAAGGCTGTATTGATAACCCGCTCCTGTTGGCGATGTTACCGTTATACTTCCTGTTGTAGTAGTACAATCCGGCTGTGCAGCAGTAAGTTGTGGTGTTGCAGGAGCTGTAGGTACAGTATTGATGGTTGCAGTAGTACTTGCGGTACAGTTGCTACTGTTTTTTACTGTAATTGTATAGTTGTTTGGTACAAGCCCTGTAAATGTTGTAGAAGACTGATACGCGCCACTATTCAGGCTGTATTCGTACCCCGCTCCTACCGGGCTTACCACCGTAATACTACCAATAGGAGTGGTACAATCAGGCTGAACTATTGTTACAACAGGTGTAGCAGGTACTGTTGGTGCTGCATCAATAACAATATCCGGCCCGGTAGTTGTACAGCCATCGGTATTTTTAACGGTAATATTGTGCGTACCTGAGGCAACACTATTAAACACAACCGATGACTGATAAGCACCTCCATCAAGGCTGTAAGTATATGCCCCTGTAGGCGATGTAACAGTTATGTTTCCTGTAGTATCACCACAAACCGGTTGGGTTATAGTAGCGTCCGGTACAGCCGGAGTATTGGCATAAGGCTGAACTGTAAAATTAAATGGAGCCGATGTACATCCGGAAGCATTTTTTGCAATGATATTATGGCTGCCTGTGGCAAGATCTGTAAATGTAGTAGTAGCTACGTAAGCACCACCGTCTATGCTATAAGTAACCCCGGCACCGGTAGGGCTGGTTACAGTAAACTGTCCTCCTGTACTGCATCCGGCATCTGTAACTGTACCTGTAGGCGCTGCCAGTGTACCTCCTACGGTAAGCATGGCTGCATTACTGTAAATAGTACAACTATCTGAAGTAATGAAACAATAATATTGTGAATAATTAAGAGCCGCTGTAGCGTTTGTAATGGTAAGTTGTGCCGTAGCAACACCGCTATATGTAGTATTGTTAGTTACATCTACCCACATACCTGAGGCATTAAGCATACGCCATTGATAAGCGTAACCTGTTCCTGTTACTGCTATGGTAAATACGGCATTGGCTCCTTCACATACGGTTACACTTTGGGGTTGGGTAATGTCTGGTATAGCACCCGATGAAGGATTAGCTGTATGGGTTCCAAGGTCGCTACAAAATTCTGTATCGTATACATTCCAATCGTTTACATTAAAAACAGGTTGGGGAGCTACTGCATCGGGTTTGCGTATAATAGTATATCCTATACCTGTTGTAGCCCCGTTACCCAAAGGCACCTGGAGGTTATCTATAAGCGTACCGCTTTTCCAAAGCTTAAATTCATCATTAGCGTTTATGCCCGAGCCCATAGTAGCGTCGGCTGTAATACTACACGGAGCCGGACCACTACTAACAAGATACGTTGAATTACCAGCTATAGAACCCGGTAATGTAAGGACATAGCCAGTCGTTGGTGTTGCATCACCTATATTACCATAACGTTCTAAAACATATTGATCGTTAAAGGTTACTGCTATTGGCGATGGATTATATAATTCTATAGCTCCCGGACTACCCGAAAAAGCATCATAAACCTCTGATATATATATTTCCTGGCTTCCACAAATCGACTGATAAGGGCTAAAAGTACTCACCACATTCGTTGGGCAACCATTAGCTGTAATTATTATTTCATCTCCTGCAACTACAGTATCCGGTACAAATACAATAAGCGAAGTATCACTTACCACAGTAAACGTAGCAGCTACGCCTTCGTAAGTAACTGAAGTTGTATTGCCAAAACCTGTACCCGTGAATGTAATTCCGGTATTAATTGCCCCTGTAGCAGGTGTAAAATTAGTAACTACAGCCCCATTACAGTTTGAAACCACACTGCCATATAACGTAAAATCATCAAGGCGTATGTTACCTCCGGTTGCATTAGACGCAGTTAAAACAACGGTTACAGTGCCGGTAAGCCCTGTTATAGCTGTACTTACAGGGGTACTTCCTAATGCAGCGCCCGCAGTTGTAACAGAGCCGCTACCTACTGTGGTGCCGTTAATAGTCATGGACCAGTTCTGCGGGCCCGAATTACTTCGCCTGCTCCAAAAGTCGAATGCAGTAATAGTAGCTGCATAACCGGTAGCAACATTAAAAGTAAGTGTCAGGGTAGTGCTTCCTGCAGGTGTATTAACCATTATTGCCTGACCTGTGGCGCCCGTATTGCTTGTCCAGCTTCCTATGCTATTTGTCCAGGAAGAAGTATTCAGGTTTGTGTTCAGTATTGACGGAGCTACCGTATACGGATATGCAGTTATGGTTGTGGAACCAAAATCATGCTTATAAATCTGCGCCTGAGATAGTGTGCAGATAAAGAAAAACAGTAAAAAAAGAGTAACGTTGTTTCTAATATTCATGTTCCAATTACAATCGGAGTTAGCAGACCGAAGTTATAAGTTATTGCAATATAGCACATTTACAAATCATTAAATAATAATTTCGTATTTGTGAATATTTTGTTAAACAAAAAAACCGGAGCCATACCCTACGTATTGCTCCGGCTTTTTGCTAATATATTTTTTTATCTTACCTCTCTGTTTATGTAAACCCATCCGGTACGTGTACCGGAAGCAGTTTCCACAACATAGAAATATGTTCCTGTAGGAAGTTCATTACCATTATCGGTTTGCCCGTTCCATTGGTTAGTATAATTATTCTTATGATATACCTCAAGACCGTAACGGTTTACGATAGTAAGTTTTTTTACATCTAAACCGGTAAGATCGAAGTTATCGTTCATTTGGTCGTTATTTGGTGAAATACCTCTTGGTATATCGCAGAACACACCATCTACTGTAAACACATAGCTGTCAGTACAACCACCCACAGTAGTTACAGTAAGCTCGAACTGAAGCGGGAATGCATCGGTATCAAGATTATTGTTTGCAACATATTGTGTTACATTAAATGTAGCATCTTCTCCTAACACAGCCGTTTCACCAAGAAGTGTCCACTCATACGTTACATCTGAAGGATCAAAAGAAGCATTTGCCGCAGTACCTTCAAGAAGATATTCTTTTCCGTTTATAGTGGTAGTACAGCCTTGTGTGCCTGCAAGTTCAGGTTGGCCGCCTTGTGCAGCGTTTATTGTATATACTCCCGAAACTGATGTACAACCATCAGCATTCTGTACAGTTACTGTATAGTTTCCTACCGCAAGGCCGGTAAAACTTGTATTGCTTTGAAATGCACCTCCGTTAATGCTGTAAAGGTAACCTGAACCTGTAGGAGCAGTAACTGTTAGAGTACCTGCTGTATTACTACAATCAGGTTGGATAAGTGTAACTGTAGCAATTGCCGGTGCTACGGGCTGGGTATTAATAACAATTTGCGAAGACTGCGAAGTACATCCTGCTGCATCTTGTACTGTAATTACATATGAATCAGCAGAAAGATTCGCAAAAACAACACCCGCTTGGAACGGACTCCCGTTTATACTGTACAAATATCCTGTACCTACAGGGGCAGTAATTGTTATACTTCCTGTAGCGGTAGTACAATCAGGTTGTACTACAGTAGCAGTAGCTGTAGCAGGGCCCACCGGCGCCGGGTTGATTACAAATGCTGTAGATGCAGAAGTACAACCCGCTGTATTTTGTACTGTAATTACATAACTATCCGCGCTAAGATTTGCAAAAACAGGACTTGTTTGGAAAGCACCGCCGTTTAAGCTGTATTGATAATCTGCACCAAGTGGAGCTGTTACGGTAAGCGTACCTGTAACGGTAGTACAATCAGGCTGAATAAGTGTAGCTGTAGCTATCGCAGGGGCGCCAGTTGCAGGATTAATTACAAAAGCCGATGAAACCGAAGTACAACCGGCTGTATTTTGAACAGTAACAACATAACTGTCTGCAATTAAGTTTGTAAATACCGGACTGGCCTGGTAAGCACCACCGTTTATACTGTATTGGTATTCCGCACCAAGTGGAGCTGTTACCGTAAGCGTACCTGTAGCAGTAGTACAATCCGGCTGGGTAAGTGTAGCTGTAGCAACAGCAGGGATAGCCGGAGCAGCTGAAATAACAAATGCAGCAGATGTAGAAATACATCCAGCTGTATTTTGTACTGTTACAACATAGCTGTCGGCAGTAAGGTTAGCAAACACAGGGCTGTTTTGATAAGCACCTCCGTTAATGCTGTATTGATATTCTGAACCAAGTGGAGCTGTTATTGTAAGCATACCTGTAGCAGTAGTACAGTCAGGCTGGGTAAGCGTAGCTGTAGCCATAGCAGGTGTAGCCGGTGCCGGTGAAATAACAAATGCTGAAGAAACAGAACTACAACCTAACGTATTCTGAACAGTAACTACATAACTGTCGGCAGTAAGGTTAGCAAACACAGGGCTGCTTTGATAAGCACCACCATTTATACTGTATTGATATTCCGCACCAAGCGGCGAAGTTACAGTAAGTGTGCCGGTAGCAGTAGTACAGGTTGGTTGTACAAGTGTAGCAGTAGCTACAGCAGGTGCACCAGGGACCGGTAATATAACAAACGCGGTAGAAGTAGATGTACAACCGGCCGTATTCTGGACGGTTACAACGTAACTATTGGCAGTAAGGTTAGTAAATATTGGGCTGCTTTGATAAGCACCACCATTTATACTGTATTGATATTCTGCACCAAGCGGAGCAGTTATGGTAAGTGTACCGGTAGCAAGTGTACAGGTTGGCTGTATAAGCGTTGCTGTTGCAGCAGCCGGTGCAGTAGGCACCGGAGCAATGGTTACAGGAGATAGGACCAATATACACCCTTCAGCATTTTTAACTGAAACAGTGTGGTCTCCTACGGCTACACCTGTAAATGTAGCGGCGGTTTGATATGAACCTCCATCAAGGCTATATGTAAGCCCTGTACCTGAAACCGGGTTTACGGTTATAGTTCCCGTAGTTGTAGTACAGGTGGGGTTTGTTACTGTAAAAGTCGCACTTGGAAGCGGATTTACAGTCAACTGAACTGCATTGCTTATCAAAGTACAATCAGGCGTGGTTATTACACAATAATATTGTGTATTGTTTACCGCTGCCGAAACGTTAACCGTAAACGTAGCCGAAGTACCATTCGTAGCATTTACCCAGGCTCCCGACGTGTTAAGGGTTTTCCATTGATAGGTAGCAGCTATGTTAACACTTAGACCCACGGTAAATGTTACAGTACCGGCATTTTCACACACAGTAGCATCTACCGGCTGAAGCGATATTGTAGGTGGTACTGCTACCGGATCTGCGGTATGGCTGCCCAGGTCAGCACAGCTTTGAGTACTGTAAAAATTCCAGTCACTATCACTATATGATGTTGTTGGGGCTACAGCATTTGGCTTACGGATAACAGAATATCCTGTTTCTCCCGGTGCGTGGGCTATATCTATAACAACGCCGTTTCTTTTTAGTTTAAACTCGTCATCAGCATTAATACCTGCTCCAAGCTGGGCGCTGGTAACAACCGAACATCCTCCTGATGAGTTATCCCCGGTAAGTACAAGAAAAGTAGACTCCGGCCCTACCGAACCTGGCAAAACCAGGGTATAGGTTGGTGTAGCATCACCAACAGAGCCATAACGCTCTAATACATACTCATCATTAAAAGTAATGGTATTTGTAGGCGATGGGTTATACAGCTCTATTACACCATAACTACCCGGTACGTGGTCATAAAGCTCAGATATATACAATTCAGGCATAGCTGTGGTACAGCTCGATGCCATACCAACAAAACCTGTAGCCGTAGCCATACACCCATTGGTAATTACTGTTATACTTCCTGTAGTGCTTCCTGTAGGTACGGTAGCCACAATCTGGGTGTCCGAAACTACAGTGTAAACAGCCTCAAGGCCATTAAATTTAACCGAAGACGTACCTGTACCAAGGCTAAAGCCGACGCCGGTAAGCGTTACGGCAGTACCTTCAGGACCTGTAGCCGGATTAAAAGTATACACAAAAGTGTTTGTACAGGCAGGTTGAGAATAACCTTTTATACCCCATAACAAACAGAAAGCCAGCAGGCTTAGCCTACAAAAGGCTGTGAATAAGCGAGACTTTTTCGTCATATTTTTACGTGATAAAAATGCCCCGCAAGGTAATAAATATTAAATAATATAACTTTTCCCTCAAGTTTATTAAATAGTTAACGGTAAAATTTATTTACGCTAAGCGATTTTGAAGCCGAAAAACAAGCTGCAACCAAAAATTTCACTGTCTACAAATACGGAATAGTTTTTGTACCTTTGATAGTTAATAAAATGCATAGCCGTATCTGATAATTATATATGAACATACTTACACAAAAATTTACCACAAAGCACGATACTGCTCCCTTTAGCAGCATAAAAACAGAAGATTTTTTACCTGCTTTTAAAGAAGCTATTGAAGCTGCCCGCAAAGAGGTTGACACTATAGCCCATAACCCCGTAGCGCCAACTTTTGAAAACACTACCGTAGCCATGAGCTACAGCGGTGATACGTTGGACAGGATTTCGAGCATCTTTTTTAACCTGCACTCGGCGGAAACTAATGACGAGCTTCAACAAATAGCTCAGGAGGTTTCTCCCCTACTGTCTGAATTTGGTAATGACATACGCCTGAACGCTGATTTGTTTAAACGCGTTAAAGCTGTATACGAACAAAAAGACCGCTTAACTCTTACCCCTGAGCAAACTACCTTACTGGATAAGCAATACAAAGGCTTTAGCCGTAACGGGGCTAACCTTCCCGATGAGAAAAAGAACCAGCTTCGAGAAATTGACAAGGAGCTAAGTAAACTAAGTCTTGAATTTGGCGAGAATGTACTGAAGGAAACTAATGCCTTTATGCTGCATATTACCAATGAAGCCGATCTTTCCGGATTACCCGAAGGTGTTATAGAAGCTGCAAAAGAAACAGCAACAGCACATGAAAAAGATGGTTGGGTTTTCACGTTAGACTACCCGAGCTATGTACCGTTTCTTACCTATGCCGATAACCGTGAGCTACGTAAACAACTCGCATTAGCGTTTGGGGCAAAAGGTTTTCAGGATAACGAGCAGAACAATGAAAAAATAGTACTGCGTATAGCAAAACTACGCCATGAGCGCGCACAGCTTCTAGGGTACAATTCTCATGCGCATTTCGTATTAGAGGAGCGTATGGCCGAACATCCTGATAAGGTAAAAGTCTTCCTTAACGACCTTTTGGCCAAAGCTAAGCCGGCCGCGGAACGTGAGTTTGCGGAGCTTTCGGCGTTTGCCAAAGAGATGGATGGTATAGACCAACTTCAAAAATGGGATGGTGCCTACTATAGTGAGAAGCTAAAACAAAAGCTATTCAACCTTGATGATGAGAAGCTGAAGCCTTACTTTAAGCTGGAAAACGTACTGAACGGTGCGTTTACTATTGCAGGCAAGCTGTATGGACTTACTTTTGAAGAAGTTAAAGACATTGACGTTTACCATAAAGACGTTACCACTTATGAAGTTAAAGATGAAAACGGCGAATTAGTTGCTATTTTCTACGCGGATTTCTTCCCGAGGAAGGGCAAGCGTAACGGCGCCTGGATGACTTCATTTAAAAATCAGTATGTACTGGACGGAGTTAATGAGCGTCCACACGTAAGCATAGTATGCAACTTTACCAAGCCTACTGCCAGTAAACCAAGCCTGCTTACCTTTAATGAGGTTACTACCCTATTCCATGAGTTTGGCCACGCACTACACGGGCTACTTGCCAATACAGTGTACCCTAGCCTTAGCGGCACCAGTGTTTATTGGGATTTTGTAGAGCTTCCGAGCCAGGTTATGGAAAACTGGTGCTACGAGCCAGAGGCTCTCGCCCTGTTTGCACACCACTACGAGACCGGTGAAATCATCCCGATTGAGTACATTAACAAGATAAAAGAAAGTGCCAGTTTTCAGGAAGGTATGGCTACACTACGTCAGCTAAGCTTTGGGTTATTGGATATGGGTTGGCACAGTGAAGACCCAAGCAATATTGCCAGTGTTAAGGATTTCGAAACGCAACAGTTTTCTAATACATCGCTGTATCCTGATGTAAAAGAAAACGCTATGAGCACATCGTTCAGCCATATTTTTCAGGGAGGATATTCTTCGGGTTACTACAGCTACAAATGGGCTGAAGTACTCGATGCCGATGCTTTTGAACTCTTCCAGGAGAAAGGAATCTTTGATAAGGAAACCGCCACTAAATTCAAAGAATTTGTATTAAGCAAAGGCGGCACCGAGCATCCTATGGAACTGTACAAACGTTTCCGTGGTCAGGAACCAAAACCTGAAGCGTTATTAAGGAGGGCAGGATTATTAGTTTCTTAAGAATGTAAGGAATTATAAGTTACTATATAACAAAGAAAATCCCGGAGTGTAAGCTTCGGGGTTTGATTATTATAGTAAGGAAATTTTAGTAAATGAAAGTCCCAATTAATTCAACATACACATAATTTAGGGCTCATTAATTTGCTACCTATTATCCTGTTTACCAATTTAAATCACCTAATTTAAAGGCATACTTGGACTTGTAAAGTTAATAAGATTATCATGCTTATTACCGCAACATTAGTTTATTTAGTCGTTGGGTTAACATCAATGTGGGCATAACTTACCTGATTACCATACTCCAGGTAACAATGAATAGTATAATCATATTCTTTATGGGCAACCCATGTTAAAGTTACCGGAGTATTCCAGCTTGAGTTTGGTTTATATTGAATCTGATATTCTACTTCATCAGCATCAAATTCATAGGGACCATTAACTCCGGTTACTAACCCATAAGGAACACCAGAAATATTGTCGGTATAAACACCTCCATCTCCAAGATAGTCGAGTTGTACTGTGACATAATTTTTTTCATTTACTCCGATAATATCGTCAGTGGAGCAACTTAAACAAATAAATAAAATAACGATTGTAGTAAAAAAAGTTTTCATAGTAGTACATAATTTAGTTAAAAATATTTATGATTATGAATTACACTACACTTAAACACATTATAATTTAATATTCAAGCGTTTATCTATTATAAAGTTCTGTAATTAATTAATACAAAAACATACCTATTTATAGGTATGTTTAATGTACAATAATTAAAAAATTACTGATTATCAAAACCTTAACTCAACCAAAACTTACTGTAATACATAAAAAAACTACTGCTTTCTTTTTGGCTTAAACCTTAACTCCAAACTGAATTTGAAGAAAAAAATTAAGGCAAAACGTTCGTTTATTAGTAAATTTGACAGTAAACAAAATAGTCAAAATCATGAGTATCAGTTATCATTATGCTACTGTAGCCAAAGCCATAGACGAGCTTCGCGAAAAAGGGTTTGATGAAGATTTTAATCTTGAAGGTAATTATCTGAGTAGCCATGCCGGACGCTTTGGTGATAGCGAGTTTGACATAGAACACATTTATTTTTATGAAGGCGAAAGTAATCCCGATGACGAAGCTACTGTATATGGCATTACTTCGATTAAGGGGCACAAGGGGATACTAGTTACAGGTAGTGATGTATTTATAACCAATACCGAAAGCAGCATTATTAAAAAGCTGTTGGCACACCACAATAAATAACATAGTATTGAGAGCGTTCCTTAACTTTTATCTTACTGTAAACCTCTTTGCTATTATAGTATCGGTCATAGTTTCGGCTATGTCAGGATTAAAATATTTCCCGTTAGTGTTCTGTACATTTGGTACCGCTGTCGGATTGCTTTGCTACAACCTGTATTTTAAACACCAACTCTATTTCTATTATAATTTGGGTTATACCAAGAAAAAGCTGGCGTTGCATACTTTTATCATAAATACTACTATCGTTGCTTTATTGTTGCTGCTATTGGCTACGCTATTTTAAATGGAAAAACTGGTTATATCAGGTTTGAGAAAATCTTTTGGAAGTAAAGAAATTTTAAACAACATAAACCTTGAACTTAAATCAAAGGAAATTATAGGAATCCTGGGACGAAACGGGTGCGGAAAATCAACTTTACTAAAAATACTTTTTGGCACTGAAAAAGCAAACGAAGTCAACTTCATTTACAATAATGAGCCTATTAAGCAACAGGACATTATCCCTAAACAAATAATAAGCTATCTGCCCCAGCACCCTTTTCTGCCTTCTTTCCTGAAAGTGAAGGATATCATACCATTGTATCATGAGGACGGAGAAACACAAGACCGCATTTTCTATTCGTACAATATTCATCGTATAGCTAATACCCCGGCAGGAAAACTTTCGATGGGAGAATTACGATATTTTGAACTGCTTCTCATGGCCTATCTGCCCCACCCTTTTATGTTACTTGACGAACCTTTTAGCATGGTAGAACCATTGTATAAAGAAAAAATAAAAGAATTGCTTACACACCTAAGTAAAAGCAAAGGTATAGTGTTAACAGATCATTATTATTCGGATGTTTTAGAAATAAGCAGCCGTAACTTTTTACTTAAAAGTGGTAATTTTACGCCCATCCTAAACGAACAAGAATTAATACAAAACGGGTACCTACCCGGATAAACAAAACCATGAAAAAAATACTATTGGGGCTATGCCTTTCTATAGCATTCCTTAGTGCTAAAGCTCAAAATACAGCAAGAGTAATGACGTATAACCTGAGGCTGGATGTAGCCAGTGACGGCGAAAACCGCTGGGATAAGCGTAAAGAACTACTGGCAAACCAGGTACGTTTTTATGAGCCCGATTTTATGGGAGTACAGGAAGCCCTACCACAACAAATGCATTACCTGGACAGCACACTTGTCGCATACGATTTTATAGGTGTAGGACGCGACGATGGTAAAGAAAAAGGTGAATTTTCGGCTATATTTTATAATAAATCAAAATACAAAGTGATTCAGCAAAGCACATTCTGGTTATCGCAAACACCTGATAAACCGGGACTGGGCTGGGATGCCGCCTGTAACCGTGTGTGTACCTACGGGCTGTTTGAAAACCTTAAGACAAAACAAAAAATATGGGTATTCAATACGCACTTTGACCACGTGGGAAAAGTAGCCCGCATGGAAAGTTCTAAACTCATACTGGCAAAAATAAAAGAGTTGAACAAACAAAACCTACCGTTTGTCCTTACCGGCGATTTTAACCTTACTGAAGATAACGAAAGTATACAGCGTATAGTAACCGAACTTAACGACAGTAAAAAAGTAGCAAAGCTAGTATATGGCCCGGATGGTACCTGGAATGCATTTGATTTTAGCAAACCGGTAACAGAACGTATCGATTATATTTTTGTACCAAAGAAAGGCGTAACAGTAAATAAATATGCTACACTGAGCGACAACAAAAACGGCCGTTATTATAGCGATCACCTTGCAGTACTTACCGATCTGACCTTTGATAAATAATCTATGCAAGAAACATTAAACAGCCTGATTACCCAAAAGGGTTTTGAGCAATACAGTACAGCACTGGCAACCCGTTGTGAAACAGAAGGCATTGATTATTCCTATCAGTACAGTACTCCTGGCGATACCTTAACTGTTTGGATGAATTTTGGCAACATACCTGTTACAATTGAAATAACAACCGAGGGTTTAGCAACTTTCAATTACTTTAAAGGCGGACTTAAGAAAACGGAGAAGTTCAGGAATTTTACAGCAGAGGATACCCATATGCTTATAGACCATGCTTTCCTTTATTTGCGCGACCGCAATTTTGACCATCATAAAGAATGGCATAGTAACCTGGAAATGTTTTAAAAAATATAGTCCCGTTTAATTAAACGGGGCTATATTTTTATTATTCAAATGCCGTAACCTTTACACCGTCTTCCTTACCCAGCTTAAAGTAAGTACCGGTTACGGTTATCATTTCATCGGTTTTAACAGCCTTGTATTGCTTCGGATCCTTCATGTTAGGTATACTTACCGTAGCATTAAAAAACTGCCCTTCAGCTACCTTTAATTTGGCTGTATAGCCATCCTTGCCCTGGGTTATCTCCGTTACCTTTCCACGTACGGTAACCTTGTCTCCTTCTTTTGGACCGTCGGCTGGGGCAGTAGTATCATTTGCGGCAGCCGCTGTAGCAGTATCGGCAGGCGCTAAATCCGGGTTACCTTTTACAGTGTAAGATTTCAGTTCTTCAGGATTGGCAGTCTCGTCCTGCTTTTTGTTGCATGCTGTAAGGGTTAGTAATGCACCTAACGAGGCAATAACAAGGTTCTTTTTCATGGTGTGTACGTTTTTATGGCAAAGTTATCCCAAATTCGTTTACACCATAAAAAACCGGTACAAAAGCTGTACCGGTTTAAGCATATTTTAATAAAGCATTTTGCAGGATTAGTGCCCGCCGCCGCTTACACGTTCAAAGCTGATGCCCTGACGACTAAGGATTCCTCTAACAACAAAGGCATAAATAGCAAGATATGCAAAGCAAATAACCCCCACAATGTAACTTGTGTGAATACCTACGGCATCGCCTAAAGCACCCTGAATGTAACTTACAATACCACCACCCATAATCATCATTACAAGTAAGCTACTGCCCTGGCTGGTATGTTTACCAAGTCCGCTAACTGCCAGGGTAAATATACATGGCCATAGCGTGCTACAAAATAATCCTACGCTTGTAAGGGCATATACACTTACTGTACCTTCTGTAGCCATACCAATTAGTAATGCTACAATTCCTAAGATAGAAAACAATCCTAACATTATAGCAGGATTACCCTTGCTGGCAAAGTCGGCAGCAATAAGAACCAAAATTATAGCACCGTATACATAAAACGGAGCAAGATCATGCCCCATAATAACGTTGGCACCTAAAAATATACCAAATGCAAGATATGGTGCAACAATTTTAAGTATTGTTTGTATTGACCTGTTGTCTGTAAATGCTTCGGCAGCACCTCCCCAACGGCCCATCATTAGGCTCGCCCAATATAAAGATACATAAGGTGCCACTGCACTGGTAGCAAAACCAAGGTCTTTTTCTAGATAAGCAGGCAGGTTACTGGCAGTAGAAACCTCTACACCCACATACAGGAAAATGGCAAGCATACCCATTAACAGCTGTGGATACTGAATAGCATATTTCTTAGTAGAAACAACATCTTTAACAACTTCTTCCTCTACTTCAGGATGATTTGGAAGCGATGAAAATTTAAGTAAAATTGCAACCAATAAAAAGGCCGCACCAAGAATAAGGTAAGGTGCTTTTACACTGTTAATGTCTACCGTACTGGCAGGTGCGGTAGCATCTCCAAAAATTGCATAACTTACCAAAAGTGGGCCTATTGTAGTACCAAAGTTATTGATACCACCGGCAAGCGTAAGACGCTGAGAACCGGTACGCACAGGTCCCAGAGCAATAGCTAATGGATTAGCAACTGTTTGCTGCAATGAAAAGCCAAGTCCTACTATAAACAGCCCCGAAAGCATTAGCGTAAATGAACCCGTTTCGGCAGCCGGATAAAATAACAAGGTACCAAGAGCAGACACCACAAGTCCTAAGGAAAGTGAATTTTTGTAGCCCAGCTTGTTTACGAGGTCTTTCCCTATTATTAGGGAAATAAGAAGATATAAGGCTGACCCTACCGTATACGCTATATAAAACGCAATAGACACAAATTGACTTTGTGACTGGGTAAGGTTAAAAGCGGTTTTAAAAACCGGGATAAGGATGTCGTTACTCGCGGCAACGAACCCCCAGAAAAAGAAAACTGTGACCAGTGGGATAAACTGTCCCCATTTGGTTTGCTCATTGGATGAACTCATAGTTTGGTTAAATTTGGGTTTAAAAGTGAATAAATGTTTGGGTTACTTATAATTGTGTTTCTGTTATTCTGATTTCTTAACCTCACCACGTGGCCCTATGCCGTTTGCATTAAAGGCTTCTATGGCAAAATAGTAGGCATCGCTCCTGTCCAGGCCGCTAAAGTAATACTCATTTTGCCCATATACCATAATTGACCCGTATAATTTATCAGGTTCTTTACCAAAATAAATTACATAGCCATCGGCGTTAGGCTCCTGCTGCCATTTAAACCATACATTGCGGCGCTCTCCCTTAACCCTCGGTGCAGCACGCAGCGGCACAAAGTTATTAACGACAGCGGGCTTTTCCCCTGCTCCTTTGCCAAAGATACGGAATCCGCTAATAGCAAACTTACCCGTAGGCATTTGTATGTTTTCCAGTTTAAGGTAACGGGCTTTAGCAGGTTTTTCCAGTTCAATGTAATCGTGCGGAACGTCTTGGATATTTTTGCTTTTGTCAATAAGTACTGTCCATTTTTTCCCGTCGTTAGACTGGTAAATGATGTACTTATGCCCTGTAGTGGTTTCGGGCTTGCCCATAAGCTCGGCATCCTGGTCGGCGTAATTAATCTGAATGGCATTAATAGTACTCACCTCACCAAGATCGCTAATGATGTATTCGCCTTTTTTGGCCGACTTGGCGCTCCAGTAGGTCTTTATATCCTCGTCGGTAATATAATTTGCCTGGTAACCGCCAAGGGTAGACGACACCTGTACGGGCTTATTGTAGTTAAGCAGCATCCATCCCCTAAAAGATGATAGGCCGGTGTGGCTTTTCTTTTCGGCAGGAAGATAGGTAGGATAATCACCGTAAGCGGTATTAGAATATAAAGTCCCGGCATTGTCAAAACCCGCAGGCCATATGCCCAAACGCCTTTCGAAGTTGTTTTTGGTTGCAATAACTACAGTAGAAACGTGCCAGTAGCTGCCAAAGGCATCTTCATACGTGCCACCGTGTCCTGCGCCCTTGGCAAAACCTCCCGGCTTATACGAAAATGGGTTGAACGACTGGTACACAAACGGACCCAGTGGCTTGTCACTTACAAAAACACCATCGCCATACCCGCTAAACTCGGTACCAGGGGCACCGTATTGCAGGTAGTACTTACCGTTGTGCTTGTTCATGTAAGCACCCTCCATAAAGGGCTGCATAAAGGTATTATCATTATGCTCACCAAAGCGCTCCCAGCCGTGCTCATCGTCATTCAGGGCAATAAGCGGCACGGGTTCGCCCTCAGGCTGAAAGGTTTTACGGTTCAGCTTTACGCCGTATATCGGGTACAGGTTGCTGCTGCCGTAGTAAATGTAGACTTCATCGGTATCCTCGTCCCAAAAGATGTGCGGGTCCCAGGCACCGGCTTCAAACTTGTGTACAAGTTCTTTCCAGTTATCGCCATCGGGTTTGGTACTCATCCATATCGGGAAATCCTTCCCGTGGGTAGAGCCTACCACCAGCATGGTATCGCGCACGAACGAAACCGAAGGCGCACAAAGCTCATCGTATACCTTGTGTTCCGGCCTCAGGAACTTACGCGAAATAAACTTCCAGTTCAGCATGTCCTTGCTGTGCCAATAGCCCCACTGGTTGGTAGAAAAAAGGTAATATTCTCCCTTAAAAAAGGTAATTACCGGATCGGCCGTAGCACGGTGTTTGCCCTGTGTAACAAAGTTAGGTATGGGGCAATAACCGTAGTCTACGTTTATAGGATTACAATATGTTTTTTGCTGGCTGTAGCCAAATGTAAGGTTGGTTAAAATTAATAATAGGGTTACTATCTGTTTCATTAATATTTTTTAGTTGAGAGGGAAAAAGCTCACCGCCGTGCCCCCTCCTGCTGCCAGCTTCAGCTTCAGCTCAGATTTAGAGGTAACGGTCTGTGTCTTTATTTCGTAGCTCTTAGGGTTATTTTTCCAGTCGGCTTTTTTTCCATCCTGGTATATAACCGCCTTGTATTTTTTACCCGGCGTAAGGAAATCAAGCGCTACCTTACTTTCGCGGGCATGCTCGTCGGTTATGGCGCCAAGGAACCAGTTTTCGCTATTTTTGTCCTTACGGGCTATGGTTACATAGTCGCCCGGTTCGGCCTCCAGCACCTTGGTATCCTGCCAGTCTACTGCCACATCCTTTATAAACTGGAATGCATCGGCATGTTTCTCGTAGTTTTCAGGCAGGTCGGCAGCCATTTGAAGCGGGCTGTACAGCGTTACATAAAGCGCAAGCTGTTTGGCCAGCGTAGTATGTACCTGCTCGTCAGAACCCGGCTTGTATACATTCATTTTTATTTCAAAGATACCCGGTGTGTAATCCATCGGGCCTCCTAAAAGGCGTGTAAACGGCAATATGGTTTCGTGTGCAGGCGGGTTACCACTGCTCCATCCGTTAAACTCATTGCCACGTGCAGCCTCGGCAGCTATGTAGTTCGGCCAGGTACGGTGCACTCCTGTAGGACGGCTCGACTCGTGGCTGTTTACCATCAGCTTGTACTCAGCGGCGCGTTGTGGTACATAGTTAAAGTGGTTTACCATGGTTTGTCCGTCATGGTACTCGCCACGCGGAATGATACGCCCCACATAACCGGTTTTTACTGCCGGGTAACCGTACTTCACCATGTTTTCAAGACCACGGTCCAGGTGGCGTTCATAGCTTGCTACAGCCCCAGAGGTTTCGTGGTGCATAATCATTTTTACCCCTTGTTGCTTAGCATATTCGCTTATGGCTTTAATATCAAAATCAGGGTAAGGCGTTACAAAGTCGAACACTTCATCTTTCCAGTGGCCGTTCCAGTCTTCCCAACCTGTATTCCAGCCTTCAACCAATACGCCGTCAAATCCGTTCTTTTTGGCAAAGTCGATATAACGCTTCGTATTCTCAGTAGTAGCACCGTGAGGTACACTTATGGAAGCACCTGTTTGCTGGTTCTGTGCATTTTGCGAACCCTTGTAATCCCAGCTGCTTTTACCTACGTGCATTTCCCACCAGATACCTACGTATTTCATAGGCTTAATCCACGATACATCGGCTATTTTAGACGGTTCATTAAGGTTAAGCACCATTTTTTGCGAAACTATCTTACGGGCATCATCGCTTACCATTACAGTACGCCAAGGCGTATTAAACGGTGCGTGAAGAAACGCAAGGTCACCTACAGCATTTGGCGCAAGGTTAGCCGTAAGGCTGAAGTTGTTGATGTTCAGGTCAAGGTGCATTATTGGGTAGTTGATCACTGCCGCCTCAAAAATGTTGATGTACAGCCCATCTTTAGACTTCATCATCAGGGGCGATTGTATTACGTATCTACCTCCTACTGACTTCAAAGCAATACCATTGTTAAGATTCAGCTTGTCGTTGTCTACCTTGCTCAGTGGTGTTTCGTTGTACACGTACTCCTGACTGTCATAGTCGCCCGGAATCCAGAATGCCTTGTGGTCGCCCGTAAGGTTAAACTGGGTTTCTTCCTTGCTTACGATAAAGTAGTCAAGCTGGTCTTGTTTCGGGAATTCATAACGGAAGCCCACCCCCTCATTAAACACACGGAAAACTATATCTACCTTGCGTTTGGTGCTTTGCTGTAGCAGGGAAACTTTTAGCTCATTGTAATTATTCTTAATAACCGCTACTTCGCCAAGTACAGGTTTCCATTCATTATTTACCGATGACGACTGGCTGTTTATCACAGCAAAGTTCTTATCAAAATCGGGCAGGTCTTTAAGCTTAAAGCCCAGGTAACTGTCTATAATTACAGATTTACCTTTGTAGGTAACATTATAATAGGGTTTACCTTCACTGTTAAGTTTAAAATTTACACTTATTTCTTTAGATGGAGATTGTACTGTTTGTGCTGTTGCAACAAAAAACACGAAGATAAATAATGCGGTTAAGCGGAATTTCATGATTAAAAAATTTTCTAAATATACATATATCTAAAAACATCATAATAATTAATATCGCAAAAATAGAAGCTGTTTTCAGATTCATTTCTTAAAAACAACCCACAAAAACCCCTTATATTGACATTTCATCAAATCCAAAGCTTCAGTTTGCAACATTTTAGTAAAAAGGCTGCCCTAACCCAGGCAGCCTTTTAGTGCAAATTAACCAAACACTTATTTAACCAACTCAAATGTATTTTTTAATGTAGCGTCAGAGCTTCCGCCAACATATATTTCGAAGTCACCAGGCTCTGCCACAAACTTCATATCAATGTTGTAGAACCTAAGATCATCAGGAGTGATTTCAAACGTTACTGTCTTAGTCTCACCTTTTTTAATCAGTAGCTTGTTAAAGCCTTTCAGTTCACGCACGGGGCGGGTAACCGAACCTACTAGATCGCGTACGTACAGCTGTACTACTTCTTCACCATCATAAGCACCAGCATTTTTTACATCTACGCTAACGGTGATTTTACCGTTGGCAGAAAGTTTTTGTGTGCTAAGTATTAGATTAGAGTACTGGAAATCAGAATAACTAAGTCCGTAACCGAAAGGATATAGCGGGCTGTTGTCTGAATCCGTATAACGCGATTTGTATTTTTGTTCAGGGTCTGAGGCACCAAGGTACGGACGGCCTGTATTTTTGTGGTTGTAGTATATAGGCACCTGCCCTACACTGCGCGGAAACGTCATAGGCAGTTTACCACTTGGGTTGCTTACACCGTATAGCGTTTGTGCAATGGCATCGCCACCCATAGTACCCGGGTACCAGGCTTCAAGTATAGCATCCATGTTTTCATTTTCCCAACTTAGTGTAAGCGGACGTCCGTTTAAAAGTACCAGCACAACAGGTTTACCCAGTTTTTTCAGTTCGGCAAGGAACTCTTTTTGTATACCCGGCAGGTCTATATTTACCTGAGATGCTGCCTCGCCAGTCTGGTTTTCAAACTCGCCCATTACAGCAACAATAACATCGGCATTTTTAGCAGCGTTAATTGCTGCCTGAATGCCATCGCGCTTGGTATCTTTTATCTCAACACCTTTTGTAAACGATACTTTATTTTTATCTGTAACCAGTTTGTTTACACCTTCCTGTACGCTTACAGCATAACCGTAACGGTCGCCCGAAGCCGCCCATGAACCAATAATATTGTACTCATCGCTAACCAATGGGCCTACAAAAGCCACTTTTTGGGTCTGTTTTAGCGGAAGCACATTGTTACTGTTTTTTAGAAGTACCATTGACTTGTTTGCTGCGGCAAGTGCTGCATCAAGGTATTCTTTTTTGTAAATGGTAGTTTTTTCACGCTTAGCATCACTGTAACGGTACGGGTCTTCAAATAAGCCAAGATCATACTTGGCTTCAAGGATACGGCGGCAGGCGTCATCTACCTGTGCCATAGTTACCTTGCCTTCCTCAAGGTTCTTTTTGGTATATTTCAGGTAAATTGCGCCCACCATGTCCATATCGATACCTGCGTTAAGCGAAAGTTCGCCTGCATGTTGTTCATCTTTAGCGTATCCGTGTGCTATCATTTCGTTCATACCGGTATAGTCGGTAACCACAAAACCTTTAAAGCCCCACTCGCCTTTCAGTATATCGTTCATCAGCCACTTGTTACCTGTAGACGGTACACCGGCAATTTCATTAAACGAAGCCATAAACGTAGCCGAACCGGCATCTACCGTAGCCTTAAACGGCGGCAGGTATACTTCGCGTAGCAGGCGTTCGCTCATGTCTACGGTGTTGTAGTCACGGCCTGCCTCTGCTGCACCGTAAGCAGCAAAGTGCTTAGTACAGGCTAATATTGTATTGAGGTCGTGTAGATTTTTACCCTGGAAACCCATAACACGGGCAAATGCCATTTTACTACCCAGATAGGTATCTTCACCGGCTCCTTCAGATACACGTCCCCAACGTGGGTCGCGCGAAATGTCTACCATTGGGGCAAACGTCCAGTGCACACCAGATGCAGCAGCCTCGGCAGCAGCAACCTCGCTTGATATGCGGGCTACCTCAAGGTCCCAAGAAGCAGTTTCACCCAGTGTAATAGGGAAAATGGTTTTGTATCCGTGAATAACATCGTACCCAAAAAGAATAGGAATTTTAAGGCGTGAACTTTCAAGATTCATTTTCTGTATCTTACGGGTGTAATCTACACCTGTAGCATTCAGTATGCTCCCTACATTACCTTTCTTTATTTCGTCTACCCAGTTAGTACCGCTCTTAGGGCCGGTAATGGTACCATCGGCGGTAAACTGCACCAATTGCGCAATTTTTTCGTCAACGGTCATTTTACCCATAAGTTCGGTAACAAACTCACTTTTTGGTTTTATTGTGGTTGAGGTCTTTTTTCCTTTTTGCGCGTAAACCGATACGGTAGTACAGGCCAAAAGGAGAAGTACTGATCTTTTATTCATTCTTTTTCTTCGTTTGTGGTTTTTATTGTAAAATGTTTATGGACGACGTTGTTTTAGCATCCATTCGTACACTGCCGGGTCGCTGTACACGCGTGTCCAACTGTCATGACCGGCATCGTCAAAAATGGTAAACTCCATGTCTTTAGCACAAGGTTTAAGCTGCTTGTAAATATCTACAGCATAATGAATGTCTACAGCATCATCCAGCAAACCATGATAGATACGAATAGGAATAGCGCCTAATTTTGTACAATCCTCTATCATAGGCACACTGTCTGCATATCCTGCAACAGGCACTAATGCGGCAAATGCTTCGGGGTGTGCCTGGGCTACTTCCCAAACGCCCCATCCGCCCATGCTAAAGCCTGTTAGGTAAATGCGTTTTGCATCTATATTGTTTTCCTTTACAATCTTCTGTATCAGCCTGTAAACCGCCTCTGCATCATACAGCTCGTTTTCGGGACATTGCACCCCTAATACATAAGCATCAAGTGTGTGGCTTTTAAGATACTTAAACGGCCCGTGTATTTTAAGCAGTTCAGTATCAGTCCCTCTTTCACCAGAACCGTGCATAAATACAATAAGCGGCTTTTGCTCTTTTTTTACATTTTCCGGAATGTGCAGCGCATAAGTAAGCTGCCTCGTTACCGTGATTTCTGTTTTAAAAGAACCCGAGACATCTTTTTGGGCAAATGCTGTTGCAGTAAGCATCAGGAAACATGCTATAAAAGTGATTCTCTTCATGCCTAAAAGCCGTATTTACCTGAATGGAAACCAAGGTTTAGCAACCCTTGTTGTACCTCAGGAGCATTCATAAACAGGTTCCACAGAAGGCCGCTACGGTAATTTTCTATCATTACCGGTGTAGGCCCCTGGTCTATGGCCAAATACCATTTTACACTCCAGTTATATTGCTGGCTGTGTGCATCATAAAAGCCTGCAGGTCCCCATGTAAGTGAACTGTGATTCTCATACAGGTTCCTCATAAATGCTATGCTTTCCTGTGGTGTGTACACTATAGAACTCGCAGCAGCAGTAGGCGAAATTACACCTGTATCGTTATTCGGCTGGTGCGCTGTATAGCCCGTACTACCATCGGGGTTACGGGTATAAGAGGCTGTAAGCCCCCAGTAATTAGCACCATAACCGGCATAGTGGTGTGGATTTTCCACACAGTATTTATAGTCAATCATTACCTGGTTGTAGTTAAGATCCCAGTAGTTAGCATATTGGTCTGTAAGCTGGTGCGGATCTAACCCCACGTAAGAATAATGTGCCCAGAATAGTGGCCCTCCGTACTCTTCAGAGTAGTTGTGCTTAAGGATAAGCGGATAACCGTATTTGGTATTAGCCGAAACAATATCGCCATTCCTTGCCCAACCCTTGTGGTACGGTGCGGCTGTAATGCCATGTGTAGGCGATGCACTTGCCATTATATAAGTAATAAGGCACTCGTTATAGCCTGCAAGCGGGAAGTTCATTTCCCAGTTATAATTTGGCGACCAGTGCCAGTAAAGCACATCCTGTCCGTTACGGTACCAGTCCCAGTCTACACCTTTCCAAAGTGCATCATAGCGGTTAGCCAATGCTTTTTCTTCGGCAGTGCCGTTTTTAAGGTATTCGCGTACGCAGATAAGCCCTTCACAAAGAAAAGCCGTTTCTACAAGGTCGCCACCGTTATCTTTTGTGCCAAAAGGTTTTACATGACCGGTATTGCCGTCCATCCAGTGTGGCCATGCTCCGTGAAAACGGTCGGCATTTTCCAGGAATGTGGCTATTTTTCCCATACGCTCTGTAAACTGAGCACGGGTTATATATCCGCGTGAGTCCGCCGCTATAAGCGACAGTATACCGAATCCGCTGCCACCTGTAGTAACAATATTAGCATCGTTATCAGGATAATTACCATCCGGATGATACCTTTCGCGTGCCAGGCCGGAATTTGGCTCGGCATAATCCCAAAAATATTTTATAGTTTGTTTTTCAACAAGGTCAATCAACTGCTCGTCGGTTAACGGCGCAGCAGGTGTTTCGGGTACAGTACCCGAAGAATTTTTAGTATCTGCGCTGTTACATTGCATAAACAATGCAGCTACGGCAGCTACAAGGGGAAGTTTTATTTTAAAGTTGAAATGATAATCCATAACAAAAAAAATGTCCTTTCCCCCAAACCTCACACACAGGGGGAAAGGACTTTATTTATAATTAATAACCCGGATTTTGTGCCATATCAGGAGTTTGTATCAACTGGTCGTATGGTATTGGGAATAACTCATGAGTACCCACAATAAATGTTTTTCCGGCGGCTGTCATAGCGGCCTGAGCCTGACCTGTCCTGATAAGATCGAACCAACGGTCGTGCTCAAAGGCAAGCTCCAGGCGGCGTTCGTTCCATATTGCAGCCCTAAGCGCAGTACCTCCTGCAGCAGTAGAAGCAGGAAGGCTTACACGTGCCCTAACTATGTTAAGTGCAGTAAGAGCATCACTTGTGTTACCAAGTTCGTTAGCCGCTTCAGCTTTTATAAGATAAACTTCGGCTAACCTAAGCACACGAATATTCTTATCAGCATCATCTGCACCTGCGTTAGCGCTTGAATATGCTTTTTCATTATACATAGGGTTTTCTACAGCCGAACTTACCTCGCGTCCATCGTACAGTGTTTCGCCTGCAAATATGATGGTAGCATCCCTACGGATAGCATCACCCTCGGCATTGTATGCGTCTAGCAGGTTTTGAGAAGGCGTGTTAAAGCCCCAACCCCATCCGCTGGTACCACGTGCACCTTGCGTTTGTGTATATTGCTGAACACCGTGAGCAACAACTTCGCCACGGGCCTGAACTTCAAAGATTGATTCAGTTCCGTTTTCAGTTTCTACCCTCCATAGTGTGGCATAATCAGCTTCTAAACCATACTGCCCTGAAGCAATAACAGTATTAGCCATATCATATGCCTGTTGCCATTTGCCTTCGTATAAATATACTTTAGCAAGTAATGCCTGTGCAGCACCTTTAGTAGCACGGCCAAGATCGGCAGAAGCATATTCGGTTTTTAGAGGAAGCTTATCAATAGCTTCAAGAAGGTCTTGCTCTATAAAAGCATACACATCTGCTTTAGGAGCACGGGCAGTAAGATCTACGTGTTGTAAAGGCACATCGCCCCATCCTCTTACAAGATAAAAATAGTGGAATGCCCTTAAAAACTGAGCTTCGCCTATAAGACGGTTTTTGTATGATTCATCAGTAAGACCATAGCTCTCTGTATACTGAATAGCGTAAGTAGCACGGCCTATAGCTTTGTACCAGTTAGCCCACATAGCACCGAATGATCCTGAGCTACTTGTAAACTGTAATGCATCAAGTTGGTCTTTATCACCTCCGGTATCACCCGGTGAACTACCTTTATCAGCGTTATCAGAAATTATTTCAGTAATACCCAGATATGAGAAAGCATAATCCCACTCGGTAAGCATACCGTAAATACCGTTAACATATTCTTCGGGTGTGGTAGCAACACCACTGTCTTCTTCTGTAATATTTCTTCTTGAATCTACATCAAGAAAATCGTCGCAACCTGATAGCAGCATTGCACCAGCCATAAGGTATATTAAACTTTTATATCGTATTTTCATAACCAATTTTTATTAAAGATCTATTTGAACTCCAAACAAGAACGTTCTAAGAGTAGGATAAGCAGAAAGTTCTATACCTGCTGTTTCGCTTGGTACACCGCTACTGTTAATTTCGGGAGTAAAGCCTGAATACTTAGTAAACATAAAAGGATTTTGAGCTGTACCGTATACCCTTAATTTGTTTACATGTTTTAACAGGTCTTTAAAAGTATAACCTACAGTGATGTTATTAATCCTGAAGAAATCTCCATCTTCAAGGTAATAGCTCGATGCTGTAGCTGTACGGTTTGCACCTGGGTTTACGTTAGTAGAACCTTCGCCTGTCCAGCGACCGTTAAATGTAGCAGCAGTAATGTTTTCACCACCGTCTATACGGGTACCTTTTAGTCCGTTGTATACTTTGTTTCCACCGGCTCCATAACCGTCTACTGAGAAATCAAGATCTTTCCAGTTAAAACCGAAGTTAAGTCCCACTGTATATGTAGGCAGGTAAGAACCAAAGAATTTTTTATCCCTGTCATCTATCACACCGTCACCATTCTGGTCTTTGTAACGTAGTTGTCCAGGCTCAGCACCGCTAACGTGTGCATTGGCATCAATTTCTGCCTGGTTTTGCCATACGCCGTCTGCCTGATACATCCACCATGCATATACCGGCTGGCCTTCCTGAAGACGTTTTGTGATTTGACCATTTGAAAGGCTACCACCTGTAGTACCATCATAAGCAGGTTTTACGTTTTCAAGGTTGTTTTTGTTTCTACCAAAAGTACCGCCTACGAAATAGGTAAAATCTTGTCCTATCTGGTCTTTCCAGTTAAGCGCAAGTTCAAAACCTTTGTTGCTTACCTCACCGCCGTGATCATAGTAATTTACACTGTAAGGAGAATCAAGTAGTGGCCTTACAAGTAGTACCGCATTGGTTGTAGTACGACTGTATAAATCCACGCTACCTGTTAATCTCCTGTTTAGTATTTCAAAATCAAGTCCGGCATTAAGTTCTTTAGTTTCCTCCCAACTTACGTTAGCAGCAGGTGCACCTACATAAGCACCACCAACAAGTGTTTGGTTAGGACCAAGAACGTAGTTGTTGTTGTAATCACCTGCAGGGTTGTAAATAACAGTATTGTTAAACGGCACCTGGGCATTACCCATTAAACCGTAACCTGCACGGATTTTAAGGAAATCAAGACCTTTAATATCACTCAGGAAGTTTTCTTTAGTAAGTGCCCAACCTGCAGCAACAGATGGGAAAGTTCCCCAGTAATCGCCATTTTTCTTGAAGTTACTGTTACCATCTCTCCTGATGTTTGCTGTAAGGAAATATTTCTCATTATAATCGTATTGTAGCCTTCCGAAGTAAGAAAGTATCTGGGTAGGTGTAGCGTAGTACTGCGTAGCTGTAATACTTGCTGGGTCTGCCTGCTCTATATTCCAGTACTGTTTTTGTGTAGGTACATCGTAACCTGAGATGTAAGAATAGTAAACATCATCCCTCTTATCTTTAGTAAAACCAGCAACAACAGTTACATTATGGTTACCAAATGACTTATTAGCAGTTACGAAAGTATCCCAGTTATAACGGAAACTTTCAGTATCAGCATACGAAAGCATGTTATTAGCATTTGTGTAGCTACCTTCCGGCGAATTTGCCTGAAGTGCATCGTACTGCGCATCAGTCCTTGTAGGATCTGCTGCAAGCCAGCTACCGCGCATATCATTGTAAATCCTTGTTTTAGCAAAGCTTTTGCTTACACCAAAACGTGAGTTTACTTTTAACCAGTCGGTTAATTTAAGCTCTGCATCAAACATACCCTGTAGCTGAGACATTTTGGTTTCCTCATTAGCAAAATAAACAGATGCAAGTGGGTTACCAATAGAGTTAAGACGGCCTATGCTTTCGCCAGGACCAGCCGTATAACCTACCACACCGGTATTTTCGTTATAGAAACTTTGACCCCATTGTCCTGATTCAAAACGTGTAGGTACTATAGGTGCCTGCCTGTAAGCTTCATCAAATGCGCTAAACGGTTTAGGGTTTGCCTTAGAGAATGTATAGCTTACATTTTGGCTAAGTTTAAGCCTATTATCAAAAAAGTTGTAGCTTGTATTAGATCGTAGTGTATTACGGGCTATTGTATTGCTTTTAAGAATACCGTCTTCACTGTAATTATTAAAGCTGAAATAATAGTTACCCTTATCGCTTCCGCCTGAAAGCGCCACGTTGTTATTTTGGGTTTGGCCTACATCTGTTAAAGCCTTATACCAGTCAGTGTTGTAAGGCTGGTTTGCCGAAAGGTAAACCGGGTTATCTAAGGTAGCCTGGTTTTCATTATAGTATTGTACATACTGGCTGGCATTGGCCATTTTAACCCTGTTAAGAGTAGACCTTGCACCATAAGAAGAGCTAAGGCTGATGTTCATTTTACCATCTTTACCTTTTTTGGTTGTTATCAGCACAACACCGTTAGCAGCACTACTACCATAAATTGCAGCCGATGAAGCATCTTTAAGGATGTCCATAGTTGCAATATCAGCCGGGTTAATGTTACTGATGTCTGCTGTTACAACGCCATCTACAACATAAAGCGGTGTAGACCCAGCCGAAGCTGTACCAAGCCCCCTGATACGCACTGTAGGAGTAGCACCCGGAGAGTCGTTTGTAACAATTTGTACACCCGCTACTTTACCCTGTATAGACTGCATAGCGTTGTATTGTGGTTGTTTTTGGAATTGATCTGCTTTTACCGTACTTACAGCACCGGTAAGATTAGAACGTTTTTGTGTACCATAACCTACTACAACTACTTCTTGTAGGTTTGTAGAGGAACTGGCTTTCATTGTAATTTTCATTGGGGCAGCTGTGGCCACTGCCGTAACGGTATCAAACCCAAGCATAGAAAAGGTAAGCTGTGCTCCTTCTGCAGCTGCAATGGTAAAATTACCGTCAAAATCTGCCGTAGCAGACACATTACTGCCGGAAACAGTAATGTACACATCAGGTACCGGTAAACCGCTTTCGTCAGTAACCTGTCCTGTAATTTGCTGCCCGTGGCTTACACCCCACATTAGCAACAAAAATCCCAGAATAAAGTTTTTCATAAAAAGAACTATGTTAAAAGTTAGCTCTACGAAAGTACAAAGCTAAAACGTTATAGCTGTATAGATTAACACTTCACAATACTACATCAAACAAACAAAAAAACAATACAAAACATTGATTTTAAATACTTTAAAACAATATATTATACATCAATAAACAGCTATATGATGTAGTGATGATGTATTGAGGAATTCTAAATTTAAACCCAAAATTTAAGAAAAACGAAAATTTAAAATGCTAATTATACCGTTATCATAAATCTGGTTAAGCTCTCTTCTGTAGTTATCCCTAGTTTTTTCCTAAGTCGGTAACGGTGTAGCTCTACCCCGCGGAACGAAATATTCATTAGCGGAGCTATTTCTTTCGAAGATAAATTCATCTTTAAATAGATACAAAGCTTAATATCCTTAGATGTTAACTCAGGATATTTAGCTGTAAGGCGGGTTACAAATTCTTCATGGCTTTTTACAAGGTTTTTCTCAAAGCTTTGCCATTCATTTTTGCTTATAGAACTGGTTTTAATAATTTTCTTAATACGGGTAACAAGTTTAGCTGCATCTTTTTCGGCATCCAGAGCTTCCTGTATGCTTTCTATCATTTCGCTATGTTTGGCTATACTAAGCGATTTACCGGCAACCTCACTGGCTTTTGTTTGTACTTCAGTTTCCAGGCGGTGTCGTTCAAACTCTTGCTGCCTCAATTTCATTTCAGCCTGGTGCTCTACTTCCATTATTTGTGTACGGTGGCGCATTTCTTCTTCATTAAGCCTCACTTTTTGTAAATATTTAAGGTGATTCCACCTATAATACAAGAACAAAACCAATGCTGTAAAACCTATATATATAAGCACCATATACCATGAAAAATACCAGGGTTTATTTACATGAAATTCATGTGTTTTCACCAATGTGTAACCAGTACCATTGTTATAGTAAACCTCTATTTCATGATTGCCACTGGCTAAGTTATTTAGCAGTATTTTACCCGAACGCAGCGGAACATTAGCACCTCCGTCAATACTGTATTGAAATTCTCCTTTTTTAAACCCAAATAGTGGCGATATTATATCTATTTCAATAGAAGTATTGTGTTTTATCTCCGTGTCGTCTATTATTAGATTGCCTTCATAAAAGCCTTCAACTGCAATTTCTGGTTTTTGCAGCGCCGGCAGTTGTTTGGCAATGGTAAAAAAACCATCATCAAGGTTAACAATAATTTTATCAAGTGTATTATATACCTGTATGTTTTCAATTATCAGGCGACCCTGATAATATTTTTCAGGAATTAGTCGCCACGAAAATCCCTTACCTTTTTGTGTAACTATATACAGTAAATTGTTTTTAAATATCAGGAAATTATCGTCGTCTACAGGTACCACATCAGATATGGCACCAAACTCATCGTTAAATACCTTGTTTTTTTCAAGCCTGCCCGATATAGAATTATAAGTATACCAAGTATTATTTATAAGAAACAATACCTGATTACGGAAGCTGAATATCTTTACACCATAATCACCTTTTATGTTATTCTCTTCCGAAACATTTTGAACCTGCTTAACACTGAAATTTTCATCGTAGGTAATACGGTAAAGACTGCGGTAGTTATCGGCGGCCCACAATTCACCCGGATGGTTTTGAGCTATATTACGAATAGGTTTTTCCAGCTTACCCAATGTTTTATATTCCGACAGCTTATTTACATCCTTATACACAGCGATACCCGAATAATTTGCCTGAAAATACACGCCATCAAACTTACTTTTAAGGAATTTCCAGCCACCGTTAACCGGGCTCACCTTTTTAAGGCTATTACCATTGTATTCAAATGTACCGTCATTATGCCCAAGAATGAATTTATTGTTATCCTGATAAACATCCCATACCTGCCCCTGCGAATTAGGTATTGCATCTAAAACTCCATTTTTACAGGTAAAAATACCGTGGTTTGTTACCAGCAGATAACCATTTGGTATTACCGAGAGTGAGTACACAGACCCCAGGACACCTGAGTTATCCGTAAACAATTGTATTGGCGAGTTAACTTCAACATGTGCAATACCGTTATCTAACCCCAGCCATAGATCATTTTCACTATCTGTAGACATGCTTAGCACCGCGTTGTTTTTTAGCGCGTTCTTACGATTTATATTTACATAAGTATTATCCTTCAGGTTTACTATATACAAACCTTGACGGGAAGTACCAATAGCCAGCTTTTCATTGTTAAGGAATTTTGCCGAAAGCACTATTTCTCCTTTTACCAGGCTATTAACCGGACTTTGCCATGGCGAAATACTTTTATTCCCAGCTATAAAAACACCATCATTTTTTGTAAATATGTATACACTGCCATTATGGGCTTCCATACCGTGCACAATAGTACCTTTAAGCACATCCCAGCCCGGAACCGAAACAAATGAATGCCCTGAAAGTTTGAAAATTCCTTCTCGAGTGGTGGCAGCATATACAGCACCATTTACTGCATAACAATATGAAATTTGTGAAGGGAAATTAAGGCGCGTTGTTTTTCCGTTTTCATAAACATACAACGCATTAAATGACTGAAAGTAAAGCTTTTTATCAAAACTAAAAATTTTCCAAATCTCTTCATTACCCGAAAAACCTTTAAAAGCACTTTCGTTAGAAAGAGAGGTATATACCATTTTACCACTAACTCTTTTCCAGAACCCAAATTCTTTATACGAACCGCAGTATATTTTATCGCCTTCACAAAAAATAGACCTTATAATAGTACGGTTAGGTAAAGCGTAGTGTTCCCATTTTACACCATTGTAGCGAACCAGGAAATGGTTATTGGCAAAATACATAGCCTTGTCATTTCCCTGTAGCACATTCCACACCTGGTTATCACCTTCATACTCATATTTGGTGAAATTCTCTACAAAAGGCAATAGTTGTTGTGAAAATATATTAGTAGTGTATAATAGCGACGTAAAAAAAAATAATATGATGCGAATTTTCATCTGAAAAGGTTTACAGGACAAATTTAATAACTAATTTACGGTAAAACAGCCAAAAAAAATACCCCTCTTAATGGAGGGGTACATTTTCTTTTACATATCCGTTTAGGTATTTAAAGCGAAGCGCCAGCTTACCATGTTCGGCTATAACTGCCCGCTTTAAAATGCCATTTTTATCATTATTAAAAAATGCCGGGATTACATGCTGCAAAAACATTTCGCCAAAACCTTCGCTTGAATCCCTTGGCAGTTCGCAAGGAAGGTTATCTACAGCCATAACCACCACAGCAGCAGGATGATGTACATCTACCTCCTCCCCCGTTGACGGATTATACCCATAGAAAGGTTCTGCAATAGTAGAAGCACGAAGTGTGCAGGCTACCGGGCCACCCGTATCACAAGAAATATCAGCAACTACTTTAAGTTTACAATTCTTATCCTTAAGCATGGCTGATGTAAGTATATCAGGGGCATTATTTCCATGAAAATGACCGGCAATAAATATATCTGCTACATTAGCATACTTTGCAAAATCCGACTCAAACTCCTCTGCACGGGTAAAAAAATCTACATTACCCAAGGCTGCCTCACCGTCTTTGCGCTTATTGTAGTCTAAAACATCTATATTAGTATATACGGGCATGTCGTATTTCTTTGTAAGAAAATCAGCAGGGCTTACCTCTTTAATCTTAATGGCATCCAGCATTTCCTTAGCTCCTAACCCCACTTTACCTTTACCGGTAAGCACAATCTTAACCGGGGGCATATATATCCTTTTAAGCCTGGAAACAAGTTCTTCTTTACCGGCAAGGGTATCTGCCTTAGGCAAATTATGTAATTCAAACTTGGTACAAAATGCCCTAAAGGCGTTATAAGTACCTACAATACCCGCATAGCGCCCAAAACCTATGAGCCTTTTACCGGTTTCATCTATTACAGTTTCATGGTCATACAGGGTAATATCTTTATCAATAATAGCCTGAAGCATTTTCTGGTTGTGTTGCTGCCTCTTTATTGTATGTGAAAAAAAGAAGTATTTTTTGCCCGGTATCAGTTCGTCTACAGGAATTTCCTTTACGCCTATAAGCACATCACAATCGGCAAGGTTATCAGTAACCTCAAAACCAAGCCGGGCATATTCCTCATCTTTAAAAACCCGTATATCAGAACTTTCCACCTTAAATTCTGCTTCGGGATACTGCGCCCTGAACGCCGCAAGTTTATCTGGAGAAAACACTACCCTTTTATCCGGAGGTGATTTTCTTTCTTTAAGTAAACCAAATTTCATAGCCTATAGAACCTTTTTGCGTTGTTTATAATTGTTAATTTAATAAATACGAAAACGATATAATAAATATAAATCACTTTCAAAACAAATCAACATGTCAAATATAACAAATATTCAACAAAAAAGAGTTTTCACAGAAATAATAATTTGTTACTTTTGCAACACATAAAAAGGTATGGTCTTTGTAAGGATTATACCCGCTTACGGGGTCGACTGGTTTTGACAGCAGGCCGATGTGAACAGTAAGCACGCCGGGAAATGGGGCTGTTCCCGTACATCATTGCCCCGAACCTTTAAACGGCGAAAATAACTACGCTCTTGCTGCTTAATTCTGAATTATAGTAAGATTAGCCTCGTCCCTGCAAGGCAGGGAGGCGGGATTCTCCTGAAAAGCCCTGGTTTATGGCGTTTCGATTAGGAGAACCGTAAAAGTAAACCTGGGGATGGCTTCGCTTCGTGGCTGTCCTGAGAAAACAGAAGCTAAGTAGTATGTGGCTGTTTCCGGCCAAGCATATTATCGAAAACACAAGCGGAAACTAAGCGTGTAGAAAGCTCTTTGCTTCCTTGTTTGGACCCGGGTTCGATTCCCGGCGACTCCACTTTCAGCTTTTGGATTGCTCGAAATGACAGTCCACAATATGAAAAAACATTTCCAAAAGCCTTAAAAACCTGCAAGTTACGTGATTTGCAGGTTTTTTTATTTCCCCTGCAATCACCAAAATTTTTAAAAGCGCTCAAAGTTTCTGTGGCAAAATCGTGGCAATTTCTATCCGGCAAAAAAATTGCCACGATTTTGCCACAGAAAACCACTTAAATACTTGATTTACAATATGTAAACTGAATTTACATCTTGACTGGATATACCAGTTAAATTGACCCCCTCTGGCCAGAGCAAATTGACCCCTCAGAGTTGTTGACAAAAAAAGCGTACAAGTTGTAGTTTGTGTCAGGCTTTAAAAACGGTAGTTTTTAGTCCTGGTTGGACAAACCAGTGCAAACTGACCCCTCTTGGCCGATTTAAAAAGACCCCTCTCGCCGGCTGAAATTGACCCCCTTTCGCCGGAGCAAACTGACCCCTCAAAAAAGTATAAAAAGTAGTCTTGTGCGGGCTTTTGGAACAAGGATTAGTTTAGCGTTTTGATAAACTAAACCTGAGATAGACCATGTCCAATAAGCCTATAAAGATGAATAAATTACGACAGATTATCCGTCTGTACTGCCAGGGTACAGGCATTAAGACCATCCACGGGATGGTGGGTACCTCCCGCAATACCATCAAGAAGTACGTCCGGGTCTGGAACACGCTGGACATGGATTTTGAAGCCTTTAGCGCCCGTAGCGACAGCGAGCTCTCGGTCATTTTTACCACCCCTGTTGCCAAAATCCACAGCAGCCCGCGTATGCGGGAACTGGAACCGCTGTTGCCTGAACTCTGTAAAAGGCTTAAAAAGAAAGGTATGACCCGTGAGATCCTCTATAAGGAATACCTTGAAAAGCATCCTAACGGTTACAGCCGTTCGAGTTTTAATAATGCCATCCATACGTACCTTCAACTCTCCAAACCGGTCATGCATGTAGAGCATAAGGCCGGTGATAAGATGTACATCGACTTTGCCGGCAGCAAGCTCAGGGTTGGCCAGGGAGAGGCCACGCGGGAGGTGGAGGTTTTTGTAGCCATACTGGGCAGTAGCCAGCTTACTTATGTTGAAGCGGTGGACAGCCAGCGTAAGGAAGACCTGATCCTTGCCTGCCAAAATGCCCTGCGTTACTTTGGTGGGGTGCCCAGGGCCATCGTGCCGGACAACCTGCGCTCGGCAGTAACGCGGGGCAGCAAGTATGAGGCAGTGCTCAACGATGAGTTTGCTGCCTTTGCCGAGCACTACGGCGTTACCATAGTACCTGCACGCGTTTATAAGCCCCGTGACAAGTCCTTGGTGGAAGGTGCGGTAAAACTCATCTACCGCAGCATTTACACCCGCCTGGAAGGCCTTAGCTTCGATACTCTTGTATCGCTTAACGAATCGATACTCCTGGCACTTGAAATGCACAACAACAAGCCCTTCTCCGGTCGCAGCTACTCCCGACGCGAACAGTTCGAGGAGATAGAGCGCGAAGCCTTGTCTGCATTAAACCCTATTGATTACCAGGTCCACAAACAGGTAATGGTTACCGTTATGAAAAACGGATACATACGCCTTGGGGAGGACATACATTACTACAGCGTGCCCTATACCTACATCGGCAAAAAGGTAAAAATACTCTACACCACAGCATTGGTAAAGGTCTATTACCAGTATACCATGATTGCCTGCCATGAACGGATAAAAAGTAAATACCATTACACCACCAATGAAGACCACCTTGCCTCACAGCACCGCTTCCTTACCGAGTGGAGCCCTGATAAGTTTATACAGCAGGCACAGGCCATACACGAAGACGTAGCCCTTTATATAGGCAAAGTGCTGGAACTTAAACCCTATCCCGAGCAGGCCTATAAATCCTGTTCGGGTATCTTAAGCTTCGCACGGCGTGTAGGCTCAGAAAGGCTTACCAACGCCTGCCGGTGGGCCATGAACCTTAGCCAGTACAATTATCCTGTTATTGAGGAGATACTGCGCAAGCGCCTTGACCAGTTACAACCCGAGCAGGAGCTCACCGAAATACCGCCGCACAGCAACATCCGCGGAAGGGAATATTACCAATAATCACTATTATTAAAACAATAATGACCATGAATAACGAAACCTTAGACAAGATGCGCCAGCTGCGCCTATACGGCATGTATGATGCCTTTAAAACCAACCTGGAAACCTCCATAAAAGAATCGCTCACACCTGATCAGTTCATTGCCTTTTTAATCGCCAGCGAATGGGACGACCGCCGTAACCGGAATATAGAAAGGGCTATTAAATCGGCAGGCTTCCGTTACAAGGCCTCACTGGAAGAGGTAGACTATGCCATTGACCGGGGGCTGGACAAAAACCAGTTCCACAGGCTGGCCGGGCTCGATTTTATAAAGGAACACAAGGATATATTTATTACCGGTTCCACCGGTACAGGAAAAAGTTACCTGGCAACGGCACTGGGCTACCAGGCCTACCAGGATGGCTTTAAGGTACTCTATGTCAACACAGCAAAGTTTATGGGGCTGCTTAAACTGGCCAAAGCCAAAGGGACACTGCTGGCTGAACTTAAACGTATAGAACGCATAGACCTGCTGATACTTGATGATTTTGGCCTACAGCCCTTCGACCCGCAGTCAAGGCTCATATTACTGGACATTATAGAAGACCGCCACCAAAAGCGTTCTACGATGCTTACATCGCAGATACCGGTAAAGCAATGGTATGATATAATTGGTGAGAAAACAATAGCTGACGCGGTACTTGACCGCATCGTACACCACTCTTTAAGGCTCGAACTTTATGGGGAATCATTAAGGAGAAGAAAATCTAAATCAGATAATGTATTTTTGTAAAAATATTAGTGAATAACCAGGACTAAAAACTACCGTTTTTAAAGCCTGACACAAACTACAACTTGTACGCTTTTTTTGTCAACAACTCTGAGGGGTCAATTTGCTCTGGCCAGAGGGGGGTAATTTAACTGGTATATCCAATTAGCATCTATATGTTTTTTTACAGTTTTTAAAACTACACTATTTCTTATAAAACAAAAAACAGAAGCAACCCGAAAACTACTTCTGTCTAAAAATGTATTTTAACCCGTTGTGCATTTTGATTTAGGAAAGTAAAAGTTGTGCAAACTACTAAAAAGCAGTAAATTGAAGTTCCTACACAACAATTCGATGCACAACTTTACAGCAAATTACGAGAAAATTTTATACGTTTTATATAGGTTCACTTCAGAAAATATTTTGCCCTATCAAAGGCGTACACCAAAATTGAAGGACATTGAAGTTGTTAGTCTTTGTCTAACAGCTGAATACATGAGTATTGATAGTGAGAATCATTTATTCAGGTTACTGCCTGATTTTTTGAAGCTAAAAATAGAACGTAGTGTTTATAACAGACGTAAGCGCAAGCTTTTTCCGTATTTTGAACATTTAAGACAACGCCTATCGGATTGTTTTAATGAATTTGAAGATTGTTTTATTGTTGATAGTATGCCTTTGGAAATATGTAAGTTATCGCGTTCGGCAAGAAGCAAGATATGCAAAGAATCGTTTAAGAGCTACCCAAACAAAGGTTACTGTGCAGTGCAATCAAAACATTATTATGGTTATAAGTTGCATGCGGTATGTTCTTTTAATGGAGTGGTTAAAAGCCTTGACATTACAGCAGCTTCTGTGCATGATATACAGTATCTAAAAGATATTCAGTATCAGATTAAAAACTGTACATTACTGGGAGACAGAGGGTATTTATCTTCGGAACAACAACTTAATCTCTTTGAGAGCTGTCAAATAAGGTTAGAAGTTCCAATGCGTAGGAATCAGCATAGCTATAAACCACAGCCTTATATATTTAGAAAGTCCAGAAAAAGGATAGAAACATTTTTCTCGCAGTTATGTGACCAGTTTATGATACAAAGAAATTAAGCAAAATCCTTTGAGGGCTATAAAACAAGAATCCTGTCAAAGATAACTGCCGTAACTGTAGTGCAGTACATCAACAAATTTATCTTCAACAGGAATATCAATAATATTAAAATCAGCATTATTTAAAATGCACAACGGGTGTATTTTACTATTATTAGTCCTGCATTGTTATTTTAGGACTAGTCAGTTTGGTATAACAGAAAAAGACGTCACTCAACACTTGGTTTTTTGACTCCTGTAGAGTTTGAAAATATTTCAATAAATAACAAAAAAGCAGCCTAAACAGTTTTTAAAAAAAGGACATTAAAAATCCTCTAGTAAACTATTGCAATTCCAACCCTTTTGCAGTAAAGAGAACGAGGCGACAGTACGATCTATTTGGAATTATCTTATTCACCAATAGAAACAAATTTCCATATTAAATTTCAGGATTAGCTTCACCCTTTTTCAAGCCATTTTTTAAACCTGGAAACCTTTAACCTGCTGACTATAATAATATATTCAATCGAGATAGTCAGTTTAAGCTCAATCTTTCTGTTCTCAAGGGGTTCGAAGTCTTTTATCGCTTTCCTGTTTATAAGCATCTTACGATTTACTCTAAAGAAATAGCCAGGATTACAAACAGAGTCTATGTATTCAAGGTTTTTATACAGTGGCAATTTTTCATTTTTAAAGGTATATAGATAAACGGTTTCAAACTCGATGCAAAATGCGGCGATTTCTTCAATGCGTTTTATGATGGTTCGCCCACGATATTGTGTAAGGAAGCTTTGCTGATAATCGATAGTAATTTCTTCCTTAATCTGTATGGGTTTCGCTTTATTAATCTGGGAAAAAAGCTTTTTATATTTTTCCAGCGCAAGTGTTACTTCTTCGTCCCGAAAGGGTTTTAAAATATAATTAATACCATTGCTTTGTATGGCCTGAAGGCTGTATTCTTCATAGGCCGTACAAAAAATAACCGGTACAGTAATATCGACATGCTTAAATATCTCAAAGCTTTTACCATCAGCAAGCTGTACGTCAAAAAACAGAAGGTCAACACCAGAACTGTTACAGGCTAAGTAGGTAACAGCCTCCGCTATTGATTCCAGATGCTGTATAACTGTAAAACCTTCATTGCTTTCTATAATTTCGTGCAAAAGCCTGGCGGTGTGCTGTTCATCTTCTACAATTACAACATTCATAACGTAATGAGTTTTAGCTTTACACAAAAAGCAGTTTCACTTTGTGTAAAACACATACCATGATCTATGCCCAGTAAATCATAGCGCCTTTTAAGATTTTCCAGTCCATACCCCGATGACTCCTTATTTTCCATCTTGGGGTTAATATTATTCTCAACATTTATAAAACCATCTGCAGATGTGTAAACATTTATCAGTAAAGGTGTTTTGCCGCTCATAGCATTATGCTTAAAACAATTTTCTGCTAAAAGTTGTAAGGATAAAGTGGGTAAAAACAAATTTTGAAAAGCATCATCAATCATCAGATTCATTTGCACTCCGGTTTCATTGCGGCTTTTCATCAGGAATAAAAATGCCTCCATTACCTTCAATTCTTCAGATAATGTAAGCGTAGTGTTTTCATTATATTTTAACGCCTGCCTGTAAAAATCGGCCAGATTTAGTATAAACTCTTCTGACTGCGGATGGTTACTGTGCACCATACCCCTAAGAGTGTTAAGCGAATTAAACAAAAAATGCGGATCTACCTTGCTGCGAAGCGCTTCGAGCTGCACCCGGTAGTTTTCGGTTTGCACCTGCTCTTTTTCAAGTTCCAGCCTTACCACTTTTCTATTTGTGCGTAAGGCATATTGAATTATTGTAAAAGGGATAATTGCTATAAAAGATTTATAAACAAACAACCACTTTACAGGCCGATTCCTAAAAAAGGGGAAAAGCGAAAAAACGTTATATGCGACGATTAAAAAAATGGCACAACCAAGAACTATTTTAAGCCATTTATATGTTTCGGCCTTGGTATTAATAAAATATAAAAGGTGCCAAAGCAGGTAAAGCATTACAGAGATAATCGTCCAGCGCAATATAGTATCGGTGTTGATGTTTCCGGATTCTATATATTCATGGGACGTGATGTAGTTTAATACCGGAAACAACAGGCATAATACTATGGGTAATATTTTTTCTAACGACAGTTTCATAAGCATATAATTACCGCAAAGCTAACAAATTAAGGAGCATTAGCTTTTCTGCTGGCTTACAATTTTACCATCCATCATGTCGATTATCCTGTCACAGCTGGCGGCAAATTCATCATCGTGGGTAACAGCAATAATGGTTTGTCCGCGCTCTTTTGCAAGCTGCCTGAAAATCTCAAATACTACTTTTGTATTTTTAGAGTCCAGGTTACCGGTAGGCTCATCGCCCATAATAATCGAAGGGTCGTTAATAAGTGCCCGGGCAATGGCTACTCGCTGCTGCTGCCCCCCAGATATTTTACTGGCAGGTTTATCCTCATGGCCTTTAATATCCAGCATTCCGAGCAGGCCCATGGCCTTTTCACGAATTTCTTCTATAGGCTTCTTTTTAAGCTTAAGAGCCGGTAGCATTACGTTATCTAATACCGAAAATTCGGGTAGGAGGTAATGAAACTGAAAAACAAAGCCTATATGCTCGTTTCGGAAAGGAGCGAGTTTGTTTTGTTTTAAACCTGTAAGCTTAGTGCCATTTATGGCTAAGGTGCCTTCATAATCGGTATCCATAGTAGACAGCAGGTACAGTAATGTTGACTTACCTGAGCCCGACTTGCCGGTTATGGCAACAAACTCGCCCGGATTTACATCAAAGCTAATGTCTTTAAGCACCTGAAACTTTACAGGTTCTACAAAATACTTGTTTATATTTTTAGCAGAAAGTGCATACATAATCGAAACGTTTATCCTCTTAAAATTTCTACAGGGTCTATCTGGGATGCCTTCTTTGCAGGCAGGTAGCCGGCCACAAAAGTTACCACAAGGCCAAAAATCATAGCCAGGATATAATCGGAGGCATTGTATGAAATAGGCAATGATGTAAAGGAAGCAATCCTGAATGGAATGCGGTCAACAATAGATGCTATGGTATACCCCAGTAGTAACCCCAATATACCGCCCATCAGCCCGATAATTACAGATTGCATTAAAAATATTTGTATGATGTCTTTACCATCAAAACCCATGGCTTTTAATATTGCTATCTCCCGTATTTTTTCATTTACAGTCATGTTCATGATATTATAGATACCAAAACCTGCTACTATAAGTATGGTTAAGGAAACTGCCACAGCAATGATGTCCCTTAGCGTATTGGCCGACTCTAGCTGGCTGTTTCCTTCCTGCCATGCTTCGGTCTTAAAAGGTATGTTGCCCCGCACCCTGTCGGCAACTTTTTTTGCATCGTTATAATCAGTTACATTCGCCATGACATCGGTAGCATAGCTACGATTCTTATTTAAAAGTTGCCTTGCCGTGCGTATTGATATCAGGGCTTTAGATTTATCTACACTGCCTGAGCCGGTTTCCAGGATAGCTACAACACGAAATATTTTTGTAACACCATCAGATGTGGTAAGAGTAATATTATCGCCTAATTTAGAGCTCGCTTTATCGGCAAGTCCACTGCCCAACACAATACCATCCGGCCGTTTATCCAGTTCGTTAAGGCTGCCTTGTGTAATGTAAGTAGCCGTATTAAACAAAAGATTTTCATGCTGTACATCAATACCCGAAAGCGTTCCGTTTACTTTAGTAACCCCATTCCGGAAGAATACGTTTTGGTTTACCTGTTCAGTTACCGCCACAATGCTTTTGTCTGCCTCAAGGGTGTTAACAACATCCTGTGCATTTTTAATGCCTTCGGTATAACTTATATTTTTGCTGTTATTTACCCATAATAACGTATCGGCAGATTCAGGCTGGTTTAAAATAGGTTTTGCCTCACCTGTCAGGTCGTTATAAACCCTTATATGGGCCATGGTGGTGAATGTTATTTCGGTTTGGGCACCATTTACACCATCCATAAAACTATTCATAAAAATATACATGGAAATACCAAAGGTAACGCTCAGTACAGCTACTGCAAGTTGTTTTAAGCGTGAGGTAAGGTGTACCCAGGATATTTTATTGTTTGTATTATTCATTATCTGAGTCAATATTCCAGTTAATACCCGCAAAAAGGCCATTGCTGTCATGAGATGGGTTTCGTTTTGCACCCTTGGTGTTTCCGTTAGAAATGTGCAGGTGCCTTGCCCCGCAAAACAGCGAGGTTTTATTGTTAATAGCAATTTGTAGCCCCAGGCCATACTTTGTAGTGCCGTTCCAGTAGGTACCTAGGCGCGAATCGTGGGTTGTGGGCTTAGGGAAATTATCAAAAAAGTATACTATCCCCCCACCCGATTCAAACCAAAATTTCCAGGAAGGCTTGTTTATCATATAAAAACGTGCAAACGGCCTCATTGAAAACCCCAAAGTAGTGTTATATTCATCAAAAGGGCTGGTCATACTAAATTCTGCACCTACAGACATCCATTTCCTTAGCATAAAGTTTACCCCGGTATTACTTTGCACTACAGTTGTGTAAGGATATTTGTAGCCAAAGGTTATACCACCCTCTGTATAAACAGAAAGACGGTTATTAAGAGTGCTGTCTTTTGCTGTTAGCAATACCCCCCCGGCGACCACTACCGCCGGAATTATAAAGCCCATATTTGTATGCAACTCCACAGGTTTAAAACCTAAGGGATTTTGATACCATTTATCACCAAACGGATATTGCGCCTTTACCGTAAGAGTAAAAGCAACAATAATAAGTAAGATAACTTTCCTTTTCATATTTCCTTTTTAATTGGTTTGCATCATGTCTCCGGATTCTTTTTGCTGCTCTTGCTTTGCAACCTTCAACACATCTTTTTCGGTAAGTCCGCTTTTTACCTCTATAAGGCTGCCGTATTTTTTGCCTGTAGTTATTTTCCTTTCGTCTCCATTTTTCAGGAGTACCGTGTTATCTTTTATCAAAACGTTAACCGGCACAAGCAACACACTTTTTCTTGTTCCTGTGACAATGTTGGCCTGCAACTGTGTACCCGATAGTATAACACCCGGTGGTATCGTAAACCTGGCCTCCACCACATAAGATTGTTCTGTTTCGTCAAAGGCAGGCAGTATCTTGGTAATTTTTGCAGTAAAAGAACTGTCCGGGTAAGTATTTAGGCTAATAGCGGCTTCCTGGCCTAAGCGCACCTGTACGATATCTTCTTCTGCAACATAAAGCTTTAAAATATACGGTCCGCTGCCAATACGGGCTATTACTTCGCCCTTTCGAACAAGTTCGCCTTTCTTTTTATAAACATTAATTACCCTGCCAGGCTTATCGGCAGTAAGGGTATAATTATCCAGTAAATCCTGCTGGGCCTGCAATTGGGTGCGGCTCCTGCCGGTATTAAGCTGTAGTGCGCTTTGTGCTTCGCCATACTTTTGTTGAAGGGCCTTTAGGCTGTTTTGCGAAGCCTTATATTTAAGTTCTGCATTTTCAAGCTCAAGGGGCGAAACAGAATTTGTTTTGCGTAAACCGGCATAACGCTCATAGTTAAGCTTGTCTAACGCCAGCTGGCTTTGGGCCTGGTTTATCTCGGCCTGTATCTGTAAAAGCTGTGGCGATGAATTTCCTGAGTTTTTAAGTGCATCATGGTATACCATGCTGCTTTCTTCTACCTGTGCGCTTTGCACATCACTTTTAATCCGGGCCAGGAAAGTGCCTGCAACCATAGTATCACCTTCTTTTACGGGAATTTCCAGTATAATACCATCTGCATTTGCAGAAACCACATATTCATCATCCTGGGTAATTTGCCCGCTGGCAAAAACAGCCTCCTGAATAGTTTTGCGCACGGGTTGTATATGTTCCTTCTTTCCGCAGGAAATAACAGTAAATAAAAACAATATGTAAAAAGTATTTCGCCACATAGGTATTACGGTTGTGTAGTTATAGTCTGCCTTATGTATATTTTATAATAGCTTATATAGTAATTACTTAAAGCCTGCATATACTGGTTTTGCACGGCAAGTAAATCTGCAAATTTATCCAGGCGTTCATCCAGGCTAATGATGCCGCTATTGTAACGGTTAGCGGTAAACACATCGTTTTGCTGCTGTAAATACAAAATCTCTCCCTGTTTTTGTAACTCCTGAACCGATTGCTGATATTGCAGCAACAGGGTTTCATCTTCTTTTGCAGCCTGTATTTTCTTGCTTTCTAAAAGGGTTTGCTGCTGCTCCAGCGTCAGATTTGTTTGTAATACTTTTTCGCGTGTGGCGAGGCCATTAAAGATGGGCACGCTTAGTTTAACCGCAAAGAGTTGCTGCGGCAGCTGGTTGGTATTACCAAAATTTAAAAAACTATCGCCGGCCCATGTATAATTGTATTGATACAATAGGTTAAGCGAGGGATAATACAACGATTTTACCTGTTTTAGCCGGGCCTCAGCCATTGTTGCCTGGGCTTCCTGTAATTGTACCTCCGGATGAGGTGCATTTATAGCAGTTTCTTTAAAGGGGGGATCCTGTATATTTATGGAGTCGGTTAATACTATTGGTCCGATGATATTGAGCTGCTGCTGTAGCTTATAGTATAGTTCTTTAACCGAGTATTGCAGGTTATCCAGGCTATTTTTTGCCTGTATATGCTGTATGTTAGCACGATTAAGATTTTCCTGGGTTATAATGCCCTTACCATATTTCTCAGATGATGTTTTAAAAATACTGTCGGCCACCATGAGGTTTTCTGCGCTTATAGCAATGTACTTTTCTGTAAGCAGGATGGCATAATAGGTTTGTGCCAGTTCGTTAAAACTATTGTAACGTATGGTAGTTACCGAGGCTTTACTGACGGCTTCCTGCGCTGCAGCGGTTTTTACCGCAAACCATTTTTCAAAATCAAGCAGGTTCCAGTTCGCCTGTAGCCCTGTTGTATAAAGATATTTCCTGCCAAAGGTAAATTCGTTATAAGTACCTGCCGGGGCTGTGGGGTCAAACAGGTTAGCAGGCACCAGTGTAGGTTGTAGTGTAATATTATCAGTATATCCGGCAGAGCCATTTACGGTAGGCAGGAGCGCCTCTTTTGCAGCCCTGGCCTGCGAATGGCTTATTTTTTGCTGTAAGCCAGCATTTTTTATGGCTGCCGCATGGACATCAGCATAGGCAAATACCTCTTGCAAGGAGCCAAAACGTTGCTGCGCGATAGCCTGAAATCCGTATAAAAACAGTACCAGAAAAAAAAGCTTTTTCATTACTTTACTGTTTTTGGCGGTACCATTTTTGTGATTTTGAAACAAGCCCGTAAGAACCCTTAATCTCAATTGTATTGGCATTTATTATTGTAACCGTGCAGTCCAGCTCTTTATTTTTCTTAATAACATGCAATGTACCTTTGTAGCTTGTACCCTCTTTCTTTAAACCGGTAATTTGCTTTTTACCAATTAAGGAATTGTCTTCGGATTTTACGATTGTGGCATCGTATATCCCCGAATTTTGGGTAAACTCCAGTACACGGGTTTTATCTTCATTTATCCATTTATCTGATAAATCATTATCAATGGCGTTTCCATGATTGAATTGAAGGAATGTAAATAGAGACAACAGATAGATCATTTTTAATATTTTAGGTAAAGTTCCAGAGTTTACTGTGACTACCATATTAAAAATTGGCTGTAATGAACATAACGAGCAATGAATTGAACATACTAAAACTTTAGTCGTCAGACCAAGGCCTGCAAACTTAAAGTTCCTCCCGTCGGCGGGTTGGGCAACATGTTAGTGGTTTTGATAGGTGTTCTCATAAATGTGATGCAATTTTTAGCGTTAAATGGAAATAAGTTTACTTATCTGAATCTGTTCCAGAAATGTCTCGTCATGGGAGACTACAATCAGTGGAGTAATAATACCATTATTACAATCCTTTACGACACAATCTATATAGAGTCACTTTGGGGTTATCATGGATTGCTATATTCTAAGTTTAAGCCATATTCCCGTCCTTAAAACGTATGCCAAAACTTTTGTTTTAATGTTGACATACATTTTAAAGTTTTTTACTTTTTCTAACTATGAATCTGAATTGTACTTATCATTTAAAAATTCAGATATACTTTTAGGGCTTCTTACCAACAATGCCTCCAGTTGATTGCTTTCGCCTTCTAACTCGCCCTGCGCTATAGCTGCCGAAAAACCGGCAAGCATCAAAACCATTTTCCTTGATACATTTCCCGTAGCTGTGCTTTCAATATAGCGGTCATAGTTGGCATTTATGTAGCCTACATCATGTCCGGTTATCTGTGTAAGTAACATGGCTATTTCTGCAAATGTTACATTACTTGCACAAAGGTTGTAGGTCTTATTCTTATGGCTGTTAGAAACCAATATATTAGCAGTAGCCTCTGCAAGTTCCCTCCTTAGTGTAAATGCTACACTACCATTTCCGGCAGGCAGGAAAATTCCATCATCAAAAACCCTTTCACCAAGAAAAACAGGGATTAAATCCATATAAAGCCCGTTGCGCAGTATGGTATATTCCATACCGCTTTTCTTTATTGCATTTTCAGTATCCAGATGCGAATTCACAATAGATTTAATTGGCGAATCGGCGCGGTCGGTTTTATGCAACTGGCTCGTATATACAACATGCTTTACCCCCGCCCTTTTGGCCGCCTTTACTACCTGCTTATGCTGTGCACTGCGGTTAGTAGTTTTAGTACTCGAAACAAAAAGCAGTTTATCTATCCCTGCAAAAGCACGAAGTAATGAGTCATAATCATCATAATCTCCGTAAATAATATTTATGCCGAGTTTTTCAAGGTATTCTATTTTTGCAGCATCCCTTGCCATAGCATACAGCAGATGTGGTTTAATACCTAATTTCACCAAGGTTTCAATTACTACTTTACCATATTCTCCGGTTGCTCCTGTAATTAATATTTTTTCCATAGTTCTTAAAAATAAATATGCTGTCTTAAAAAAATGCCGGCATACGATAACGCAGGCCGGCACCTAAACAAAACAAAGTACTTAACCCAAATTATTGTATTGTATAGTCTCTCTTATCTACTTCTGCAAGCCTGAAATAGCCGAAGGCAAAATTTTGGAAGTCGGTTTGATTTACAATATTACCGCGTACTGCCGATGGAGTCGTTGGCCAGGGACCGGCATCGGCACCAGAGGCTATTATCAGTTTATGCATATAATCGTAGTACTGCTTAGATATGCCATATAAATTTATATTTACGATATCACCCGGTTTTAAATCTTCATGCGAATAGAATTCAGGCACTATATTTCCCTGGCTGTTCTCATCATTTTCAACTTCATATAACGGATATGCTACGGCTGGTGATGTTATTCCAAAGAGATAATAGTTTACTACTGAAGGGTCGTCCTGGTAATAAAAGGTAATTTCTATTTCATCGCCGCCCATACCACCGTCATTATCCTGTTCTATATTTTCCATAATATCAGGTGCAGCAGTAAGGGTTTCAGTAGCAGTATAGGTTTCACCGTTCAGCAATATTGTCATTTGGTAGGTTTCGCCTATTGCCGGTTCAAAATTGGTACAGATGTACTCGCCGGTCCCTGTGGTTTCGATAAAAGTAAATACCGTCCCGGTAGAATTAGTAACTGTAATATCAGCTCCTGATACTGTGGGGAACGTAGGACTGTAATAGCCTGTAGTTGTAGAAAGCACAATCTTTTGCTCATTACCAGGAGTCCCTTTAACCCAGTTTATAGAGGCGTCTATAACCAGCCGTGGAGCTGCCGTATTAAGATCTACATCAATAACTTCCTCACAGGAAATGATTGAAAACCCTATTATTATCATTAATATCTTCTTATACATATTCATTTTATAATGCTTTTAGTTTAAACTGTATGTCCTTAAAATTTAAAGTTGTACGTTACACTCGGCATAACCCCGAATATAGACAGTCTTTTTGCCTCACTGGCACCCGTATCCTGGTTTTGCCCAAAGCTGTATGACGCAGCATTGTTTCTTGCGTACGCGTTATAAACGCTAAATACCCACTCACCCTGCCAGCCTTTGGTTTTATCGGGTTTTGGCACGTATGTAGCCGAAAGATCCAGGTGGTGGTAAGCCGAAAGGTTATCGGCGTTCCTTGTCCCATAGTTAGCCACTGTTATACCGTGGTACTGGTATTTGCCGTCAGGAAATGTAGCCGCCTTACCTGTTTGAAAAGTGAATATTGCCCCAAAAGACCATTTTTTTGTAAACTGATATGCCCCTGTAAGCGACAGATTATGTGTTTTGTCGTAATTAGCTCGATACCAGTCTCCATTATTAATACCGGGACCACCTGCTATTCCCCCCGGTGTACGCTGTTCTGCCCTCGATAAAGTATAAGACAACCAGCCGGTAAGTTTGCCTGTATTCTTTTTAAGCATAACTTCTAAACCATACGCACGGCCTTCTCCGTTTAGCATTACCCGTTCAATGGCTCTGTTTGCTATAAGATCGGCTCCGTCAATGTAATCCGACTTATTTTTTATTTTTTTATAAAACACTTCTGTTTCCAGTGAGTACTTATCGTTACTAAAGTTCCTGAAATAACCTGCTGCTACCTGGTCTACTATTTGCGGTTTCAGGTACTGGTCGCTTGGTGCCCATATATCAAGAGGTGTGGCCGATGCCGTATTAGATATAAGGTGTATATACTGGCTCATACGGTTGTAGCTTGCCTTAACAGACTGGTCATCATCTAATGCATAAGACACCCCTAACCTTGGCTCCAAGTTATCAAAGCCTGCAATTTTTTCGTTGGTCTTATATTGCTTTGTGCCTGTAGGCTCTGCTTCCTCATATATTTGATACTGCTCGTTAAACACCACCGGGCGGTTATCTGCGTAGGTGTTCCTTAGCTCTTCACCCAGCCTTAAAAAGTTACTATAACGCAAGCCATAGGTCATAGACAGCTTATTAGTAAGTTTATGTTCTGCGCTTATGTAGGCAGCGTTTTCCCAAGCATATTTCCTCTCCAGCTGTTCCGGGTTTACGCTTGATGTATTGCCAAATGGTGTTATAGTACCTGGGTTAAAGTTGTAATAAATAGAGTTGATACCATAATTAAGCATAAAATCGTTAGATACATAATGCTTAAAATCGTACTTAAAGTTGTAGTTCTTTATTTCGGTAATACCGTTTAGCCCAGCAAACTTAATTCTTATAGCGTAGTCATAATCACTGTAAATAGCCGAAGCGTTTGAGAAAAGCTTATCCGAAAAAATATGGTTCCATCTTACGTTAACAAAGGTATTTCCATAATCGTTTATAAGAGCATCATTAAAATTCATGTAATCATAACCGTAGTAGCCCGATACAAAAAGGTTGTTGTTTTCATTAAGCTTATAATTTAGCTTAGCATTAAGATCGTAGAAATAAACCGAGTTAGGCTCATCGGCCAGTTTAAGGAAAAGATGCATGTACGAGCCCCTGCCTGCCACCACAAAAGAGCTTTTTTCTTTTACGATAGGCCCTTCAACCAGAAGACGGCTTGAAATAAGCCCAATACCCCCTGTGGCATGGTATTCTTTATTATTACCTTCTTTCTGATAAATATCCAGTACCGATGATATTCTACCTCCAAAATTTGCGGGTATTCCTCCTTTATACAGCTTAAGGTCTTTAATAACATCCGAATTAAAAACAGAGAAAAAACCAAAAAGGTGCGAAGTGTTGTACACTACCGCTTCGTCCAGCAACACAAGATTACCATCTACAGACCCTCCCCTTACGTTAAACCCCGAAGCACCTTCCTGTGCGCTGGTAACACCCGGCAGCTGTAATATTGATTTCAAAACGTCAACCTCACCCAAAACGGCGGGCATTTTTTTAATAGTAGCTATAGAAAGTTTGTGTACACTCATTTCAGGCTTACGGATATTTGCCTTATTAGAGTTAGACGTAATAACAACTTCCTGTAACTGCTGGCTGCTTTCTGCCATGGCAAAATCCTTCTTTGTATTGCCCTGCAGCGAAACCTGTTCCTGCACATCGGCAAATCCCATGTAGCTTATCATAATGGTATAAGTTCCTTTAGGGAGCGTAACCGAATAAAAGCCATAAGAGTTTGTGGTAATAGACACATTGGCTTCCGGAATATAAATGCTTACGCCTATTAATGTCTCATTGTTAGACTTGTCTGCAATGGTACCACTAAGTGTAGCTTTTTCCTGAGCCAAGGCACTGAAGGCCGTACTGATGACCAACAGTAATACATAAAAGATTTTTTTCTCCATTTTTAAGTATTTGAATTAATAATTAAATCCGGAGCTAAACTAATTTTTTACAAAACCCTTATTTTAGATAATATACCAAACAGAGTATTTACTATATTAAAATAAGAATTACCACTACTAAATATATTTGGGCTGGTGATTAAATATATTCATTACATTTAAGTGTTTAAACCCGTAAAATATGAAGCGTGGTATAATGTACACTTAGCAGCTTATTTGGTATATGCCATTTTATATTTGGTATAATATAAAATTACCCGCCTGCTTTTTAAAATACATTTGTGTACTATATTTTACAGATCATGAGCGAAACTTTACACACAAAAAAAATGGAAACCAACTGGATGCTTTTGGTTATCATTTCGAAAAAGCACAGGCTTTACCGCCATTTAATACTTATAGTGTTTAGTATAATAGTACTGTACTATAGCCCGCCAGAGTATAAAGAACCTTATGAAACCTACAGCAGGGCTGTTACCTTTTTTCAGATATTGTTTTTGGCATACAGCAATATGTATTTTTTTGTTCCCAGGTTCCTGTTTAAGAAAAAATACCTTAGTTATGGCCTGGCAATACTGGCCAGTATCATAGTTTCCGGCATTATTCACCGCACAGCTTCTTATTTTTTAAGACACAACCTGTTGCCTTATGAAGAGGATAGCCTTAACTTCCTCACCTTTTCATTTTCTATATTAGTACTTACCGTGGCTTCTGCCTCCGTGAAACTATTTCAGCAATGGATACAAGATGCCCAGTTAATATACGACTTGGAGCAGGCAAAAACCAATGCGGAGCTGGAACAGCTGAAAAATCAGATTAATCCGCACTTCCTGTTTAATATGCTGAATAATGCAAACGTATTAACTAAGAAAGACCCTGATAAAGCATCTGAGGTGTTGGTAAAACTAAGCGACCTGCTGCGTTACCAGCTTTATGACAGCAGCAGGCTGAAAGTACTGCTTACCTCAGACATCCATTTCCTGGAAGATTTCTTAAACCTGGAGAAAGTAAGACGCGATAATTTTCATTTCATGATATCTAAGGAAGGTAACCTCAGTGGTGTTCAAATCCCTCCTTTACTTTTTATTACATTTGTAGAAAATGCCGTTAAGCATAATAACGATGCTTCGAGGCAATCTTATGTACACCTTTACTTTGACATAATAGATAATGAGCTGTATTTTAAATGTGTAAATTCTAAACCTACTGTAAAAGCCGTAAAAAAAACAGGAGGGCTGGGACTGGCCAATATAAAACGCAGGCTGGAACTGCTTTTTCCGTTATCGCACATGCTGAAGATAGAAGATGAACAGGAAACGTACACCGTTACCCTAATTATAAAAATATAACTAATGACCTGTATTATTGTAGATGATGAGCCGCTGGCAAGGGAAGCCATACAAATGCTGGTTGAACAATTCAGTCAGCTTGAGCTTATAGGTACTTTTAACGGCCCTGAGGCTGCCGGTAACTTCCTGGCAGGCAATAAAACAGATTTAATATTCCTGGATATACAAATGCCGGGCGTAAACGGTATTGAATTTGCCCGCACCATACCCAAGGAAACACTTGTTATATTTACCACTGCCTTTTCTGAGTTTGCTACAGATAGCTATGAAGTAGATGCTGTAGATTACCTGATTAAGCCTGTAAAGGCCGAACGATTTGTAAAAGCTGTAGAAAAAGCAACTGTTTACCTGAAGCTGCTTAAAGCAGATTACAGCCAAAATAACATTGAAAACGTAACCGAAGACTACTTTTTCGTAAAAGCAGACCGCAAGATGTTTAAAGTATATTTTAAAAATATTCTTTATGTAGAAGGGCTTAAGGATTATGTGGTAATGCACACCGAAGGACAAAAGGTAATAACCGGCATGAACATAAAAACCATTTTTGACCAGTTACCCAAAAGCATGTTTGTAAGAGTAAGCAAATCGTACATAATAAACATTAACCATACAGATTCTGTAGATAACAACACCGTATATATAGGCCGCGCCGAAATCCCTATTGGTAATGTATACCGTGATTTCTTTTTTGATGAATATGTAACCAAAAAACTCCTTAGCAAATAATTCCCTTCTCCCCGGCCTGTCACCGTTGCTTTAGCCTCGTCTGAAAAAACAGGTATTATTTTCGCATTATTTGGTATATAAAAAACTCCATTTGGTATAAATATAAAAAAACACTTTACCGCCCTACCTACTTTAGCCGCGTATAACAACCTGCTGTTGCAGATGTTTATAACTAAAGCGCTATGGGTAAACAAACTGTTTTACTGCTACTGTTGGGACTTTCTTTTAAAGCTCCTGCGCAGGAAATATATACCTTAAAAAGATGCATTGATTACGGCTTAAAAAACAACCGTAACAATGCCATTTACGCCAATGAAAAACGTATTGCCGATGCCAGAGCCCGAGAGGTACTTTCTGAATACCTGCCAAGGGTGAGCATCAGTGCTGCTTTTGATGATAACCTGCGGCTTCAGCAAAGTATTATCCCGGCAGGTGTTTTCGGGCCAGACGAAATCAGGGGGGCACTTTCACAGCGCTACGCTACTGATGCCGTAGTGCAGGCAGAACAGGTTATCTTTAACCAGTCACTGCTCACAGGTATCAGGGCAAACAAATACCTGAAACAACAAGCCAGCCTTAATGCCGTACAAAACAGGGAAGCCATTATTTACAATATAAGCATGGCTTACTTTCAGGTATTAGTTTACAGGCAACAACTGGACTTGCTGGAAACCAATAGCTACACCTATAAACAACAGATAGAAATTTATACGTTACAGACCGATAAAGGCATACTCCTGCAAAAAGACCTTGACAAAGTTGTGGTAGACTACAACAACACCAATTCTCAGATGCATATAGCCCAAAGTAACCTGGAGATGGCTACGAACGAACTTAAGTTTGAGATGGGATACCCAATAAACGATAATATAGAGCTGAATACCGCCACACATTGGGAAATAGATGCTGATGAAGACACAAACATTACATTTTCTCCTCTGGAAAGGACGGGTTACAAACTTGAAGTTGTAAATGCAAAAATACTTGAAACCGAACAAGCCCGTATTAAAGCCGAGGCACTGCCGGTATTGTCTGCCTATTTAAGGTATGGTGCAGTAAGCTTCAGCGACCATTTTAAAGATACCTATAACGAAAGTTTCCCATACGCTACAGCGGGAATAAAACTTAGTATTCCCTTCCTGGACTTCTACAACAGGGATTCTCGCTACCGCCAGGCAAAACTAAAACATGCCAATGCCGAAGAAAGCTTGAAACTAGCAGAAAGCAGGTACACTGCAGACTACCAAAATGCCCGTACCAAGCTAGTACAGGCCCGTACCAATGTAGCTATAGGCAAACGAAATATAGAACTTGCCGGGCAGGTACTAAAGGTTACCAGCCTGCAACTGCAAAAAGGCACCACAAACCTTACCGAATGGCTTAATACACAATATGCATTAAAAGAAGCGCAGAACATATACCTGGCTTCGCTATATCTTTTTTACCAGGCGGGCATAGACCTGGAAAAAGCAAAAGGTACTTTACAAACGTTTTATAATTCATTGTAATATGAAGAACAAAATCCTACTACTCACAGGCCTGTGTATTGTTGCAGGGCTTATTGCCTTTAAGCTTGTAGCTAATAAGCAAAAAATAGAGGAGAAAGAAAAACCTACAAATACGGCTAACGTAAGGATTCCGGTAACTACGGCAACAGTTTCAGAAAAAGTACAGGAAATAAAACTCGCAAAAACAGGAAGGTTTACACCATATAACGAAGCCACAGTGGTAGCCACAGGTAGTGCAAATATAAAACGGCTTTTCTTTTCACTTGGTGATAAGGTAAAAAAAGGACAGGTGCTTGCCGAGCTCGATACAAGCCTGCTGGAACTGGAGTTACAGAAATCAGAATCCACTGTATTAAAACTAAAAAATGACCTGAAAACCTATACCGAGCTGCTTGAAGGCAATGCCGCTACCCGCGAAACAGTTGACGAAATCAGGCAAAACTATAGTGATGCCATGAACCTGTCGGGGCAACTTAAAAGGCAAATTGCAAATGCTGTTATTAAAGCACCTGTGAGAGGTATTATTGAAACAAAAAAGGCTGAGGAAGGTGTTTTTATTGCAGCCGGTGCCGAAATAACCACTATAGTGAACCTTGAAAAAATAAAAGTAAGTATTAACCTAACCGAGCAGGAAGTATACCAGGTAAACTTAAACCAAAAGGTTACACTGACTACAGATGTTTACCCGGGTGCCGTGCTTTCAGGCAACATTAATTTTATTAGCCCACGTGCCAATGGAGCAAACAACTATACCGTAGAAATATCTGCGCCTAATAATGCCGCTACTCCCCTTAAGGCCGGCACATTTGTTACCGTAAGCTTGTCTCATAAAACACTTAAAAAAATAGCACTTATACCACGGGCGGCATTATTACAAGGCACCCAAAACGCTTCGGTATATATAGCAGAAAACGGCAGGGCACGCCAACTAAAAATTAAAATTGGTAGAACCTTTGGAGAACAAATAGAGGTTACCGGTGGTCTTACAACAGGAAGCCGTGTTATTATATCGGGTCAAATTAACCTTCATAACGGTTCACCCATACAAATTATAAACAACTAAGCCATGTCACTTACCGCTATTGCCATAAAAAGACCGTTGTTACTATTGGTGGCGTTTACCATGCTGCTGTATTTCGGTACATGGTCTTACCTTAACCTTAACTACAACCTTCTACCTGATTTTGCCATGCCCGAGGTTTCAGTCAGCGTACTGTATCCCGGCGCATCGGCGGCTGAAGTAGAAACTTCGGTAACAAAAAAACTTGAAGATGCCTTTTCTACCGTAGAAGGGCTTAAATCCATTACTTCATCTTCAGAAGAAGGCGTATCGGGCATAAAACTTACTTTTAAAAGTACAATTGATATTAACCAGGCCGAACGTGATGTGCAACGGAAAGCAGACCAGGTTATGGAAGACCTGCCCGAAAAAGCCGGGCACCCTGTTGTAAGCAAAATAAACATGCAGGAAGCCCCAGTAATAAGGGCTGCAGTAACAGCCAATATACCATCCCGCGAACTTTATAATCTTATTGACAAACAACTGCGCCCTGCATTACAGGTTATTGAAGGGGTAGGAAAAGTAGATATTATAGGCGGTGAAAAAAGAGAAATCAGGATTAATGTAAACCGGGAAAAGCTTTTAGCCTATGGGCTGTCTATAGAGCAGATTACGCAGGCTATCGCCAATGCGAACCTTTCTTATCCTGCCGGCAATGTACAAACTACCGAAAAACAGTTTTCCATCAGGTATGACGTATATGTAACATCTCCTGAACAGATACGGCAAACTATAATTTCTCAAGATCCAGAAAACGGAACAGTTTACCTTGAAGATGTGGCAGATGTGGCAGACGCATCGGCAGATGCGGCCACCATAAACCACATAAACGGAGTTCCATCGGTAGGCATCCAGGTTATTAAGCAAACCGATGCCAATGCCGTAAAAGTTAGCGCATTAGTAAAGCAGGCTTTTACTAAACAGGAAATACAACACAAAGCAACTAATCTCAAATTCACCATTTCCACAGACCAGAGTGAGTATACTCTTGATTCGGCAAATGCGGTAGTATACGACCTTATGCTCGCCGCACTAATTGTAGGCCTAGTAATGCTTGCTTTCCTGCACAGTATAAGGAGTTCACTTTTTGTACTGGTAGCGTTACCGGCATCTATCATCCCTACGTTTATAGCCATATACCTGCTTGGGTTTTCGCTAAACCTAATGACGCTTATGGCGCTTTCATTAGTAGTAGGTATTTTGGTAGACGACTCCATAGTGGTATTAGAAAACATTTATCGTCACATGGAAATGGGGGCCGATAAAAAAAATGCAGCACTTAGCGGACGGAACGAAATAGGGTTCACTGCGATTTCTATAACATTGGTAGATGTAGTGGTGTTCCTCCCCCTGGCACTTAGCGGAGGTATGATAGGCGGTATATTACAGGAATTTTCGCTGGTAGTGGTATTCTCTACACTTATGAGCCTGGTAGTTTCGTTTACCATAACACCGCTGCTGGCAAGCCGTTTCGGGAAATTAGAACACCTGAAAAACACTACACTATGGGGCAAGGCAGGCCTTAGCTTTGAGAAATTCCTTTTCAATATAAAGGAAAGTTACGGAACACTGCTTGAAGTTGCACTCCGCAGGAAAAGGTGGCTGCTGCTTGTAACAATAGGGCTTATAGCCGGAACCATAGTACTGGTACCGGCAGGCTTTATAGGGGCCGATTTTATGCCCTCTACAGACCAAGGTAACCTTGTACTAAAACTAGAACTCGAACCTTCTGCAACTTTGTACAAAACCAACTTATACGTACAACAGGCAGAGAAAATAATTTTAGCCCGGCCCGAAGTGGTTACTGCTTTTGCAAATGTGGGGTTTGTAAGCGGTAGCGCTTCGGGTAGCGGGGCTAATGCTAACCTTGCAGAAATTACACTGACACTGGTAGACCGAAAAGAACGCTCTATGTCTTCGCAGGAATTTGGCACCTTTATACAGCAAAAGCTCACCCGGTCAATTGTCGGGGTACGGTTTTCTACAGCTTCTACTTCACCCACCGGCGAAGCAGACAGCGCACCCATTGAAATTGCAATAAAGGGCTTCGACATGCAACAGGTAAGGGCAGTTGCTGAGGCATATAAACAAGTCGTAGAAAAAGTACCCGGTACACAGTTTGTACAACTATCTGTAAAGGACAGAAAACCCGAAATAACAATTGCCCCGAACCGTGCCAAGATGGCCATGCTGGGGCTTGACGCTAAGGTTGTAGGCACAGTACTCGAAAATTCGTTCAATGGAAATGATGAAACCAAATACAAAGAACAGGGAAACGAATACAACATAAAAGTGCAGCTGGATAATTTTAACCGGACGAATGTTACTGATATACAGAACCTTCCATTTGTAAACACCCAAGGCCGGGTTATATTACTACGGCAGTTTGCCCACGTAAGCGAATCGTTAGGCGAAACAGCGCTACAGCGCATAGACCGCATGGGGGCAATAACGGTACAGTCTTACGTTACCGGCCGCTCTACAGGTACAATAAGCGATGAAATAAAAGTCGGGGCAAAAAGCATTAACATACCCGATGGTATTACGGTAGATTACCTAGGTGAAACTGAAAATCAGGAAGACGCTTTTGGCAACCTCATTTTCGCGCTTGTCACTGCATTTGTATTGGTTTATTTTATCATGGTAGCATTATACGAAAATGCCATATATCCTTTTGTAGTATTGTTTTCTATACCTGTAGCCCTTATAGGGGCCTTACTTGCACTTGCACTTACTATGGAGTCGCTGAATATTTTTACCATCATAGGTATGATAATGTTGTTGGGGCTGGTATCTAAAAACGCCATACTAATTGTAGACTTTACTAACAAACTTAAAACTGAGGGGCTTAATACCACCAGTGCACTGATAGAAGCCGGTAAGGAAAGATTAAGGCCAATATTAATGACAACCCTGTCTATGATATTCGGTATGCTCCCTATAGCAATGGCAAGTGGTGCATCTGCCGAAATGAAAAACGGCATGGCATGGGTTATTATTGGTGGCCTTACAAGCTCAATGGTACTTACTTTGTTTGTAGTCCCAGCTATCTTTATAATTGTCGAGACCGTAATTTCCCGCTTCAAAAGCATCCTAAATCGAAAGCCATAACAAGATTGGAGTTGTGGAATTGCAATAGGTATCTGCTTCAATGTACCTCGCCCCAGGCAAAGCCATCTACACCTGTAGCATCAAAATTGCCAAGTGATATTTTGGCCGTTGCGTTATATACACCCTCGTATTTTTTAACTCCGGGTATTACCTGGTTGTCCCTGATGGCTTTTGCATCTATATGTACTTTGCCCAAAGGGTTGTTAAGGTCAATACTAACCACAACAGGGTAGCCATTGTAGGTTTGTTCAGTTTTTAATGATACCTGGCCAACAGCCCATTCAAAATAGGCAGCTCGGGCTCCATTTTCGGCATAGGCGGCATCGGTATCTTTGTCGCAATAAAAGCGAGCCATGGGCAATTTTGTTTGTTTACCGTTTTGGGTAACATCAACAATAGAAACCATGATGGCTGCCTGATAGCTTTTACCTTTTTTATCAATTACCTTAGGCAATTGTATGGCAAAAAACAGCCAGCTGGCTGTTTTAACTATAGCCAGGCTATCCTGGTTAAAGCTTTGCACCACATAATCTATCCACATATTACCCTTTGTACCGAAAAAATATGGCTGACCGTTTTTTAGGATATTGAACTTATCTACCCTAAGCAGGGGGATTGAATAGTAATACGAGCCTTGGCCCAGCATCCTATCATTACTGCTTTTTAAATAAGCATGTACATCGCCGTTAAAATGTTTTTTTACCTGGTTTGCCTGTTCCGGTGTAAGCCACTGCGGCAGGAATGATGAAGGGCCATAGCCCACCTGCATACAACCAAAAGTATCTGTCATCAATACCTCGTACTCCCAAATATCAAGCAAATCGGGTGCGGCAATAACTTGCCCGGTTATGCAGTATTTAGCGTTCACGCTCCCAAATTGCCCTGAAACTAAAGAAAGGCTTAGTAAGCCACCATATATAGGGTTGGCATCAATTGTAATGGCAAATGGCTGGGTATAGGCAGCATTCCCCTCATCAACCAAAAACGGTGCAACCACATACCCGTCGGTTTTGTCATCGCAGTATGACCATTCGGCCATATAGGGGGATTGGCCTTGAAATTGCTGATATTGCACAATACTGTTAATGGCGGCTACTTTACCTCCCTCATCTTCAATATGACCGAAAAAGCACCAGCTACTGATATTATACCGTGGGTGATATTTTGAAAACCAGCCAGCCAACTGACTGTTGCTTTGCGCCTGTGGTAAAATAGCCGTCGGACTATAAAAACTCTGAATAGTAAGGTCTCCTACGGGCAACTCTTTTATCTCACGCTCTATATCTTTTACAATGTGCTCTATATCGTTTACGATATTGTTTTCCACATTAACCAAGTGTCGCAGCAGCTTATTCATAATAGGTGAGTTTTTAATAGTGTAAAATGTTAAACTTAAATGGTGTAAATGGCCATTGTAGCGGTAATGTTTTTTCGTGTGCCTGAAGTAGTCTGCAGATGCTTTTTGCCTAAACGGTTAATCCGGTTTACCGGTTCATAAAAATCAAATACAGCATTATCAACCCAATTATGAAAAGCCATTGGCCCATTAGGTACCGCATCCTTCTGGTCAAAATTGGCAACCTCAGTTCCATCAATAAAAAATTTAACAAAATGGCTGTTTAATATGATCATATATTCATGAGGCAGCTCGTCAAGGGGAAGCCCTAACCTAACGTGATTGTATTCGAATCCATTAAATACCTGTACAAAAAAACCATTATTCCTGGGGTCTGCCACATCGCCGTTTTGCTGTAAAAACCAGGCTGCTTTCATTCCCAGTACAGGCACAGCATTGGTATTCCAAAAACCCCAGCCACGCGAGCCACCCAAAAGGTTTTCTACTCTTATATTAGCCTTAAAAACAACATTGTGCGTAGCCGCATATGGCACACTTATAAAAAGATCGTAAATAAAATTACCTAACTCAATACTATCTGATATTATTTCTAACTGTGAGGTATTTGCCATTACATTTTGAGGCAATAGCGTAGTGTAGGGGCTGTTGTAAATTTCGGAATTATAATAAGTATCGGCGACGGTAACTTTTGGTATAGAATTTACCAGATAATTTTTATCTACCGTATTAAACTGATGATTGCCCGCCGTATCAATCCTTTTAAACCAGTAGTCTTCGTCCGGATTTACAACCTGATAATGTGCCGGGCTTTGCATGTATACATTACATTTATTTTGGTCGGCAATAATTATCAAGATGCAATAAAAAGTATTCTGTATATCTTTTGCTAGGTCGGCCTTATTTACATTAGGCAGTAGTTTTATTAATAATTTAAATACCTGCCTGGTAACCGAAATTAGCAGGAGTATTTCAACGTCAGTTTCTATTACTTTAAGTATACCTACCCAAACTTCATCCGGTAGTTCACTCAATGTAATAAGCTCTGTTTTTATTTCGGGCAGCAGGGGTACAATTTCGGTTATAGCCTTGGTAAATTCTGAGCCTAACGTTGAGGGGTCAAAAGCACCTGTAGGCTGCTTTAGCAAACCTGCAAGTACTTTGATATGTTTAATAATTGCCGGGTGATGATTCATGGTCCTTTGTATTTAGGTTTATTATGGTTTAAAAACGCTTAAAGATGTACAGTTGAATCTTCAAGGATAACTTCAAGCTCTTCAACAAGGCTCGGGTTTAAGCTTACTAATACTCCAGAATCTTTAATCCTGTCGGTATAAGGAAAATTATAAGCTTCGGTTGTTTTGCTCAATACCTCGGCATACTGATTATAAAATGGGTTGTTGGGCTGCAAATTTGAAAACATATTGCTTTGTGGTATATTATACCACTCTGAGCTTGGCAAGGTTCCAACTTCCTTGTTATCTACTTTCACAGTGCTTCCAATGGCTCCAATGTTGAATCCTCCAAGCAGATCTCCTGTTATCCAACCAAACAGATCATTTTGCGGCGACTCTGTTATTATTGTTGCCTTACTGCTACCCTCGCGGAAATATTTAAGTGTGAAAGCTGCACTGGCTCCATATATGCCCGATGGATTTAACAGGTCATCTATTTTAAACTGCATGCTAAAAGTATCTTCGGCACCACCTCGTGAGTTTAACTTGTTGCCTTTACCAGACACTTCCATAACAAATTTTCCGTTTTGATTATGGTAGCTGGCAGAGGGATCATTTAAAAATGTAACGGATGCATCATAGATTTGCGCAGCTAGCGGCCCATAGGGTGGTGGGGGATCGTTATTGATACAAACACCCGCAAAATTCCCTTTTAATCTTGCGAATTCTTTGTTTTTAAATATTTTGTATAAACTTTCCAAGTAATTAAGCATAATATTATAGGGCATTACAGGTATACCTGGGTTACCCGGGCAAAAAGTCGGAAATGACGACGGACCGATTACTCGGCAAAATCTGGTATGTTTAGGGGGAGTTACGTTGTATGGCCCCGGAACCAATGCGGGTATAGCGCCGGAAATATGGAATGGCGGCGTAGGGCTTGTTATGGCGTTTAATTTTTCATAAATTTTTTGTGCCGTGGCACCATTAATAAAAGCGTTTACACTGTTTTTTTTATGCGATTTAGGGTGTTTGGTTTGTTTGCCACCCTTTAAACCATTTAATGTAATGGGTATGCTCCAGTAATCAATACTGGTAGTATCAGCACTATCAGCCGGATTGCCGTTAAAGGTCATTTCAAATTTATCGTACCGATAGTAAAAGCTTTGTTGAGTAATATTTTGGGCTGGTTCATTAGGCCCGCTAAATGTTTTGTCGTAGCAAAAGTATACCCTTCCGCTAAAATTAAATACTTTGAACTTTGAAAAAGAACTAAGCTTGTACCAGTTTGTTACACCGGAAGCATCAAAAAGCTCCTTAATAATAGTTCCATCATCACTTGTAATTTTAAAACTTGCACCAGCACTAGTCATAAATCCAATAGAAATATCCTCTGGGCTATTTTTTGATTCCTGTAATAAAGGGATTGGCACTAAAATATTTAATTTAAGGTACGTACTCCCCTTTTGGGGTGTTGCGTTGACTAGCTCTGACATACTTTTAATTTTTTAAAGTTATTTTCTCCCTACTCTCTTTAGGCTTTTCAGATTAACGCCTTTCCTTTCATGGATGCGTATTTTGAAATACATCATAAAGAAAATGAAGTTATCTTATTGATTTACAACTAAAAAGAATGAATTTATATAATACCCCAAAATAGGTATTAAGTGATAAAGAAGCTGGCGATTTATACAGGATTCCTGAGGGAAAGAAATTATGAACTACTATTGAAAACATCTGAAAATATGGTCAAACTATCCGTAACCAAAAGTTTTAACCTAAAAAACACTTTAACTTGTCCATCTAATTGATCTTATTAATTTTGCAGTATGATTATAACGTTCTTTTCTAATCTATTAGCTTCTTGTAGTAAAGTTTTAAGATAATCATTTGGTGCAGAATAGGTGCAGTTAGAAAATTGCAAAATTAGTCCTCCTTATTTCACAGAGGTTTTAATGCAGTTTTAATTCCGGTGCTTCCACTAAATGAAAAGTATGTCCTAAATCCGCATTTTTGCTACTAAAATTAAAGGTGCAAAATCGGTGCAGTTCACATGCTGATGATGTAAAACGTAGAAATCGCAAGGGTTTCAGGGCTTAGGTTCGATTCCCATGGCGACTCCACTAACGCCTTTTGCCACCAGCAAAAGGCGTTTTATTTTTAAACCGAACAAAGAGCAGTATTATTAACGAACAAAAAACGTGTATTACACCTTAAAAAACCGCATAATTTACACTTTCCACACGAACAATTCACAGTTTAAATCCGCATTATTTTCATATTATATACGCAATATTTTCATGTTTAAATATAA
>NZ_JBKJHC010000016.1:0-73009 GCF_046613565.1 Flavobacterium sp. RHBU_3 | reverse complement strand
CCAGGTTTTGGGGCAGGGATTATAACCGAAGAACAAAAGATAACACACAAAACAACAAAGGCAGCCATTGGCTGCCTTTGTTGTTTTGTGTATCGGGAGGAAAGGAACGTTTACGGATAAGAAAGCGGTGTATGCCTTTAGCCCCGATGGGAGCGGCATCCTGCGAGCCCCTTCGTTCCCCCTTTTGGGGTTAGGGGGCTCGCAGATACAGCGGACAGCGGGTGAGACGGTAATAAAATGGCGCTTTGTGGGCTGCTTATACAATAAAATAAGGGGTTTTAGAGTTGTGTATAGTGGTGTATGATGCGGTTTTGTAAACAGAATTAGATAATTTTTTAGGCTGTTTTGTGAAGATTAGTTAAAATGCAGGTATTAATGTAAAACTGGAGTAAACTTAACTGCAATTTTTCTAATATTATTGAGATATTGTAACCAACCTAAGACAAAAATTTATATATTTGACCGCTAAGGAAAATTACTGTAAAGTAAGCATGAATGGTAGGGAAGACGCCTGAGGTTATGATTAAATCTTTTAGCATAATTGTCAAACGGTCTAACTAAATATAGAGCACGTATTTCATTAAAACGATCAATGGTCAACATGAATTTTAAAAAGGTTTACCTCATTTTTGGTTTATTTCTAGCCCAGATGTCTTTTGCTCAAGAAGGCGTTGCGGTTTACACAGATTACCTGTCTGATAACTATTATCTTATCCACCCGTCTATGGCCGGTGCTGCTAATTGTGCCAAAATCAGGGCAACAGCACGCCAGCAATGGTTTGGTGAATCGGATGCGCCACAGTTACAAACGTTGAGTTTCAACACTTCGCTTGGTGAGCAGTCTGGTGTGGGTATAATTGTACACAACGATAAGAATGGTTACCATTCGCAAACCGGTGCAAAACTTACGTATGCGCACCACATCAGGTTTTCAAGGAGAGACTCTGATCTTAACATGCTTTCATTTGGTATGAGTGCAGGTTTGGTTCAAAGCCGTTTGGATGAAACCCAATTTGACCCAACTTTTGACCCTATCGTAGACGGAGGTATGAAACAAAAAGATTCATACTTTAACGTGGATATTGGTGCTTCATACCACTACCTTGACTTTTATGCACACTTTACTGCAAAGAACGTAATTAAGAGCAAGAGGAACCTGTATACCGATGTTGAAAGTTCTAACCTTACTTCATACCTGTTTTCAACAGGATATGTGTTTGCACTATCTGATGATGTGTGGAGTATAGAGCCTTCATTAATGTTCCAGGCTATTAGCGAAACAAAAGAAAAAACTATTGATATTAACTTAAAGGCTTACCGCGAACTTGATTTCGGTCGTGTGTGGGGAGGTCTTTCTTACAGGAGGAGTCTTGATGGTGCACAGTACCAGTCTTCGCCGGGTGTAAGTATTAAGGAGCAATACCTGCAGTATTTTACCCCAATTGTGGGTGTTAACTATAAGAACTTTATGTTTGCTTATACGTATACATACCTTACAGGCGACGTGAAGTTTGACAACAGTGGTTTCCACCAGATTACAATAGGTCTTAACCTTAATTGTAAGCCTAACAAGCCTGATTGCCACTGTCCTGCAGTTAATAATTAATTATAAAGCAGATATTATTAATTCCGTCCCGATATAATTTATTATCTCGGGACGTTTTTTTTGTATATAACCCAACTAAAAATGTTTAGCTATGGCTTTGATTAAAGCAGTAAGGGGTAAAAGCCCTGTAATTCCGGAAGATTGTTATGTGGCTGAAAATGCTACCATAGTGGGTGATGTAACCTTTGGGGCCGAATGCAGCGTGTGGTTTAATGCTGTGGTGCGTGGCGATGTACACTACATAAAAATAGGGAATAAGGTAAACATACAAGATGGTGCGACGATTCATTGTACGTACCAAAAACATCCTACTGAAATAGGTAATAATGTGTCTATAGGGCATAACGCCATAGTACACGGCTGTACCATTAAAGATAACGTGCTTGTGGGTATGGGGGCAATTATTATGGATAACTGCGTAGTGGAGAGCAACTGCATTATTGCGGCTGGGGCGGTAGTAACCCAAAATACCCATATAGAAAGCGGTACCATTTATGCCGGTGTGCCGGCCAAAAAGGTGAAGGATATTAATGCCTCAGATTTTGCCGGAGAAATAGGCCGTATCTCTAATAACTACGTAATGTATGCTTCCTGGTTTAAGGAAGATTAAAAATCTTTTTTACTTACCGGAAAACCGGGTACAAAACTTTGCAGTACTGCTGTATCAAGGTTGGTGTAAAATGCCTGCGAACTTTGATGTGGAGTTGTGTTAAGTAATCCGTTTTTTTCCAGTACTGACTTGGTTTGTCTGGCTACTGCCTCGCCAGAGTCGATTATTTTTACGTGGGGTGGTAGTATTCTTTTTATTTGGGGTAGCAGGTAAGGATAGTGGCTGCAGCCCAGCACAAGGTAGTCTATGTTTTCGTCTACCATGGGTTGCAGGTATTGCTGCAATAACGAAAATACTTCTTCAGATTCGGTTTTACCATCCTCTATAAGCTGCACCAGGTTGTAGCCCACCTGTTCTATTACTTTAGTGTCTTTAAAGTCGGCTACCGTTTTGTGGAACAGTTCACTACTCAGTGTACCCTTTGTAGCCAAAATACCTACAGTATTTGTCTTAGTATTTGTGGCGGCCGGTTTTATTGCCGGTTCTATGCCTATAAAAGGTACGTCGTATTTTGCGCGCATTTCTTTAATGGCGTTTGTGGTAGCGGTATTACAGGCTACTACAATTATCTTGGCACCCTGTTCTAAAAGGTAATCAGTATTCTTAAAGCTCAGTGCTATAATTTCGTCTTTGCTTCTGGGGCCGTAAGGGGCGTTCTTGCTATCGGCAAGGTAAATAGTGTCTTCGTTAGGTAAAAGGGCGTGGATTTCCCTCCAGATGGAGGTGCCGCCTATTCCCGAATCAAACAGGCCTATGGGTTGTGTGCTTTTGCTGTTATCCATATAGCAAATATAAAAAAAACGGCCGTAAAGGCCGCTTTCTGTATTGTATTGTGATTGCTTTAGCAGTATCTTATTTAAAGCCAAGCTCTTTTTTAACGTCTGCAAGTAGGTCTGGACCATCTGCTACAAGAACACCACTGCCTACAGTAGAATCCAGTACATACTGATAACCTTTTGCTTTAGCCACTTTTTGAATAGCAGCTTTAGCTTTTTCAAGGATTGGCTTATAGATTGCTTCCTGCTTTTCGTTTAGCTCTTTAGAAGCATTTTGCTGGTAGCTCTGAATCCTTGATTGCATATCCTGAAGCTCTTTGCTGCGTGTTTCGTTTACAGCATCAGTAACAGTAGTAGCTTCTTTTTCATACTGCTGCACTTTTTTCTTAAACTCTTCTACCATTGTATTGTATTCAGTAGTATAAGTCTGGTTAAGTTTCTCAAGTTGTGTATTCGCAGCTTTCATGTCAGGCATGTTGTCCATAAGTTCCTTTACATTAATGTGGGCCACTTTAGCCTGAGCTGAAACTGCCTGGCTGGCACCTACAAAAAGTATGGCTGCGATTAACAGAGATTTTAGTTGTTTCATCATTTACGCTATTAAATATTAATTTTTGTTTTTAGTTTCTCTTTTTATTAGTTTCCGCCGTTTGCCGGTGGAGTATCGTCATCACCTCCGGTAGAATCAGGGGTTGGTGTTGTTGTGCCTTGTTTGGCCTTTTGCTGCTCTTCGCGGGCTTTTTTAGCGGCATCACGTTTTTCCTGAGCTTCCTGCCTGCGTTTTTCTATAGCCTGTTTGCGCTCTTCCAGTTTTTTTTCGCGCTCTTCTTTCGCGGCCTGGGCTGCGGCTTCCCTATCGGCTTTTATTTCTTCGGCAGTTTTGCCTGTACTTTCTTTTTTGGCTTCACCTTCTTTAGTTGCTTCCTCTTTTTTGTCAGTGGTTGCAGCTTTTTTATCGGTTGCGGCAGGAGCATCATCGTCACCGGCAGTGCCGTCAGTAGTCTTTTCCGCAGCAGGGGTAGTAGTCTTAGTGCCGTTTTTAGCGGCATCGCGGGCAGCTTGGCGCTCCTTTAGCTGTTGTTCTTTTTTGTCTAATGCAGCTTGTCTTTTTGCTTCGGCGGCGGCTTTACGGTCGTCTAACAATTTTTGTCTTGCTGCTCTTTTATCTTCAAGCGCTTTTTCGCGTTCGGCAATATCCGGGTCGCTTTTGCGCTCGTCTTCTTTTTCCTGTTCTTCCAGTTGTTTTGCTTCCTTGCTGTTCATTTTCTGCTGCTTGGCAGTACGGCTCAGCCTTTTTACAATAAGGTCGCTAATATCATATTTTTTGGCTGCAAACAGCATGGTAAGGTCAGAAGACTTGTCAAACACAAAATCATACTTACGTGTAGCCGCAATATCCTGCACTATAGTAAACACCTGATCCTGTATTGGCTTTACCAAAACTGACTTTTGTGTTATCAGTTCGCCTTTAGGGCCAAATTTTTTCTCCTGATATTCGCTCAGGTCTTTTTCCAGTTGGGCTATTTCTTCTTCGCGTTCTTCTATAAGCTCTTTGGTAAGCAGGGCTTTTTCGGCCTGTAGGCTTTCCTTAAGCTTGGTTATTTCATTGCGTTTTGCATCCAGTTCTGTTTTCCACTTTGCGGCACGCTGTTCCAGCTGGCTTTTTGCTTCGGCAAAGTCAGGTACCTTATCCAGGATATATCCCATGTCTATGTAGGCTATCTTAAGCCCCTTAGTTTGTGCACCGGCAATAAGCGAGGCACAAATGGTAAACAGTAAAACAAAATACTTTTTCATAACCTCTTGCATTTATACATTAGAAAATATCATGCCAATTTTTTTAGAACTGCTGTCCTATGATAAAGTGCGTTTCCCATCCGTTAGGTTTGCTGTAGCCCGGTAGTGGGTCGAAACCGTAACCGAAGTCGATACCAAGCAGACCGAATGCAGGCATAAACACCCTAAGACCGAAACCTGTAGAACGCTTCAGGCTGAACGGTTCGTAATCGCCCCATGAGCCCCATGAGTTACCTGCCTCTGCAAACACAAGCGTATATATTGAAGCTTGCGGTTTAAGCGTAATAGGGTAACGCAGTTCCAGCGAGAACTTGTTGTATATGGTAGCACCTATCTGGGTTCCGTTTTGTACTGGTCCTAACGACTGGTCAGGGTAACCCCTTAACTGTATAATTTCACGTCCGTCCAGCGAGTAGTTAGCCATACCGCTACCACCTAGGAAGAACCTTTCAAACGGCGGAAGTCCACGGTCTTTATCGTAAGCACCCATCCAGCCAAATTCGGCAAGTGAGCGTAGTACCAGTGCGTGTTCCGGAGTTCCGAAAAGCTTGGTATACCAGTCACCTTTAAACTTCACTTTGTAGTATTCCAGCCAGTTAAACCTTTTTTGGTCGTATTTAGACTGGTTTAGGGCAGCGTCCTGGTAGTTATCTGTCCTGTTTCCGTTGCTGTCTATATAATCACCCGGGTAAATCCATTCCAGGTTAGTGCCCTGGTAAGCATCGCCGGTATTTTTAAGCTTGTACTCTTCCTGGTTTTTCAGGGCGGCATAGTCTATGCCATTTACCCATGAATACGGGAAGGTGGTCCTGAAGCTTGCGCTGAAGAACGAACCGTAGATAGGGAATATCGGGTTTCGACCCCTGTTATCGCGGGTAAGTTCTATGGTGTACGCTAAGTTGCGGGATGTACCATCACCAAAGGTAAACAATCCTATGTTATAATTACTAAGCGAGTAATACTGAAAAGTAGCAGAGTGAGACAACCTCATGTTGTAATCAGGTTCACTAAGCCTTTTTGATACACCCAGTGTTACAGATGATATGGTAAAGCTCCTATCGCGGTTTACGTCGCGGCTGCTGTAGTTGTAAGAGTACTGCTTACTGTGTGAAAGCGATCCAAACAGCTGAATAGGTTTTTTACCACCAAACCAAGGTTCGGTAAACGACAAGCTGTACGTTTGGAAATAGGTACTACCCTGTAACCTTAACGAAAGCTTTTGTCCGTCACCCATAGGTAGTGGGGTATAGGCTTCTTTCTTAAATATGTTTGAGATAGAGAAGTTATTAAACGAAAGCCCCAGTGTACCAATGAAGCCACCGCCACCGTAACCACCCTGTAGTTCTATCTGGCTCGAGCCTTTTTCGGTTACGTGCCATTCTACGTCTACAGTACCCGATGAAGGGTCGGCGTTTTTCACGTCAGGGCGAATGGTTTCAGCATCAAAGAAGCCCAGCGCACCCAGTTCCCTTACGGTGTTTACCACGTCTTCCTTGTTCCATTTCTGGCCCGGCCTTGTACGTAGTTCGCGGTAAATTACCTTATCGTTGGTTTTATCATTACCTACTACGGTAATTTTATTAAAGTACGCTATAGGTCCTTCTACAATACGTATTTCAAAGTCTATAGTGTCGTTTGCAGTCTTTGTTTCTACCGCGTTTACGTTACTAAACAGGTAACCGGTATTTTGGTACAGGTTAGTAATGTCGTCGGCATCAGGGCTTTTTGTATCGGCAATACGTTTTTGCAGTAGTACGCCGTTGTACACATCGCCCTTTTTAAGACCAAGAACCTGGTTTAATTGTGAGTTTGTATATACGGTATTCCCAAGGAATTTAATGTCGCCAAAGTAGTACTTACGGCCTTCTTCTACCTGTATGTCTATGGCTACGCGGTTTGTTTTAGGGTTGTAAACCACAGTATCTCGTACTATACGGGCATCGCGGTAACCGTTTTCCTTATACTTGTCTATAAGTTTTACCTTGTCGTCCTTGTACTTATCGGCAATAAACTTACTTGGCTTAAACAGGCGCAGCGGGTTAGGGAAAGCCACCTGCTTGGTGTCTTTCATGGCGCGTTTCAGTTTGCCTGATTTAATCTGTTCGTTTCCGGTAATGTTGATTTTCTTGATGCGTACTTTTTTACCCTTGTCAATGTTTACCACCATTTTTACGGTGTTAGTACTGTCCGGGATAATGTTAATATGCACCTTAGTGTTATAGAAACCGTCTTTGCGGTACTTGTTTTCTATGTAGTTTTTGGTGTTGGTAATAAGGTTTTCGTTTACATACTTACCTTTTTTTAGGTCGGTATCTTTAAGAAGTCCTTCTATTTTACCTTTTTTTACACCTTTCATCTTCACATCGCTAAGCTTAGGTAGCTCATTAATGTTAAGGTCTAAGAAGATACTGTCGTTTCGCACTTCGGTAACGTAGAAGTTTACGTCACTAAAAAGTTTAAGACCCCACAGCTTTTTTATGGCAGCACTAATTTCCTCGCCGGGTACATTAATGTACTGGCCTTTTTCAAGTCCGGTAAAGGTAACTACGGTTTGCTCGTTATACGATAACTGCCCGCTTACGGTAATGCCACCCAGTACATATTTTCCGGGTTCCTGCATATTAGGATTGCCATCGTCCTGCGCATTTGCTGCAACAGTAAAAAATACAAATCCGAAAATTAAAGCAATGTTTCTAAGAAACATCTTTGTGTTATTTAAGCTGTTCACTGGTTTTTCCAAATCTTCTTTCTCTTTTTTGGTAACTGAATATGGCCTTGTGCAGATCTTCCTCCCTAAAATCAGGCCACAATACTTCGGTAAAATAAAGCTCGGCATAAGCAGCCTGCCACAGCAGGAAGTTGCTTATACGCTGCTCCCCACTTGTGCGGATAACCAGGTCGGCATCGGGCATGTTGCGGGTGTACAGGTGGCTTTGTATCACCGTATCGTTTATGTCAGCTATATCAAGTTTGTTTGTTTTTACTTCTTCGCAAATTTCCTTTACGGCTGCTACAAGCTCCTCGCGGCTTCCGTAGCTTAGTGCCAGGGTAAGGGTCATGCCTGTGTTGTCCTTGGTTTGCTCTATAACGTCAAAAAGCTGTTTGCGGGCCCTGTCGGGCAGCATGTTTGCATTACCTATGGTATTCAGCTTTATGTTGTTTTTTTGCATGGTAGGAAGCTCCTTTTTAAGGGAGTTCATCAGTATGCTCATTAGCGCGTCTACCTCCAGCTTCGGGCGGTTCCAGTTCTCTGTACTAAAGGCGTACAGGGTAAGGAATTTTATCTTCAGCCGGGCGCATGCCTCCACGGTTTCGCGCACCGATTTTACGCCGCTTTCGTGCCCAAAAGCACGAAGCATACCCTGCTGTTTGGCCCAGCGTCCATTGCCATCCATAATTATGGCTATGTGCTGCGGCAGGTTTTCTGTGTTAAGCGTAAAAGTGTTATCCATCAAAATGTTTTTAATCAGCACAATAACATGGCTTTTCGCCAAATGTGTACGTTAGTGTAACACCGGTAAATACATACCAGTCGTTGCTGTTAAGGTTGCCAAAACGCAGCCCCGGATATTTACTATTGTCTGGGTTGCTGCCGTCCAGGTTATCGGTAAAGCTATAGCGCGGGCCGGTTTCTACACCCAGCGTAAAATCGCGGGCTATGTGTGCCTTAACGCCCACTACCATGGGTATGGCCAGCGTGCTGCCGTTACTGTATTCCTTACCTTCGTTGCCGTCCTTGTACAGTTCTCCATACCAGGTATAGCTAAGACCTGTATATATATAAGGTGTCCACTTAAAGTGTTCCTCATGCAGGTTGAAATCAAAAAAATTGAATTCAAGGCCTAAAGATAATTCTTTTACTGAATTTTTAAAGGAATATCCGCGCGCTTTCCTACCATCTACATTACTGTCGGCATCATCAGACCCTATTTTTCCGTAGGTAAACGATGCCCTCCATGAGTGGCGCGGTGATCGGTTCCATTTATAAATAACGCCCAGTGCCAGGTCGTTAGGGGCTATATAATCAGTAGGCCCTACATCTCCTATATAGTTGGCACCACCGGCATAAATACCCAGTTCATTTATCTGGGCTTCAGCCGAAAAGGTTGTAGTTGCCACTAAAATTATATACAGAAGGCGTTTCATTTAAACAAAAATTGGGTGCAAATATAACAATATAGATTTTGTAATTAGCCTAACAATTAGACAATTTACCGCACCTTTAGCGCTATATTCCGAATTTATATGAGTTGAAAACGGCAGAAGTTACAATGTAGTATGTATGCCGGTAAAAATTTGGGAAGCTTAATTTCGTTTGTCTTCACCCCAAAGCAGCTTTTTGCGCAGAGTATCAAGGAATTTCTCCTGTGCAAACTCTACCAGATTTATTTTAAAAGGTGCTTTTTTAACAGTAAGCACCGTTTCTACATCCAGCCTTATAATACGCGAATCAAGCGATACCAGGTGTTGTTCCTCGCGGCTGCTTACGCGCAGCTCTATCTCGGTATCATCGGGTATTACCAGTGGGCGTGCATTAAGGTTGTGTGGTGCTATAGGAGTTATTACAAGGCTGTTTGCTCCCGGTATCATTACGGGGCCGCCGCAGCTTAACGAATATCCGGTACTGCCGGTGGGGGTGCTTAGTATAAGCCCGTCTGCCCAGTACGAGTTAAGGTGGTCGCCGTTTAGTTTTACATCTACGGTAATCATGGATGTGGTGTCGCGGCGGCTCACGGTTATTTCGTTTAGGGCAAAATCCAGCCCTTCCAGTTGTTCGTCGCTGCCTTCATACTGTAGTGTAAGCAGTGTGCGCGGCGATACTTTATATTCGTTTGTAAAAATAAGCGGTAGCAGGGTTTCTATGTTTTCCTGCTGCACGGTGGCCAAAAAGCCCAACCTGCCCGCGTTTATACCTATAATGGGTATGTTTTTACTGCGCACATACGTAGCGGCACGCAGCATGGTGCCGTCTCCGCCTATGCTTATAAACAGGTTAAAGCCATCGTTTAGCTCGGCTTCGGTAGTAAAGGTGGGGTAATCCTGTGGCAGCAGCTTGTGCGAGGTAAGTACCTTGTAAAAATTAGCCTCAAAGGCCACTTCAGGACCGTGGTCCTTAAAAACACGGAGCATTCTCTGTATAATGTCGTCCGTATTGTCTTTATAGTACTGGCCGTAAACAGCTATTTTCATGACTATATATTAAGGTACTTGTCCAGGTAATCCGATCGGTCTTTTAGCGTATTCAGGTAAGCATCTTCCTGATGCTCGGTAATAATTTCGTAGTTGTACCTACGGAAGGTTTGTATAATTTCGCTCAGGCCGCCCAGGCTTATTTTTATGGTTATCTGCACACGGTCGCCGTCTGCCTCACTTATAAAAGCGCCCAGCAGCCTGCCGTTATTGCTTTCTACTATTTGTGCCACCTCACTCATGCTGTATTCGGTAAGGCCTTTTTCCACTACCAGTATACCGCCTTCTTCTTTAAGGAACGGTGTTTCGTCAAAAAAGCGGATAATATCGGTTATTTCATAATAACCCAGGTAGATGTTTTCGGCATCCAGTACCGGTACCAGGTTGGTTTCATTTTTGGCAAAAACCTCCAGTACATCCAGCCACATGGTTGTGTTTCGCACAAAAAAACGCTCAAAGCTGTAACGTGTTTCGCCTATGGTTTTTTCTATGTCCATAAGCTCAGTGTCTTCACTTACGGCACAGCCTATGTACACACCGTTTTCCAGCACAGGAAAGTGCGTAAAAGGATACTCTGCAAACAAGTCCTGCGCATCGGCTACGGTATCTGTAGCACGCAGCGCTTTAATGTTAGTGTTGAGGAAATCGGTAATTTCGTTCATGGAGCGGGTAGTAAATATTATGCAAAATAATCAAAAATAAAGATAGCTTCCCCTATATACTTTGTATTTTTGTGCAACTGTTAACTTTTAACAAGTAAAAATGACGAAACTTAGCGTAAACATCAATAAAATTGCCACCCTGCGGAACTCTCGCGGGGGTAATGTACCCAGTGTAACACAGGTAGCTGCCGATGTACAAAAATTTGGTGCACAGGGTGTAACCATACACCCAAGACCCGACGAAAGGCACATTCGCTATAACGACGCCCGTGAGCTGGTGCCCATTGTATATACAGAGTACAACATAGAAGGAAATCCGGTTCCTAAATTTATAGACCTGGTGCTTGAGGTAAAGCCTACGCAGGTTACCCTGGTACCCGATGCCGATGATGCTATAACCAGCAACGCCGGATGGGATACCATAACCCACAAAAGCTTCCTGCAGGAAGTAATACAGGAGTTTCAGCGAAACGGGATACGTACATCGATATTTGTAGACCCTGTGCTGAGTATGGTAGAAGGTGCTAAAGCAACGGGAACCGACCGTATAGAGCTGTATACCGAAGGTTTTGCACACCAGTACGGACTGGGGAATTATGACGGTGTGAAGCCGTATACCGAATCGGCACTGCTGGCACAGGAGCTTGGCCTTGGGCTTAATGCCGGGCACGACCTGAGCCTGGATAACATTAAGTTTTTTAAGGACAACATTCCGGGGCTGCTGGAAGTGTCTATAGGCCACGCGCTTATAGCTGAGTCGCTGTACCTGGGGCTGGAGAATGTGGTGAATATGTACCTTCAAAAACTAAAATAAGATGTTGTACAGCAGGGTAGAGGGCGATGGCGGTAAGCCGCTAATCATTATTCACGGTTTTATGGGTATGAGTGATAACTGGAAAACCCTTAGCCTTAAATATGTAGAAAAAGGTTTTCAGGTGCATACCGTAGACATGCGTAACCACGGTAAGAGTTTTCATAGTGATGTGTTTAATTACAGCGCCATGGTAGACGACCTGGTGCAGTATATAAATACGCACAACCTGGGCAAGGTGGATATTATAGGCCACAGTATGGGTGGCAAGGCAGCCATGTTTTTTGCCATAAAGCACCCGCAAATGCTGGACAGGCTTGTGGTGGCCGATATAGGACCACAGTACTACCCGCCGCACCACCAGGATGTTTTGGCAGCGCTAAACGCGGTAGATTTTAGCACCAAGCCATCGCGAAATGAGGTGGAGGAAATGATGGCGCAGCACCTGCCCGATGCCGGTACACGCCAGTTTCTTATGAAAAGCCTGTACTGGGTAGAACCGGGTCAACTGGGTTTCAGGTTTAACCTGCCGGTGTTTAATACACAGGTAGAGAACATAGGAGAAGCATTGCCGCAGGGCAGCAGCTTTGCCGGGCCTGTACTGTTTCTGAGGGGCGACCGCTCTAAGTACATACAAGATGGCAATTTGCCACTGATAGAACAGCATTTTCCGCACTACGAAATTAAGACGATAACCAACTCCGGCCACTGGATACACGCCGAGAACCCGGTGGAGTTTTTAGAATATACGCTTGAGTTTTTAACGAGGTAACGTATGCGTGATAGTAGTGCTATTGATATTTTAATTGAAAAGTTGAGCCTTTATCCTGCAATAAAGCTTGAGAGGGTAAACGAAGTGTGTTTAAAAATCTATGGTGATGAAACCGGTTATGATTTTGAATTGCACGAAGGTTTAAAAGAGTATCTTCTTTATTTCGGAAATTCGCACGGGCATTATAACAAAGCTCAAGATGTGCAAGAGATGCTCCGGGATATTTTCTTTGGTTTATCAGGAGTTTCGAGGATTAAAGAAGTTTTAAAAGACGGTAAACATTATGAATGGGTTACACAATCACAGGATAGTGAGGGGAATTGGTTCGATAATGAAAAAGTAAGCATACTGGGTTTCAGCTTTTGGAGAAAATCGGCTCCGGTAATAGAGGAAAGATATTACCAGAATAATCTTCTGCCAAAAGAGGTTGCTCTTGCCTGGTGTAAATAATATATAAAACCGCTAATAGGCGGTTTTTTTGCGTCCTGTCATTGCGAACGCAGCGCAGCGGAGTGTGGCAATCTAATTGTTAAAGGGAACATTACTTTTAAGAGATTCCTCAATTCCGCTGCGCTGCATTCGGAATAGAAGGCCATAAAAAAAGAAAATCCCCTTATCTCATAAGGGGATTTTCGTAACCAACCAATTAAAAAACACCTTGATACTACGAGAGCATCATATTGTTAGTTGCACTATGGCATGCAACGCTTAAAGAGTAATTTTTATCAATAACGATATCTTTTTAAAATAATTCCCTCTCCCTGGCGAGAAAGGGAATTGTCAACCAACTAATTAAAAAACACCTGATATTTGTGCAGTATCAGCACAGATAAGCTTTTGTACAACAATCAACCTATTACCCCGCCGCTGTTTGGAAAAAAAGGACTGTGGTGTTTAACGATGCAGACAGCGGGAATTATAGGTGACGTGTGTTTGGAATATATAAAATCTTTATAAGAATGAACGTGTTTTGTTTTTCCCTGCAAAGGGTAAAAAAAGGAATACCGGGTAGCAAACAGGCGTGCCTACTGCCGGTATTCCGGGCAATTAACAACTTATTTTGAAATGCATCCCCTAACTCACAGGAGGCATTGTAATAACGAAATTTAAAAATAGAAAAGCTGAAACCGGCAAACAGATGAAGTATGAAACTGTGCGGGTTACAATATAGCAGCCTGTGGGACCAGCACTAACTGCCTTAAAGGTTAGAGGTGGTATTTCCAGTTACAGTACAGGTCGTATAACGGAACGTGGTAATTGTCTGAGTACAGTGCAGCGTTGCGGTTGTTTTGGGGGCTGTTGCTTTGCCGCGTTGTAGTATTTGGGGTAGTAAAATTATAAAAAAGTACAAGGTCGCTGTCGTCGCCGTCTGTGTCGGGCAGCTGGTTCAGTACCTCGGGGGTAGTTTGTTTTACAGAAACGGTAAGCCATGTTTTGGCAGGGGCTTTTTTATCAGCCGCCATGTTAACCGGAAGCCTGTAAGCAAACCCTTTGGCTACACTTGCAAAAAGGAAAAACAACACCATGCATAGGGTAGTCATCCCTTTGCTTTTTGTTGTTATGTTCTTTAATGCTTTCATGTTGCCTTATTTGTTTGATACAAAATTATGGTATTTTATGATTACCTATCCTTAGGGTTTCCTTAAAAAAATACCCCTTCCGGTAAGAAAGGGGTATTAATGTAAAATTTGTTAGTCTCTTTTGTACTGGCAGCAGCTGTGCAGGTTGTTGTAGGCTTCTTCGGTGGCCTTTACCTTATCAGTATCGTGTCCGCTTTTAGCTACTGCTGTGCGTACATCGTCTGCGCTGCATTTTGTTTCGTCTATAATAAGGTGCAGGGTTTGGTCGTCCTCGTGCCATTCAGCCGATTTTACACCTTTAACCGAATAAGCCGCTTTTTCTATACGGCGCTTGCACTGGTCGCAGTTGCCCTTAACCTCTACATCGTATTTGGCTGCTTTTTTCTTTTCCTGTGCCTGCATGGTAAAACCTGCCAGCATAATAAGCATTACAAAAATGAATTTTTTCATGGTACTGTATATTTATAAAACTGTTTTTAATCTACTATATTTTTACCACCCCGGTTTTCAGCCACCCTTCGTCAGTCATTGCGAGCGGAGGAACGGAGCGCGGCAATCTTTTAGATTACTTCGTCGTGCCTCCTCGTAATGACAGACGGTTGAGTGAAGCTACTCCCTCTTCTTCGGAGAGTCCCGATAGCTATCGGGAGGAGTGAGGCCTATTTCACTTTAAATCGTAAACCGGCATAATACATTTGCCCAAACACCGGGCCGTACACCAGTGTAGTATCAAAATACGAACCAAGCGGATCGTTAGCGCCTATTATGGCATTGCTCTGCCTGTAGTTGCCTATGTTTTCGCCACCTACATATACTTCAAACACGCTGCTGAAACTATGGGTTACCTGTGCGTTCATGGTAGCAAATGCCGGTGAGTAATCACCTCTTTGGTACTCGGCAGGGTTGCTGCCTGTATATGGTAAACGCTGTTTGTCCAGCCAATTGTATGTAAAGTCGAATTTCCATTGCTTGCCGCCTTCGTGCACATGGGTTTCATACGACACATTTGCAAAGAAACGGTTCTTGGCCTGTAGTGTTTTTTCAAACCTGCCGGTGTTGTAATCTGTTTGTATGTCGTAATACTTATAAGAGGTGCGCACGTTAAAGTGCTGGGTTATCTGATAGTTAAGGTCTACCTGCAGACTGTTTGCAAAGCTTTTTCCGTCAAGGTTGTAAAACGAAACTTCCTGAGGGCTGGCAAAAGCATCTACCACTACCTGGTTTTGGAAATCAGTGCGGTAAAAATCTACGGCAAACTCCAGGTTACGGTTAAATACGGTAAAGTTTTGTGTAAAGCTAAGGCCGTAGTTCCATGCAATTTCGGGGTCAAGTCCGTACAGCTTACCACCTTCGTTGGCTATGTAAAACCTGCGCGATGAACCGAAGTACTGCTGATTTTCTGCAAAAATATTTGCGGCACGCTTACCCCTGCCGGCAGAAGCCCTAAGGGTAGCCTTTTCCCATGGGTTGTATTTAAGGTGCAGCCTTGGTGTGCCAAAAGCGCCCAGGCGGTTACTGTAATCAAAACGCCCACCAAGCACTACGCTGAAGTTGTCGGCATTGTCGTAGGTATACTCAAAAAACGCCCCGGCTGAATTATCGGTACGGTCGTAGTTGCGGCCGTTATCGGTAAAGTAGAGGTAGGCAAACTCATTATACCGGTCATACGTGGCGCTAAGCCCTGTAGAGAACTTGTTCATAGTATTGTCTACAATAGAGCTGAAAATAAGGTTAGCATAGCCGCTTTTCTGTGCTATGTCGTATTGATTAAACCCAAAGTATGATTCCTGGTTGTGGTAGTTAAACGCCGTTTGCAGGCCGATGCTTTGGTACGGCATATCGGGCCATACATAACCCAGCTTAGCCGATGCGTCTACTTTGTTGGTGTTAATTTCGCTGCCCCAGTGGTTTGTGGTAAACTTATCGGTGTCGGGGTCAAAGTCCACTTCGCCGGCCTGTTTTTCGTCGTGCATGTAGCGTAGGTTGATAAAGCTTACCCAGCCTTTTTCGGTATCGTGGTATTCCCAGCGGTTCATAAGGTTTACCTGCTTGGCCAGTGGGTTGTCCAAGAAACCGTCGTTGTTCATGTCGTATTTGCCCACACGGGTGTTGCCGTGTACAAACAGCAGGGTGTTCCATTTATCCGACACTTTTTGTTTAAAGTGCGCATTCAGTTCGTAGCGGCCACCCATGCCTGCGTACAGGTTCAGGAAGAAAGGGTCGCTTTTTTCGGGCTTTATAAGCTCGTAGTTAATTTGCCCTGAAATACTTTCAAAACCGTTTATAACCGGTCCGGCGCCTTTTGTTACCTGTATGCTTTCTACCCAGGTGCCCGGCACAAAGGTAAGCCCGTAAGCCTGGCCTGCACCACGTACGGCTGGTATGTTTTCTTCCGAAATTAATAGATAAGGGCTGGTAAGCCCCAGCATTTTTATCTGGCGGGTGCCGGTAAGGGCATCGCTAAAGTTTACATCGACTGATGGGTTTGTTTCAAAACTTTCGGCTATGTTGCAGCAGGCGGCCTTGGTAAGTTCCTTAGCGCCCATAGTACTGGTGTTTAGTGCCGAAGTTTGGCTGCGCCTCAGGCTGTTTTGGGTTTTATCTACGGTAACGCCCTGTAGCTGCTGTCCGCCGTCGGGTTTTAGCTGGTGCGATATGTGCTGTGGCGTGTGTACGTGTATGGTATCACTCTGGTAGCCCAGGTAGCTTATTACCAGCATCATGTTTTCTTTAGAAAACGGTATGGCAAAGTCGCCGTTACCATCGGTAGATGTGGCTATGGTGGTGTTTAGCCAAAATACATTGGCTCCCGGCAGTGGCTGGCTCTTTTCGTCCAACACCTTACCGGTTACTTTTTCCTGTGCATTAGAGGCAATGCCAAGGAATAACATTATTATCACAAGGATTTTATGCATAAAAATGAATTTCAATAGTTAATGATGTAATTTTCCCATTAAAGGTTGGGAACCAGTCATAAAAACTATGAAATTCAGGCGTATAAAACGTATTGGCAATACAGTTTGTAGAGCGGCGGCGCGTTTGTTTCGGTATAAAACGCAGGTGTATCTTTCTGTACAGAAAGCGGAGCATTGTATACAAAAAGTGGCTCGTTATAAGCTTCGGAAATGTAGAAAGCGCCTAAATCCAGCTGAAGCGATTTTACAAGGGTTTTGTCGCTCTTGTCTTCCAGCTTTACGGTGCCGTGCTTACAGCAGCTTTTTTTTGAGGCTTTTTCCGCAACTGCGCAGCAGGCTTTTTTGTGGTGTGCTTTAGGCATCTCACAGCGGGCTGCCGACTTATAAGTAATGGCAACACTTGAAACCTGCCCGTGGCAAAAATGTACATTGAGCATCAGGCCTATATTGCTAAACAATACAAGCGCTGAAAGTATAATGCTTATGTGTTTTTTTAGTTTCACCGGTGCAAAGGTATGGAAAGTAATTATTTACTAACGGTAATGTGTGAAAAAATATTACGCTTTTAAGTGTTTTTGGTAATAAAATGCGGGTACAAACAGCAACAGCAGCATAGGTTGCATAAGAAACCTGCGCAGGTAAAATATGCCTTTTAGCGGGGGTGATTCCAGGCTTAGCAATATATATAACCCTGATAAGAATACCGCTAACAATACCACGTATAATATTGCCGTGACTTTTATAACCTCCATGTCTTTAAACGCCAGCCACAGTATGCCTAATGATAATATGGTGTTTAGGGCGTACCTGAAGGCATACCCCAGCAGCAGCAGCCCGGTATGGTAGGGTGGTAGTACGGTTTTTCCGGTGTGTTTGTAAAATGCGAGCAACGGATCGTAAAACAGGCTTTGTTCAAAGATGCGTACACATACAATGAGTACAAGCAGTAAGGCTATACCTGCCCAGTTGAGCGGGCTAAGGGTTAGTTTTTTTTGCATTAGAATAAAATTTTGTTACCCATATTACCCATAAAAAAAACACTACTCCGTAGATAAACAGCGGAAAGACTATATCATGCAAGAAGTGCCAGTATTGGTGGTAGTGGTAGCCCGCCACACCCAGTAGGGTTATGCGTACTATGTTTAATATGTGTATAATAGCAATTCCGGCAACTGTAAAAAGCATTACCTGCTTAAAACGGGTATAAAATGCTACTACAAACGCTGCAAAAAGTATCATTACGCTTACGGCGTTGCAGCCTTCTATTATTTGCATTATTCGCTCGTTGTTTATATAAAATATCCAAGAGGGATTGGTAAGGTGGGGTGTCATGTATGTCTGTTCTCCCAGAAATTGTATGCCCCACAGGGTTTGGTGGGCTACGGCTGTGGTAATGCCGTCTGGAGTAGGGGTGGTGTACTGGCTTAAGTACAGCCAGTAAATGCCGGCCAGTGCCAGATAGCATCCTGCAAAACGCAGCAGGAACATAAAGAAGGCTTTGTTGTCTGAAATAAATTTCATCAGGTCAATTTTTAACAAAAATATACAAATCATCAGTGGTTTACTAAGTACCTTTGCATAAATTTTATGACACTGATACTATGACATTTGAAGAACTTCAGCCTAAGGTTAAAGATATACTACACCACGAAAACACGCTACGCGAAGATAAACTACTACAATTATGCCACTTACTGCGCGATAATATAGATTATTATGACTGGGTAGGCTTTTATTTCCGTAACGGCGATAAAGAAGAGCTTATACTGGGGCCTTATGCGGGCGAACCTACAGACCATACCGTAATTCCGTTTGGCAAGGGTATTTGCGGGCAGGTAGCCGTAAGCAACAAAAACTTTGTAGTGCCCGATGTTACTGCACAGGATAATTATATAGCCTGTAGCATTACCGTAAAAAGCGAAGTGGTAATTCCGCTGTTTGTAAACGGTGCTAACATAGGCCAGATAGATATAGACAGCCATGTACTGGATGCCTTTACGGAGGCAGACGAGCGCTTCCTGGAATTTGTAAACGAAGAGGTAGCGAAGCTGTTTTGATTTTGTTTCAGGTTTAAAGTTTCATGTTTGTCTTAATGTTCTGAACTTGAAACTTTAAACCTGAAACAAAATTAAACTTGTAGATATAGTTTTTTTATTTACCTTTGCACCCAAAATCGGGATAATCCCGGATACATAATAATCATTTTAATAATATTAGCATGTACTTAACTAAAGAAGTTAAAGCGGAAATTTTCGCTAAACATGGCCAAAGCGCTACTAACACCGGTAGCACTGAAGGGCAGATTGCTCTTTTTACATTCAGGATTAACCACCTTACAGGTCACCTTAAGAAGAACCGTCATGACTACAACACTGAGCGTTCTCTTGTGAAACTTGTAGGTAAAAGAAGGAGCCTTCTTGACTACCTGAAGAAGAAAGACATCAACAAATATCGTGAGATTCTGAAAGAACTTAACATCAGGAAATAATCGAATGAGAAGAGGTGCCGGCGCGCCTCTTTTTGTTTTATAGAAATTTTAGAAAAAGTTTTGGTTTTTCATTGGGTACTAAACAACTACGCAACAACAACACAACAACAACCCATTGTTTAATCAAAAGAAATGAAACGTATGATTCCAAACGTTATTAAGGAAACTATTGATTTAGGAGACGGTCGTACCATCTCTATCGAAACGGGTAAACTTGCAAAACAAGCAGATGGTTCTGTTGTTATACGCATGGGCGACGCTATGCTACTAGGTACAGTAGTAGCAGCTAAAACCGCTAATCCCGGAGTAGACTTTTTACCGCTTACGGTAGATTACCGCGAAAAGTTTGCAGCTGCAGGTCGTTTTCCGGGAGGTTTCTTCAAGCGCGAGGCCAGGCCAAGCGATGCTGAAGTACTTACCATGCGCCTTGTAGACAGGGTACTGCGCCCGCTTTTCCCGGACGACTACCACTGCGAAACACAGGTAATGATACAGCTGATGAGCCACGATGAAAATGTGATGCCTGATGCTCTTGCCGGTCTTGCCGCTTCGGCTGCCCTTGCTGTATCTGATATACCTTTCTACACACTTATTTCTGAAGTACGTGTAGGTCGTGTAAACGGCGAGTTTATCATTAACCCAAGTAAAGCCCAGCTTGCAGAGAGCGACATCGATATGATGATTGGTGCCAGCGCCGACTCTGTAGCCATGGTAGAGGGTGAAATGAAAGAAATATCTGAAGCCGAGATGGTGGAAGCTATTAAATTTGCCCACGAAGCCATTAAAGTTCAGATTGCCGTACAGGAAAAACTAAGGGCTGCTGTAGCCAAAGGTTTCCGTGAGTACGAGCCTGAAGCTAATGACGACGAGGTGAAAGCCAAAGTATACGAACTGAGCTATGACAAATATTTTGCTATAGCACAGGAAAGTTCTGCCAAGAGCGAGCGTTCTGAGAAATTCAGCGTAGTGAAGGAAGAAGTACTGGCTGCCTTTACAGAAGAAGAACTTGCCGAAAAAGGTGAGCTTGTCAGTAAATACCTTTACAAAGCACAAAAAGAAGCTGTGCGTAACGTAATCCTTGACCTGGGTATACGTCTTGACGGCCGTAAGACTACCGAAATACGCCCTATATGGTGTGAGGTAGATTACCTGCCATCTACACACGGTTCATCGGTATTTACCCGTGGCGAAACTCAGGCACTTGCTACTGTAACCCTGGGCACATCGCGTGAGGCAAATATCATCGACCTTCCGTCTGAACAAGGCGAAGAGCGTTTTTACCTGCACTATAACTTCCCTCCGTTCTCTACAGGTGAGGCTAAACCACTAAGGGGAACATCAAGGCGCGAAGTAGGCCATGGTAACCTTGCACAACGTGCACTTAAAAACATGATCTCTGAAGAGAACCCGTATACTGTACGTGTGGTATCTGAAGTACTTGAATCTAACGGTTCATCTTCTATGGCTACCGTATGTGCCGGTACACTTGCCCTTATGGATGCCGGTGTGAAGCTTAAAAAGCCGGTTTCGGGTATCGCTATGGGTCTTATCTCAGACGATGCTACAGGCCGTTGGGCTGTACTTAGCGACATCCTTGGTGACGAAGACCACCTGGGTGATATGGACTTTAAAGTAACCGGTACGGCTGATGGTATTACCGCTTGCCAGATGGATATTAAAATTGAAGGCCTTCGCTACGATATTATGGAGAAAGCCCTTGAACAGGCTAAAGAAGGACGCCTTCACATCCTTGGTAAACTGACTGAAGTTATTGCCGAGCCTCGTGAAACGGTTAAGCGTCATGCTCCTAAGATCATTATGACTACCATTCCGGGTGCATTTATTGGTGCGCTTATTGGTCCTGGTGGTAAGGTTATCCAGGAACTTCAAAAGGCTTCGGGTACAACCATCGTTATTAACGAGGTTAACGAGCAGGGTGAAGTGGAAATCCTTGGTACAAGCCCAGAAGGAATTGAAATGGTACTTAAGAAAATCGACTCTATCGTATTTAAGCCTGCTGTGGGCGAAACATACGAAGTGAAGGTTATAAAACTTCTTGATTTTGGTGCAGTGGTAGAATACACTGCTGCTCCGGGCAATGAAGTACTGCTACACGTAAGCGAGCTAGACTGGAAACGTACTGAAAACGTAACCGACATAGTAAACATGGGCGATGTATTTAATGTAAAATACATTGGTATCGATCCTAAGACCAAGAAGGAGAAAGTATCGCGCAAGGCGCTGCTTCCTAAACCTGAAGGGTACCAGGAGCGTCCTCCACGCGAAGACCGCGGACCACGCGATAACCGTGGCGACCGTAACGACCGTGGCCCACGCGATAACCGTGGCGGCAGGGATGACCGTAACTCTCGCGACCGTGGCCCACGCCAGGATCGCAGAGACGACCGTGCCCCTCGTGAAGACAAGGGCGACGCACCACAAGAATCTTAATCGTACTGAAATAGGTTAATTCTAATAGAAAACCTGCTACTGTAAAGTGGCAGGTTTTTTTATACCTGCGCCACAACGTTTTTTGTATTTAAAGTGAGCTGAAAGACTAGGTTATCCTTTTAGTTTACCCATTAAACAATTTATTTCGTTTAATATCCCTGCCCTGGCGCAGTTGCCACGCATGCCATGCGCTGGGTACATCGTGTGTCCATTTGGGTAGCAGGAAAATGATGAGGTATACATCGATATGCGAAATAATGCCAAATATCACCGCAAGCGCAAAAGGAATGCCTGCGTAGCCAAAACCTAAAATGGAAGTAAAGGCAGCAAACAGTGTTATGCCCCACAGCTTGCTGAGCAGTGCATGCGTACAGGTTTCCTTGCCGAACTTGGCAAAGCTGAACGCGTAGGTAAGGCCTTCCATTACAAAAAGGGTGATGATGGCGTAGCGGTTTTCGATGATAATTTCCGGGTTTAATAGCCATCCGCACCACCCGGCGCACAGCCAAAAAACTACATCAATCTGGCTGTCCAGGCGGCGTATAAATGTTGTAGAAGTGCCTTGTTTTCGGGCTATAATGCCGTCAAAAATATCAGAGAGTATACCCAGGAGCAATAGCCCTGCAAGTAGCTGTCGCAGCGATGCGCCAAAACTGTAGGTTAAATATATCATGAACGGCCCCAGCAGCAGCCGAAACAGTATTAAGAGGTACGGTATTTTTTTCATTTCGATTAAAATTAGGGTTGGTTAATTGTGGTGTGTTTGTTGGTTCATATTTCTTTTCGCTGATTGGTTTATCCATGTTGTTCTTTTCTTTTTGGGTTTAGGGGGCTTGTTGTTGAAATTCCAGTTTACAATGGGTAGAGAGCGTTTCTCGTTTATGTTCCAAAGGCCAATTTGTATGCCTTTAAGTTTTTTTGTGCGGTTTACAACACCTAACTGAAGCCCGCGGAACTCTTCGGGTTTTGACAAACAGCCATTGGCAACGGAAATCATAAAGCCGTCAAAATATTTGTATTCGTTGTACCAGAATGCGGCATGCACCCTTCTCCCTTTATATACCCCGGTCTGGAAACCGCCCACAAGCAATCCTTTACTGTAATATGAGCCGGTATTAAAAAATGACATCTGTATGCCGTTATTTTTATAAGAACTGTTTGAAATTCCTGCAAGAGATATGCCATTTGTATTTTTTAATGACTGCACCGTGGCAGAAACAGTAATGCCGTTAAGGTTTGCAAAGGCATTGGTACCGCAGCTCAGGTTAATGCCGTTAATAACCTCGTTGGGTACTTTTTTATTAAAATCAGCAAATGCAGTTTCTTGGTTGGGATAATTTACATGTTTAATTGGAAAAATGAGGGTGAAAAACAACAGTGACTGCGATATGGGTTCTATGCGCAGCCCGTTAGAGTGTACGCTTACAGTATCGCTGTCCATATAAGTGTCAGATCCTATGCCGGTAGATATTCCGTATATATCGCTGTTGCCGGTAGTGTAAAGCCCAAAGGGAATGCGCAGTTTATGTTTTTGTGCTAAAGCGGTTGCCGGTGCTAACACAAGTAGCAGTAGTACTAAAATTCGTTTTGTTTTCATAATAATAAGGTTTTTGATATACCCAAACTTATTGCTATTAATACAAGTGGTTCTGTGTAAAACAATTATATTTACAGTGCATTTTGCGAAAATCACAAATCATGACCAACCAAGAGTTATTGCTGAAACAAATACGCAAGCGGCAGGCACCCGATGCATCGCTTATAGATGCCATAGCTACCGTACTACAGGTGTCGTATGATGCGGCGCACCGCAGGGTATCGCTAAAAAGCCGTTTTAGTATAGATGAAACCATTACCCTGTGTACGCACTTCGGTATTAGTATGGACAGCCTTTTCAGGAATGATGAGGTGGTGCTAACCCGTAAAACCGCCGAAATACGTACACCCGACGACATGGCGCGTTACCTTAAAGAGTCGGCGCAAAACATAGGTATGTTTGCTACTATGAATGGTGCCAGGATGTTTTATTCGGCTAAGGACATACCGCTGTTCCATATGGTAGGCGGTACATTGCTTAGTAAGTTTAAAATATATGTGTGGCTAAACCTGCTTTCGGGCGAGGGGCTGCACAGCCGCTTTGAAGATTTTACCGTATCAGTGCCGTTACTGGAGCACGGCGAAGCCCTGCGCAAAGTATACAACAGCCTTGAAGTACACGAAATATGGAACGATACCACTATAAACAGTACGTTGCAGCAGCTGTATTATTTTTATAAGTCGGGTTTGCTAAGCCTTAACAGTGCTGCGTTATTGTGTGCTGATTTGGCACAAGTACTTACCGATGCCGAAACCCGTTGCTGTAAAGAGGGTAGTAGGTACCACTTGTATTATAACGAGTTGCTGATACTAAATAACAATGTGCTGATAACCGCTCCGCAAAAACAGTCGTTGTTTGTGCCTTATACCTTACTGGGATATTTTATTACAGACGATGCTGCTACGTGCAGTAATACCGAGCGGTTTTTTGGACAGCAGATAAAGAACTCCATGCTGCTGAACAGTAGTGGCGCACGCGACAGGAAGGTGTTTTTTAACCGGGGGCACCAAAAGATAGAAAGCTATCTGCAACGCATGCGTACGGAGAGCGAAACGGGGTTTTAAGAAAAAAAGAAAAATATTTTCTGCTTTTTAACGCAACCTTTTTACAACTGTGCATACTAAAGGATATAAACGCAGGCAAACAAGCTAAATCAAAACCACACACTTTGTTTTAGTAAAAAAAATGCTATGAAAAAGAATTGCTGGTTGTGTAGAACTTAAATTAATTTTATGATTTAAAAAGTTACCGGATTTGAACCTCGATAAAATAATTAAGGGTTGTATGAAAGGAAAGGTTGCTGCACAACAAGAGTTGTATGTGGCCTACCGGGCTACGCTTTTTTCGCTGAGCCTTAAGTACTGCCGCAATATTGAGGAAGCCGAGGATAACTTACACAATGCGTTTATAGAAATTTTTACGGGCATAAACCGCTACCAGGGTAGTGGTTCTTTTGAAGGCTGGATGAAGCGTATAACCATAAATAAGGCTATAGAAAGTTATAAAAAGATGATTACCCTGGTGCCTGTAAAAGACAACCTGCCGCAGGAAATTACGGTAACGGATGAAGAAATGAATGTTCCTGCCGAATACATACTGCAACTGGTGCAGGCGCTGCCCGATCAGTATCGTTTGGCATTTTGCCTGTACGAGCTGGATGATTATTCGCATAAGGAAATTGCAGCCATGCTGGGCATTAGCGAAGGTACCAGTAAGAGCAACCTGCACAGGGCAAAGGCGTTGCTAAAACAGAAGTTAGAAAAAAAAAATAGTGTATATCCAACCTACGTAAGCAATGGAGGGTAATAGTAAAGACATTGGGCGTGCTATAAGGGCTAAGTTGGAAGGGTATGAAAAAACACCTTCTGATGCCACGTGGGATAAAATCAGGGCTGATCTTGCCCTGAGCCGCAGCCAACAAAAACGCTATTTTGCGTATTGGCTAAAACGTACTGCGCCTATAGTGCTTATAGTGCTGCTTGCTGGCGGGGTATGGTTGTACAATGCTTACAGCGAAAACAAAAAACCAAAATCTTCGGGTAGCCCTGCCGTAGCCGGAGAGGTGATAAATGGTAGCACTACCCGTGAAAATAATACGGAAACCGCGGTAGAAGATAATGGCCTTGCTAAGGATGAGCAAAGTGTTGTGGGGTCGGGAGACGGCCTTACAAACAATAAAAACGACGATGCCATAAGCGGTAAGGAAACCGTTACTTCAGTTAATAAAAAAGCAAACAGTCTTTTGGGTAAAGCTGATAAAAAAACAGCTTCGGGCGGTACAGGTGGCTATGCTAAAAGCAGTGTGGCAACAGCTTCGGGAAGTGTAAATAAAGCAACCGGCAAAACATTGCGCACAAGCAGTGCAAAAGAAAAATACGGCATAACCGGCACCTATGTTACCGGTTATGCTGCAAGAAACGGCGTTACTGCCAAGCCTGTATTTAGTAACGGTGATAGTAATGATGCTGTAGCCAATGCCCGTACTGCGGGTAAAAAATCGGGTAAGAAAAAGGCGCAGGGCAAAACAGCAGGTTCAAAATCTAAAATTGTAAAAGCTACCGAAGAAACCGGTGAAGGTATAACCGAAGAAGTTGAAAACAGTGCTGCAACCCGTAAGGAGATAGCTGCACAAAACAGCCAGTACAATTACCGTAATAACAGGGCTAACCCCATTGTGGCATATATATGCGATACTGATAGTGCCTGTGTGGTAAAAACACATAAAGACAGCATACCGAAACAAAATAAAAGCAAGAGTAAAGATAACCAGAACGGTACGGCGGTAAACCTTGACTACAAAGAGTTTTATGCCTTTGCATACGCGGCACCGGCTGAGTTTATGTTTAAGGATGGACAAAGCCTGATAGATGCAAGGTTTAACAGTAATGCGGCAGATACTAAACTATCTCTAGGGTATGGTGCTTATATAGGATACCGTTTTTCGGCAAAAGCCAGCCTGCGTGCCGGGGTGCTGTTTGCTAAAATTGAACAGGAAACCAAAAACGCAACGGCAACAAGCGGAGGCGGGGTGGCAGATGACTTTACCGGAGTAGACTATAACAATGGGGTGTCTAACCAAACGTTAGCAGATGCTTTTGGCGACAGTAGTTTTAATCTTACACAAAAAACATCATTGCTGGAAATACCGTTGGAGTTTGAATACCGCCTTACGTCGGGCAGGTTTGGGCTTAGTGCCCTTGTGGGTACCAGTGCTATAAGTGTGGGTACTAATACGCTAACGGCACAAGGCAGTACACTTAGCATGAATGTAGGCAGTGTAAGGATGAATGATAATATTAGTTTTAGTGCCGGGGCTGGCTTACAGCTGTATTATGCCATAACGCCGGCATTACAGATAAATGCCGAACCGTACTTTAAATATTACATAAACACCTTTAATAAGGAACCAAACAAGACAAATCCTTTTAGTGTTGCCGTTAGGGCAGGACTGCAATATAATTTTGACCTAAAATAATTTTAGTTTTTACCTAAGCTAAGCTAGTTTTCTCCAGGAAACGCCGCACCAGGTACAGGGTGCGGTGTTTTCATTTTTTATAACTACCTCATTTTTAGGTGTAAAATTTAATAATTTGTTAAAAATAAAATTATTTTACCCAACCTTGTAACCTTTTTGATACTCTATACGTATAACTACTGAATATTAAATTTTAACTCAGGAGTTTTATACATGAGACAGTTAAAAATTACAAAGCAGGTTACCAACAGGGAAACTGCATCTTTAGACAAATACCTCCAGGAGATTGGTAAAGTGGATTTGATCACTGCGGATGAGGAGGTAGAACTGGCACAGCGCATAAAAGCAGGTGACCAGCGCGCCCTTGAAAAACTGACTAAAGCTAACCTTCGTTTTGTGGTATCGGTTGCAAAACAATACCAAAACCAGGGTCTTACACTACCCGACCTTATTAACGAAGGTAACCTTGGCCTTATAAAAGCTGCACAGCGTTTTGACGAAACCCGTGGTTTCAAATTTATCTCTTACGCTGTATGGTGGATTCGCCAGTCTATACTTCAGGCTCTTGCCGAACAATCACGTATTGTAAGGCTTCCGCTGAACAAGATTGGTTCTATTAACAAAATCAACAAGATGTATGCCCTGCTTGAGCAGAGCAACGAACGTGCCCCAAGCGCCGAGGAAATAGCCAAAGAGCTGGATATGACCGTAAACGACGTTAAGGAAAGCATGAAAAACAGCGGACGCCACCTGTCAATGGATGCACCGCTTGTGGAAGGTGAAGACTCTAACCTGTATGACGTACTTCGCTCTGGCGAGTCGCCAAACCCGGACAGGGAGCTTATCCACGAGTCGCTTCGTACCGAGATAGAGCGGGCCCTTGAAACACTTACCCCTCGTGAGGCTGACGTAGTAAGGCTTTATTTTGGCCTTGGCGACCAGCACCCTATGACCCTTGAGGAAATAGGCGAAACCTTTGACCTTACCCGTGAGCGCGTGCGCCAAATCAAGGAAAAGGCTATCAGGAGGCTAAAGCATACATCGCGCAGCAAAATACTTAAAACCTATTTGGGCTAATTGCTTCATAACGAAAAATCTACAAAAAGGGTTTTCGTAATTAGAAATTAATTTGTATTTTGCAGCCCGAAATGGCTTAAAAACATATTTTTTTAGATATAAAAGTACCAACAGTTCAATAACTGTTCGTTTTTTGATTGATGATTGAACTCCGGCTGATTACCGGAGTTTTTTATTTTTACAGGCATACTAAAGTTTAGTATATTTGTGTAAACCACAGAAAGGAAAGTGCAATGGAAAGTGTAAATGCGGTAGCTAATGAGTTTTTAAAACTTGCAGAACAAACAGGTAAGCAGTTAACTAATCTGCAGTTGGCTAAGTTGTGCTATATAGCGCAGGGCTTTTCATTGGCTATACTAAACCAAAAAGCATTTCCTGATGCTATAGAAGCCTGGAAATTTGGCCCTGTAGTGCCCTCGCTGTACCATGAGTTTAAGCACTTTCAGTCGGAACCGATAACCTCAAAATCTATTGTTGCCAAAAGCGATACCGAATTTGTAACCCCGGAGGTTAAAGACGAAAACATAAAGAAAGTAGTGGCCGTTGTTTGGAACGTGTATAGGGATGTGTCGGGAGGAAGCCTTGTGTCGCTTACGCACCAGGGCAATACACCATGGTCGCTATCATACGAACCGAACCGCAATAAAGTGATAAGCGACGACCTTATAAAAAGATACTACACCAAGTTTGTAGGTAACCTTGAACAAAAATATATCGATGCAAGGAACAGAACAGCTTAATTCGTTATTAAGGGATACGGGCGATGCTCCTCTTAATGAGGCTGAATTAGATGTGGTAGTGAGGCAAAGCACACTACAGGGTGAGGAAATAGCCGACCGCCAGCAAGACCGCAAAGAGCGCAAAAAATACGCGTTGCTGGTGTTTGTATTCCTCGTGTTTTTTACGCTTATAATATTAGGTATTATAGCCTTTCAGGGGTTTAATAACTTTACCTGTTTTTACCTGTCCGACACCGTACTGGTAACGCTTATTACCACATCGCTGGCTACGGTGGTGGGTATTTTCCTTATTGTAATGCGTTATCTGTTTAAACAAGCTGGTTAATTTCAGCGAGTTTAAATCTAAACTCTTAAATCTTAAATGGATTACTCTCCTTTCTCCTCAAACGCGTGCAGCGCAAAACTCGCCAGCCAGTGTTCGCCTTCGTAGTTGCCGTCTACAATAGCAGGCAGCGAATAGGTAAGGTGTGCGTCGGCCAGGGCTTTTAGGTGTCCCAGTTGTTTTGGGTATTGTTTTGCCAGGCGGTACAGGTTCCAGGCGCGGCTAAAGTTCAGTCCGTCCAGGTGTACCAGCAGCCCGTCGGTGCGGTCACTTACCTTTCCGGGTTCCCAGTTGTAGTTTTTATCAAACAGTTTTGGCGCAAAACCTTTCAGCCATTTCAGGAAATCTCTTTTAGACAGTACGCGTTGCATAAGCCCTATCTCCTCCATGCAGGGCGAAAGGAAATCAGTGCCGCTGGGTTCCCACGCAAACGGGCAGTCGATATCGTTTTGAAACAATCGAAGTGAGTGCTGTTCTATGCAGTCTTGTAGTGCTTTGTTTTTTGAGTGTTCGGCATAATCCCACGCAAACGAAAGTCCGAAAGCCGTATTAGTATGCGTACCCACACGCAGCGGATAAACCAACTTTGGCATAAATTCTATATAGCGGTCGCATACCAGCTTAGTAAGTGGCAGCAGGTTTTGGCTCAGTTTTTTTGCAAAGGGTTCGTTGTAAGTGTCCAGTTCCTGCTGTAGTTTTAGCAGCCATGTCCAGCCGTAGGTACGTTCAAACGATTTTTCATGCCTCTTGCTCATATAGGCTACTTCCTGTGCTATGTTCTCCCTGCTGAGGTTAATGTTCAGTTTATTGATGATTTCCTCGCGGTTTTCCAGGTTAGGGAAATGCTTTAGTAAATACACCAGGCTCCAGTGGCCGTGTACGCTGGAATGCCAGTCGAAACAACCGTAAAATGCCGGGTGCAGTTTTTTAGGGCTGCCTATCTCTGTAGAGTCCATTAACAATTGCCCCAGCTTGTTTGGGTATTCCTGTTGCAGGCATTTCATGGGTAGGTGAGCCAGCCCGTTTGCACGCTCAGGGGTGAGTTGTTGTGCAAAAGACAGGGTGGTACAAAATAGCAGGATAGTAGTAAGATGCTTCATAAAGGTTTTGTTGTTCTTCAAAAATAAGTTTTTTTGCTGAAAACAGCGATTTTTAGGAGGCAAATGATTTTATAATCACTGCAAAATACGGTAGTGTTTACAGTGGGAGTAATTGAGGTGATGTACTGTAACTAATGATCTTTTTTATAAAAAGTTTATTTGTGTATTAAGTTGTATTTTAACTATTTTTGCCAACACTCTGTTGAAAAACAGTGGTAACCAACAATTATTAAACACTTCGTTATGACAAAAAAACTTAGGTTGATGCTGTTTCTGGCATTAAACATCGGATTGATTTATGGTATGGTTTCGTGTTCGGGAGATGAAGGCGATTCGTGCGGACAGGTTAAAGTAATGAACTATAGTGTTGATTCTACAATAATATATATAGATATATTAAGTAACAGCAATGCTAATTCTACCAGGGTAGAATATGGGCCTGCCGGTTTTACACAGGGTACAGGAACCAGTTTTGTAACCTCGAACAGTAATATTGTAATAGATAACCTGAACCCAAGTACTACGTATGACGTATATTTTACGGGTGTTTGTGATACCGAGCATACCAGTAAGGTAACCCCTTTAAAAAGTGTTACAACGGCACAAAAAATATGCACCGGTACTGTAACTGCCGATTTTTCGCAGTTTTACAGTCCTACCAGTATGGATGTGTATATGTATTACAATAACTCGTCGCCCAGTTATTATATAGTGGAGTATGGTGTTGCAGGTTTTGCATTAGGTAGCGGTACCAAGGTGCAAACCGGTACTTCTTCGCCTTATCTTACTATAGACAACCTTCAACCGTCTACTGCTTATGATTTTTATATAAAAGCGGTATGCTGGGAAGGTGCTCCAAACGATACCAGTGAAAATGTAAAGTATACAAAAACTACCATAGTAGGTTGTCCTAAGCCTACTAACCTGGGATATACTACCCTGTCCGGGTCTTGCAATAGCGGAAACGGAGCTACACGCCACATGACCTGGGCCGACCCGTATAATGCTAATAACTATACTGTGTGTATTGTGGAGCAAGGCGGAACGCCAAGCATAGCGGGTACTACATTTGATACTTCTAATAAAAGTATTACCATTTCTAACATGTACTGCCTTTGGGATGCGTTTTACGTAAGGGCAAACTGTGGTGGTGGCACAACGAGCGAATGGGCCGGTCCGTATTATTTCTAAAAAGGATATTGCCTTAAGAGGTGTTGCCGCCCGAAGTTTGTAACTTTACGGCATTAAACTTTATAACAAGGAATGTCACGTAACATAAAACTGATTTGGGATTTTCGTGGACCTGCTGCTGCACGTACGGCAGAGCACCACGAAATACACCTTAAGGAATATATAACCATAGAAAAACTGCCTGTAAACATTACCGGCTATGAGGTAATTAACGATATGTATGCCACCGCATGGATGGTGGTAACCGATGAGTACATGATAGCCGTACGCGATGCCTTAAAACCGCATAGGGGAGAGGTTTATGGTTTGTAGTTGATGGTTGTCGGTTGATGGTTGTCAGTTGTTAGAAACTTCACTCGGTTGCTGATAATAATAATTACAAATAAAACTATTCCTGAAACGTAAATACAAAAAAGTACCCCAATAGAGTAATCTATTGGGGTATGTATTTTAAATGGCCTGCCTAATGTATGAGTGATGTTGCTAACAACTGACAACCATCAACCATCAACCAATTAATTCGCTACTTCGCTTATAAACTTAATGCGCATCAGGCGTAGCTCTTCGGTGTCATAGTCGCCGTCAAATTCCTTAAGAGCATCCTTAATACTGTCTGTTTCGCTTTCCATGTAGTAGTCGTGGATTTCTTCCTGTTGGTCTTCGTCTAGTATGTCGTCTACCCAGTAGCTTATGTTCAGCTTGGTGCCGCTGTAAACTATCTGTTCCATTTCCTTAAGCAGGGCGTCCATATCCAGGCCTTTTGCCTTGGCTATGTCGTTTAGCGAAAGCTTACGGTCTATATTCTGAATAATGTACAGTTTCAGGCTGCTGTTTGCCCCGGTGGTTTTTACCACAAGGTCGTCAGGGCGGGTAATGTCGTTATCTGCTACGTAGCGGGCTATAAGCTCTACAAAGTCTTTACCGTACTTTTTAGCCTTGCCTTCGCCCACGCCGTGTACGCTGCTTAATTCCTCTATGTTTATAGGGTATTTTAGCGCCATGTCTTCCAGCGATGGATCCTGGAATACCACAAACGGCGGAACGCCCAGTTTTTTGGCTACTTTTTTGCGCAGGTCTTTCAGCATGGCGGTAAGCGCCTCATCGGCTACGCCGCCACCTTTAGATGCCGTAACCGTAGTATCGTCGTCGCTTTCGGCATAAACGTGGTCTTCGGTCATCATAAACGAAACCGGGTTGCTTATAAACGCTTCGCCTTTTGGGGTAAGCTTAAGTATACCGTAGGTTTCTATATCCTTATCCAGCAAATCGTCTACCAGTACCTGGCGGATAAGCGCTGTCCAGTGCTTTTCGTCAAAATCCTTACCGGCACTAAAAAACGGCTGGGCATCGGTTTTGTGCGCTTTTATTACTGCGTTTATTTTTCCCGTAAGGGTAAAGATGATTTCTTTTGATTTATACAGTTGCTTGGTGTCGCGTACTACCTGCAGCAGGGTAACCACCTGGTCTTTGGCTTCGGTTTTCTTCTTAGGGTTACGGGTGTTGTCGTCCATATCGGCGCCGTCTCCGTTTATCTCGTCAAATTCCTCGCCAAAATAGTGCAGTATAAACTTGCGTCGGCTCATAGAAGTTTCGGCGTATGCCACCACTTCCTGTAATAGCGCGTAGCCTATTTCCTGTTCGGCTACAGGCTTACCGCTCATAAACTTCTCAAGCTTTTCTATATCCTTGTAGCTGTAGTACGCCAGGCAGTGGCCTTCGCCGCCATCGCGGCCGGCACGTCCGGTTTCCTGGTAATAGCTTTCAAGAGATTTTGGTATGTCGTGGTGAATTACAAAACGCACATCGGGTTTGTCTATCCCCATACCGAAGGCTATGGTAGCCACCACCACATCTACATCTTCCATAAGGAACATATCCTGGTGGCGGGCACGCGTTTTGGCATCGAGGCCGGCGTGGTATGGCACGGCGCTTATGCCGTTTACCTGTAGCACCTGCGCTATTTCCTCTACCTTTTTACGGCTTAGGCAGTAGATAACCCCGCTTTTGCCTTTGTGCTGGCGTATGAAGCGGATAATATCGCTTTCCACTGTTTTTTGCTTCGGGCGTACTTCGTAATAAAGGTTTGGCCTGTTAAACGATGCCTTAAAGGTATTGGCATCGGGCATGTCCAGGTTTTTCAGTATGTCTTCCTGTACCTTAGGCGTGGCAGTGGCGGTAAGGCCAATGATAGGCACATCGCCCAGGTTGCGGATTATGTTTCGCAAATTACGGTACTCCGGACGGAAATCATGCCCCCATTCTGATATACAGTGTGCTTCGTCTATGGCTACAAACGATAGCGGTACACTCTGTAAAAACTGGGTGTATTCTTCCTTGGTAAGTGATTCCGGGGCTACATACAGCAGTTTTGTTATGCCGTCTGTAATGTCTTGCTTTACCTGGTTTATTTCGGTCTTGGTAAGAGAGGAGTTAAGTACGTGGGCTATGCCGGGTTCAGACGAAAGTCCGCGTATGGCATCTACCTGGTTTTTCATGAGGGCGATAAGGGGCGATACCACAATAGCGGTACCTGCCAATACAAGCGCCGGGAGCTGATAGCATAATGATTTGCCCCCGCCTGTAGGCATAATTACAAAAGTGTTATGGCCTGATATTATACTGCGCACCACATCTTCCTGCAGGCCCTTGAACGTGTCAAAACCAAAATATTTTTTTAACTCTTTATGTAAGTCAATTTCGGTCGATTTCATTATATGATAATAGTAATTTACATAAATTTGCAGAGAATAAAGATACAAAAATCTTTTATAACAGCAACTTACTTTAAATATTTCGCTCGATTGATTGATACCGAAACAATACTGGCGCTTGCCAGGCAAACCATACTTTCTGAAAGTGAGAGCATTGCTGCCCTTACAAATTACATTGACAACGATTTTACCGAAGCTGTAAACCGTATTTACAGCAGTACCGGCCGCACCGTAATAACCGGTATAGGCAAGAGTGCGCTTATAGCTGCCAAGATAGTAGCTACGCTAAACAGTACCGGAACGCCGTCTTTATTCCTGCACGCAGCCGAAGCCATACACGGCGACCTGGGTATGGTGCAGCCCGGCGATGTGGTAATATGCATAAGCAACAGCGGCAACAGCCCCGAGATTAAGGCGCTGGTTCCGTTGTTAAAACGTGGCGGCAATACGCTTATAGGCATGACCGGTAATAAAAATTCGGTGCTGGCTAAGGAATCCGATTTGGTACTGCACTCGTATGTAGACAAAGAGGCCTGCCCGCTAAACCTGGCGCCTATGAACAGCACTACGGCACAGCTGGTGCTGGGCGATGCCCTGGCGGCCTGCCTTATGGAGCTGCGCGGTTTTACACCTGAGGATTTTGCAAAATACCATCCGGGCGGTGCGCTGGGCAAAAAGCTGTTACTTCGTGTGTCCGACCTGTTGGATGTTAGCCGCAGGCCTGTGGTACTGCCTACTGATAGCGTGAAGGTAGCCATACACGAAATTTCGAACAAAAGGCTGGGTGTTACTGCGGTGCTGGAAGATAACAAAGTTATTGGTGTAATTACCGATGGCGACGTGCGCCGCATGCTAAACGACCGCGACAACATAGCAGGCGTTACCGCAGCCGATATTATGACGAAGAATCCTAAATCGATAACCTCTCACGATATGGTGATAGATGCCTTTAATATTATGGAAAACCATGCCATTACCCAGCTTGTGGTAGTAGATAATGGCGAGTACAAAGGCATACTGCACCTGCACGATATTTTAAAAGAAGGAGTTGTATAAAACCATTTTATGGCAAAAAAGAACAAAGAAGGCGGCGAAATGTCGTTCCTGGATCATCTGGAAGAACTAAGGTGGCTGTTAGTACGCAGCTGCGCTGCCATAGCCATTGGGGCTGTTATTGCATTTACATTCAGCCGTGAAATATTTGACGATATTATATTCGCGCCACTTAAAGGTAATTTTATTACCTACCGCGCTTTTTGCGAAATGGCTAACCGCTACGACCTGGACAAAAGCTTTTGCGTACAGGAAATACCGCTGATTATACAAAGCCGTACCATGGACGGGCAGTTTAGCACCGATATATGGACCTCTATAGTAGCCGGACTTATTATAGCGTTCCCTTTTATATTGTGGGAATTGTGGAAATTCATCCGCCCGGCGTTGTATGAAAAAGAACGCAAAGGTGCTGTGTCCTTTATTACCGCTACCTCAGTACTGTTCTTTTTGGGTGTGCTGTTTGGGTACTACCTTATTATGCCGCTGTCTATCAACTTTTTGGCAAATTACAAGATTAGCGAAATAGTACACAATAACATCGACCTCGACTCGTATCTTAGCGTGGTGAAAACCACCGTTATATCATGCGGGCTTGCCTTTGAAATGCCTATAATAATTTTCTTTTTGGCTAAACTGGGGTTAGTTACGGCATCATATTTGCGCAAGTACAGGCGCTATGCTATAGTTATTATACTATTTGTAGCGGCTATAGTAACCCCACCCGATGTGGTGAGCCAGCTTACGGTAACCATACCATTAATGATATTGTACGAGGCAAGTATACTTATTGCGGCACGTACTAACAAAACACCTAAAACTGTGGAATAATGGCAGACTTAGTACAAGAATTTAACGACTACCGCCAAAAGATGAACGAAAAGCTTTTGGCCGATGATAATAAGGTTATAAAACGTATCTTCAATCTGGATACCAATGCCTATATGGAAGGCGCCCTTGACGTAAAAACCAAGGAGCTGCTGGGGCTTGTGGCAAGTGCCGTACTGCGCTGCGACGACTGTGTAAAGTACCACCTGGAAACCAGCTATAAAGAGGGCCTTACCAAGGCTGAGGTTATGGAGGCGTTAAGCATAGCTACACTGGTAGGCGGTACCATAGTAATACCGCACCTGCGCCGTGCCTACGAGTTTTGGGAAGCGCTGGAAGATAGTGCATCCGTTTAGTTAATGTAACAGTGTTTTTAATGTAACAGTGTATCAATTGTTTAATGTATCAATGCCTAAGTGCATCAATTGTTACATTGATTCATCGGTAAATTGCTACATTAATTCATTAGTAAATCGTTACATTGATTCATCGGTAAATTGTTACATTGATTCATCAGAAAATCGTTACATTGATTCATCGGTAAATTGTTACATTGATTCATCAGAAAATCGTTACATTGATTCATCGGTAAATCGTTACATTGATTCATCAGAAAATCGTTATATTGATTCATCGGTAAATTGTTACATTATAAAATTGCTACATTAAACAATTAAAGTAATGAAGTTAAGGGCAGAAAATTTAATAAAAACATATAAAGGCCGTAGTGTGGTAAAAGGCATTTCGGTAGAGGTAAACCAGGGCGAAATTGTGGGGCTGCTGGGGCCAAACGGTGCCGGTAAAACTACCTCGTTTTACATGATTGTGGGGCTTGTAAAGCCAAACAGCGGTAAGATTTTCCTGGACCAGACCGAGATTACCGATTTCCCGATGTACAAGCGTGCACAGCACGGCATAGGCTACCTGGCACAGGAAGCATCGGTTTTTCGTAAGCTGAGCATAGAAGACAACATACTAAGCGTACTACAGCTTACCACCCTGACCAAAAAGGAGCAGGAGGCCAAGATGGAGGCGCTTATAGAGGAGTTTTCGCTGGGACACATCCGTACAAACCGCGGCGACCTGCTGAGCGGTGGCGAACGCCGCCGTACTGAGATAGCCCGTGCACTGGCTACCGATCCTAAGTTTATATTACTCGATGAGCCGTTTGCGGGGGTAGACCCCGTAGCGGTAGAGGACATTCAGCGTATTGTAGCCCAGCTGAAAGACCGCAACATAGGCATATTGATTACCGACCACAACGTACAGGAAACCCTGGCTATTACCGATAAAACCTACCTGATGTTTGAGGGTGGTATCCTTAAGGCAGGTGTGCCCGAAGACCTGGCAAGCGACGAAATGGTGCGTAAGGTATACCTGGGGCAAAACTTTGAGTTGCGCCGCAAAAAGATCGACTTTTATGCACCCAAGCCCGGCAAGCAACAGGAAGCTGAGGTGGTTACCGAAACTGCTACCGACAGCACAGAGGAATAACCTGAAAATTTTATATATTAGCAAACGCACCTTACGGGTGCGTTTTGTGTTTATTGTTTGCGCGATTAATAAGTAGCGTGTTTTCAATTTTAAAAACTGGAATGTTATGTATAATATTAAATATGAGATTCAACTCCAGGATTCTGAAATGGTTTATCTGTACGGGAAAGACTTTAGTAGTGACACAGTAACTTTTAATAGATACCATCATAAAATGTTAACTCAGCTGTATCATGCGGTATTAGAGACTGGATTCCCTGTTAAAGTGACTGATAAGGAGGATAACTCTGTGCAAATAATTGATTCCCAAAAGGAGTTTGATGTATGGATCACTACAACCCAGTGTTTTAGTATAGAAAACAGGAATAAATAAATAATTACATGGGTATAAAGGAGCATTGCGAAGCTATTTATCACTTGCTTGTGCAGGTGGGCGAAACCGGCTGGGCAGTCAGGTTCGACGATTTTATAGCCCAACTTGAAACCGGTGAAAACAAGGCTGTTTACCGAAACATACTGTCTGTGTACGGTGGGGCGGGGTCGTTTGCAGACCTGGTTCTTTATAAAGACGGAGCGCTGTGCATGGAGGAGAACGACGAACTGAATCGTCTTAGAAACGGACTTTACAGTGCAATAGGCTCCCTTTGGGATTAAAGTATTACCCACATATAAATAACCTAATCAATATGCTAAATCAACCATCACTTACTACACAAATCATTATTAACGGCGAGCCTCATGAGTTAAAAATATACGGCACCGTAGACAAGTCGTCTGATTTCCATTACTATACTTTTGCCCTGAAAGACCAAAACAGGATTGTTATTTCTAAGTTAGACGGAAATCAGTGGAAGTTAACCAATAGTTTTAGCGAACACAATGATGATATAGCAGCAATACTGGGCAAAATAGTAGAAAGCTATGACCATGTGCGTAACATGGAATATGTTGTTAAAACCTTGCAGCCCCGGCTGCAACTTGCAAAGGAAAGCACCAATTTGTTAAGGGAGCGCGAAATATTATTAGAGATAAGCGATACGCTGATAAGTGAGTTCCCCGGCGGATTGCGGGCCGAACCGCTTTACAGTTTTGCCCTTGATGTAATAAATGAACTTATGGGGCTGCAAATAGGTCTGGGTTCGTCTAAGGCCTATGAACTAACTGATTTGTACCGTGAACCCCTGTTATGCCAAAGGCAACTGATTAAAATGGTGGTGCCGGCTGACGATAAAATGCAAAAAATGATGACCCGTTTTATGTCGGGTGGGTAATAGGTTGCCGGTTTTGATTGCCTCTTACTTTTGTTGTGTTCCTTTTTTAGGGTTTATAGCATATTTACGTTGAAATGCGTTTTAAGGTTGTCCATTAAATAGGTTAAATGCTGTGCGGTAAAAAGTGTTGCCAAGTTTTTGTGGTTAACCAGGTTTACAGTGCAGTTTTGCAGGGTTAGGTGTTTCAGGCAGTCATAAAATGCATCGAGGTTGCTTCCTATATACGCTTTAGGCCCCATGAGCGATTCGGCGAGCTGTGTGTAAAACATAAACTTAGTGTGCATAGTATTGCAGTCTAACGTAATGTTTTTATCACAAAGCGTTTGTTCGCTAATGCCATTCAGCCTAAGGCAGGCTAAATTATAGCTGTACTGGCACTTCAGGTATTGCATTAGGTGCACTGGTTCGTCGTTAAAAAAAAGCACATCAATTACTGATTGGTCATACTGGCTGTAATCAGGTACTTCAATAATATCTGCAAAAACGCACACACAAAACGTACTTTTTATAAACAATGGCTGGGTAATGTGCCACTGTTCCGTATGGTAAAGGTTTTGTTCAGTGCCGTTATCAAGGTGAATTTCAGCCAGTATAATACTGCCTTGTTCTACCATCATTTCTTCAGCAGCTTCAAAATGATAGAGGTAATGTTCTCCCCGGCTGTCAGAGAAAATATAAGCGGCTTGCCCCAATAAGTGGCCTTCTAAAGAAATTTTAATGGGAATCATGTGGTTGGTTTATTCAGGTTTTAAACGATAAAGAATTGAAATCGGCAACAAATGCCTACAGTCTCTCATCTCTCATCTATTATCTATTATCTCAGCGCCTGCCGCAATGTAAAATCCATTCCGTTCAGCGTAGTCTATTGGCGAGAAAAAGTTGTAAATAAAGCTAACACAAAAGTAGGTGATAGCCCTGAGTGTTGTTGCTATTGTTTTAAAAATTTCATTTTCTGCCTGTTGTTGCCTGTTGTTATTTCGGTAAAATACATTCCGGGAGGCAAATGGCTTGTGCTGATTTTCGAGGTGTTTTGTGCGGTAAGTACTTCTTTTCCGTCTATGGTAACAACTTTTATGTTTTGTATAGGTTCCGAAAAAAACAATATGTCGGCGGCAGGATTTGGGTAGGCTGTAATGTTCATTTTTTCAGGTATATCTATTCCCGATACAACTTCTCCCAGTTGTACTACCCAAAAGTCTTCATTGCCTAGGTTTCCTCCCACATCGCCATCACCCGAACGGCTGTTGCCTACAATAATATATTCGTTGTTGGCTGTTTCGCGCAGGCCTTTTACATAATCAAGATTGCTGCCTCCCATGCTTTTTTGCCACTCTAATGTTCCGCTGCTGCTTAGCTTTACTACCCAGTAGTCGGTATTGCCTTGATTTACGGTAAGGTCGCCGTCAGCCGACATGGCATAGCCACCTAAGAGATAGCCGCCGTCTTGTGTAGTTATTACATCATAAGTTGTTTCATTGTTTGTGCCTCCCATGCTTTTTTGCCACTCTATGGTGCCTGTAGCATTGGTTTTTACTACCCACATATCGGCTGCCCCGTGGTTTCCGGTAACATCGCCGTCATTTGAAAAAACAAAGCCCGACAGCAGATAGCCACCATCGGAAGCCAGGGTCATTACAAGGCCATAGTCTATACTGGTGCCTCCATACGTTTTTTGCCACATCTTATCGCCATTGGCATTCAGTTTTATAAGCCAGTAATCGTTCATGCCATGGTTTCCGGTAACATCGCCGTTGGTAGATTCTGTAACTCCGGCTACAACATAACCTCCGTCGCTGGTAGGCTGTATGGCCATGCAGATATCATTTAGCGTGCCTCCAAACTTTTTTTGCCAGGTTGTATTTCCTTCGCTGTCAAGTTTCAGCACCCAAAAGTCTGACATGCCGTGGCCTGCTACTGCATCGCCGTCGTTAGAGGTGCTTTCGCCTGCTACTATATAGCCCCCATCGGGTGTGGGGTGTACGCCGTGAGCCACATCATAGCCGGTGCCACCCAGTATTTTTTGCCATTCAGCATTCCCCTCACTGTCTGTTTTTACAATCAGGAAATCATATCCGTACGAACTGTTTGGGCTGTTGTGCGACCCGGCTATAATGTAGCCTCCGTCTGAGGTAAGTGCTATATCGTTTGGCATTTCAGAGTTTACGTTGCCTATGGTTTTTTGCCAAAGTATGGTGCCTGAATCATCTGTTTTAAGCAACCATAAATCCTGCATGCCCACTACTGGCTGGGTAACATCCCCGTCAACAGAGTCGGTGTATCCGGCTATAATGTGGCCGCCTCCGGGCAGATTTTCTACAGCACTAAGGCCGTCGTTTCCGGAGCCTCCGTAAGTCTTTTTCCAGCTGATTTCAGGGGCTTGTGCGTGCAGTGCAGCCCATGTAAGCGCAAGGCTAAGGGTTAGAGAAATTTTGTTCATGAGTAGGTGCTTAGCGTTTGGTTATTTTGCCTTAAAAGCTAATTAAAGTTACGTAAAATCTCTGTAAAACAGCAGGGTAGGGGTAAAATTTCTGTTGTTCGGGCAGGCGTCTATTATCTCAGTGTCTGTTGCAATCAGTGTCTGTCGCAATCAGTAATTATTCCGTTCAGCGTAGTCTATCAGCTTTAATGCAAGGTCTATTTCGTTTATAAAATCGTCGCCTTTATCCGCTTCCTTAACGGCATTAAGAAAATACTGAAACCCAAACATTACATAAAACTCAGATCCGTTGTAGTAGTGTTCTGCCTTGCCTGCGGTTTCTTCAATTTTAAAAAACTCCACCTTGCCGTTGATACCAAAGGGTTTTTGCATATAAATTTCAATTTCGGCAAAACGGTTAATGCCCTGTGCCTTGCAAAAATCTTCGTAGCTGTTGCCTTCGGTAAAGTAGTGTATGAGTTCGGGGAGTGTCATTAATTTTTTATTTTCTGTTTAGCCACGAATTTCGCTAATTAACACTAATTAATTGGTGGTAATTCGTGAAATTCGTGGCAGGTAAGGATATTTACTGCAAAATCTCTATTTCGGCACCGTCCTTTACAGCAATAAACAGCTCATCAATTTCGGCATTGGTTACCGCTATACAACCGTGTGTCCAGTCGTGCCACCGCTGAAACTTGCCTATATAACCACGCCCGTTTTTTATGCCGTGTATCTTAATATCGCCGCCGGGGCTTTTTTCGTATTTGGCAGCATGGGCGCGGTCGGCATCGTTAGGGTAGCTTACGCCCAGGTTTTTGTGGTAGCCGCTATTGGCATTACGGGCGTTTATGGTATAGGTGCCTTCGGGGGTGCAGCCGTCGCCTTCAAACTGTTTGTGCCCCGACGGGTTAAACCCCAAAGATACGGTATAGGTTTTTATTAGCGCGCCATTGCTGTAGGCTTCCATTTTGCGTTTGCTTTTAAGTACCACCAGGCGGTCTATAACCGTACCGGGCGGCAGCATTTTTTCGGGGTAAAAATAGTACACCGTCAGTGCGATGATGACTAAGGTGAAAAAGTACAACATACGTTTTGGTTTCATGGTCGTTGCTAACTGAAAAATGAAAGTACAAAATTAATCGATACGAAAAGGGGGCTGAAAGCGGTTGTTCAGTAAAATGGAGGGAATAAAAAAGACTGCAGAGGGTTGTGTTTTGTAGTTGCTGCAGTGTTGACACTGGTAGCGGAAATGTTTACACTTTGTTTACGCTTTGTAAACTCATTGTATACGCTTTGTACACGCTTTTTTGCGGCAAAAAAAGCTGTGCTAAAAAAATATATAAGAAAAATCCTTCTTTAGTGTAAACCAAAGAAGGACCCGACTTGTAACTTTAAACTTTAAACCTTAAACAAAGAAATTACCATTTTATAATCGCACTGCCCCAGGTAAATCCGCTACCAAAAGCTGCCAGCACCACAGTGTCACCTTCCTTAATTTTACCCTGTTCCCAGGCTTCGGTAAGCGCAATAGGCACAGATGCCGCAGTGGTATTTCCGTATTTCATAATGTTATTAAATACTTGGTCGTCAGTTAGTTTAAACTTATGCTGAATGAATTGACTGATGCGTAGGTTGGCCTGGTGCGGTATCAGCATATCTATATCTGAAACCTGTAAGTTGTTGGTTGTCAATCCTTCCATGATTACTTCGGCAAAACGTTGTACTGCGTTTTTAAACACAAACTGCCCATTCATATACGGGTAGTACGATACGTCTTCCGGGTCGTTCTCGGCAAGGATGTCAGTCACCCAGCGCTTGCCCATTCCGGGAGCTATAAGGCTCAGTTCCTCAGCATGTTGCCCTTCGCTGTGCAGGTGGGTAGACAGTATGCCTTTGGTCAGGTCTTCCTCACGTGTAAGCACGGCAGCACCGGCTCCATCGCCAAAAATAACCGATACGTTTCGGCCCCTTGTGGTCATGTCTAACCCTGTGCTATGTAGTTCAGAACCAATGATTAGTATGTTTTTGTACATGCCGGTTTTAATGAACTGGTCGGCAACCGAAATGGCATATATAAACCCCGAACACTGGTTACGGATATCCAGCGCCCCCACGGTACGGGTAAGGCCTAAATCCCTTTGTACCAGTACACCCGGTCCCGGAAAATAATAGTCAGGACTTAGCGTGGCAAAGATGATGAAATCAATATCGTCTTTGCTTATACCGGCACGTTCTATGGCTACCTGTGCGGCTTTTACGCCCATGGTTGTGGTAGTGTCGCCATCGCCTTTAACTACGTGGCGGCGCTCCTGTATGCCGGTACGCTCCTGTATCCAGGCATCGTTGGTGTCCATTAATTTAGAGAGGTCGTCGTTTGTTACTACGTTTGATGGTACGTAGTACCCGAGGCCTGATATCTTAGAGTGGTACATTTTTAGTATTTTATAAAATGCGACGTAAAACTATTTTGTTTTTTGTGTAAAAACCAAATTTACAATATTTTTCTAACAAATGCGTATTTTTCAGCTACCAAAGGCGTTACGGTCTACCGCCAGGGTTACTTCGGTTTCGGCAGGTATTTCCTTTTGGTTTTCAAAGAAGATAACCTGCCTACCCAGCGCTCCTTTAACCAGGTAGCGGTTGCCTTTAAAATAGCACTGTTTTACGGTTACTTTAAGTGGGCCGCTTTCGGCTACAATAAGCTGGTGCGGGTATATAAGTACGGTTTCTTCAGTGTTTTTTGTAAGGGTAAGCAGTTCCAGTTTTATCTCGTTTACCTCACCAAAAAGCGATGCTGTATACTTGTTTGTGGCATTAAAATAGATGTCCCTGCTGGGGGCTTTGTCTATAAGCCTGCCGTCTTTTATTACTATGGTTTCATCGGCAAAAGACAGGGCATCGGTACTGTCGTGGGTGGCTACAATTACGGTAATGCCTTTCTTTTTCAGGTAGGCAAACAGGTTTCGGCGCAGGGCATTTTTTCTGAAGTTATCTATATGGCTAAAGGGTTCGTCCAGCAGCAGTACTTCGGGTTCCAGAGCCAGTACCTTGGCCAGGGCTATGCGTTGCTGTTGCCCGCCGCTAAGGTATTGTACTTTAGTGTCTGCAAAGGCTTCCATTTCCACAATTTGCAGTAACTCCATTATGCGGTTTTGTTTTTCCTCTACATAGATGTTACTCAGGAAGCTTCCTACATTTTCTGCTGCTGTGGTGTAGGGCATAAGGTCAAAATCCTGTGCCAGGTATTTCATATAAGGCATACCGGGTATCAGGTTGAATTTTGGGCCTGTTACTACTTCGCCTTTATAGGTAATTTCACCCCCGTTCAGGTCATAGAGGCCGTATACAAGTTTTAGCAAAGTACTTTTGCCACAGCCACTTTCGCCTATTACGGCTATGTTTTGGCCTGTCTTTGCATTAAAGCTTATGTTGTGTATTATTGTGGTTTCGGTATACCCGAAAGTTATGTTTTTTACTGCCAGCATACGACTCGTTAAATTACCATGCAAAAATATTCAATAAGAATTTACGGAAATTAATTTTATTAAAAAAATAGGGTTTCCAATCACTTAACTGTTAATCGTTAAAAAAAAGGCACATAATATTTAAAAAATGGCAATATTTCTCTTGTCTGATAGGTAATTAATGTTTAAAAAACTGCAAACGAGCTTTTTATATGTTAATTTTCAAAAAAAGTTAATATATTTGCAAAGTTCCTAAAAAAATTAACCAATGAATAAAATTACATTACTTGTAGTAGCTATGCTAGTTACCGCGTCTGCATATTGTCAGCGCAGGCAATTTTCGATTGAGGGGGGGTATGGGCTTGGAATATCTGGAAAGCCTATTAGTACTGAATTTGGCCATTTTGAAGGTGGTGTAAGGTACATGTGGAATGAATCATGGGGGGTAAAACTGGATGCCGGTTTTGATAAGTACCGCTATGATGCCACACCTACACTGGAAACCGGTACAAACTACACCAGGGTTTCGGTTCAGGCTGTTTACAACCTGGGGCGTTTTTTAGACTGGGCTGAGTATGTTGATAATCTTAACATCCTTGCTCATGGTGGTGTCGGTTATTCTCAGATTAAGCCTATAAACATGCCTGAAGGTGACCAAACCGACAGTATGTCAAACGTTGTGCTTGGTCTTACTCCGCAACTGTACCTTGGTGAGCGTGTTTCTCTTTATGCTGACTGGACTTATGTTATGAACTACTCTCAGCACAGGGATTATGATGGACAATTTCATGAACCTAGCACGGACAAGGGAGCTAAAAGGTTTATAGGTGGTACTTCTACAATATCGGTAGGGATTATCGTTTATCTTGGACGTTACGCATCAGACAACGACTGGAGGTAATATTAAAAATATTTCATAGAATTAAGGCTGCTTTTGCGGCCTTTTTTTATGCCCGAAATTAAGTGTATTTTAACAGGGCTTGTAAGCTATTATTGTCAAATCCGGCGTTATAGCAATAAAAGTACCTATGCCTTACTATTACATGAGCTTTATATAAACAGGCCGCACGGCCGTAAAAACTTATGTATGAAAAAGAAGATGAGCCTAATCGCATTGTTTATGTGCGGTGCCGCATTTGCGCAGGAAAAAAACCATTTCAGCCAATATTCTGTTGAAGCCGGTTACGGATTTAATTACAGTCGGGGCCCTGTGCTTAGCGGCTTTAACCACTTTGATGTAGGTGTGCGGTATATGTATAACGAATACTGGGGTGCAAAGGCAGACTATGGCTATGATATGTTTAAATCAGGCGTAGGTGAAAATACTACCCTGAACAGATTGTCATTACAGGCGGTGTACAATGTAGGCAGGGCATTTAGGGTAAGCGATGTGGCAGCCTATACCTTTAATATGCTGGTGCATGCCGGTGGGGGAGCTACAATACTGAAAACGGAAGAAGGCGCTACTGATAAAGGCGGACATTTTATAATAGGAGGTACGGCACAGTTTTACTTGTCGCCAAATGTGGCTATTACAGGAGACCTTTCGGGAGTGCTAAACTTCAAGCAGAACTATGCTTTTAACGGTAATGGGCGTTATGACTATTTTACGGGGAAATATGCCACACTAAGTGTAGGGCTTACATGGTATTTCGGGCGGAATGGCTCCACTTCAGACTGGAGGTAATTTTAAGTAATAAATATCCGGATATAAAAAATGGCTGCTCTCATATGAGGCAGCCATTTGTATTATATATGGACTGAAATTATTGTTTTGCAGCCTGTTTTTCCGCGTCCTGTACCATTTTTTCGTTTGCAGTAATGGCAAACTCCACACGGCGGTTTTGCGCCCTTCCTTCAGGGGTGTCGTTAGTGGCAATAGGATCTGCCTCGCCCTTGCCGTCTGTGGTAAAACGCGATGCCGCAAGTCCTTTAGAGCCCATGTAGGCTACAACAGATGCAGCACGCTCTTTACTTAGTTTCAGGTTGTATTCGTCGCTGCCACTACTGTCTGTGTATCCAAAGATTTGAATGTTAGTGTCAGGGTATTCATTAAATACCGGTATCAGTTTGTCCAGGTTGGCTTTAGCCTTGGCAGTAAGTGTACTTTTGTTTAGGTCAAAGTTTACCGAGTTTTCACCCAGTGTAAGTTTTATACCTTCACCTACACGTTCTACCTGAGCTCCCGGTAGTGCTGTTTCTATTTTCTGGGCCTGTTTGTCCATGTGGTTTCCTATAAGGCCACCGGCTACGCCACCTACAGCACCGCCTATAATGGCACCCAGTGCGGTATTGCCTCCTTTGCCTATGTTGTTACCCAGGATACCGCCTATTACAGCACCACCCACAGCGCCTGCCGCTGCACCACGCTGGGTATTGTTAGTGTTTTTTACAGCCTCGCAAGAGGTAAAGCTAAAACTCGCAGCAAAAATTGCCGTAAGTAAATATATTTTCAGATTTTTCATAGTAACGTTATTTAGTGTTCAGGGATTATATTTTGCTAAAGTTGTAGGTAACGGCTACAGTTTTGCCGCCTACAGTAACATTATCTACCAGCTGGAATGAGTTTTCAGTCTGGTTTTGCATTTTCAGGAAGTAACCTTCGCTAACGCGTTTAGCTTTTTGTCCTTCGGTAATTTTAAGGGTAAAATCGCCGGTTTTGGTTACTGTCCATACAATAGGGCTGCTAAATGATGGGCAGCCGCCTTTGGCTACGGTCATGGTGCCTTTGTTGTTGTTAGATATAAAGTTCCAGCTGCTGCCTACAAAGCATTGCGAGTCGGCCACATCAAACGATGTTACTTTAATGTACTCGCTTCCCGGATAGGTAACACTGGTTATTGTCCAGTTACCTTTAAGGCCTGATTGCGATTTTTGGTCGAGCGAGCCGCATGCTGCAAACAGCACCAGCATAAGGCATAATGAAAGAATCTTTTTCATAATGAGTCAGTTTTACATTTAGTTGCCGGCCTTCAATACCGGTCGAAATTTCAGTATAAAGGTAGTGTGCTATGCCGCAAAGATGCAAGTGTCTTCGTGTTTTTTTAACAGGAATTGCGCTAAGAAATTGTAAAATAAAATAACCTGTTGTGTAAAAGCATATTGAATTTAAACCAAAATCCTCATTCTGTAGGAGCTTTTAATCATGGATTAAATTTTTCTTAAAAAATCCCGGCTTTAACAATTGTCTTAGGTGTAAATGGGGTTTAATGTCAATTTGTCACTTTGTGTGGTTTGGTATTTATTTTGAATGAAACGATTCCGAAAACAATTAAACATAACAATAAGATATATGGCAACAGGAAAAATCAATGTTTCGGTAGAGAACATCTTCCCGTTAATCAAGAAGTTTTTATACAGTGACCACGAAATCTTCCTTCGTGAGCTTGTTAGTAACGCTACAGATGCTACGCTTAAGCTAAAGCACCTTACCAGTATAGGTGAGGCGAAAGTAGAATATGGCAACCCGAAAATTGAAGTACAGGTTGACAAAGAAAACAAGCAGATCCGCATCGTCGACCAGGGTCTGGGTATGACGGGTGAGGAAGTAGAAAAATACATTAACCAGGTGGCTTTTTCGGGAGCCGAGGAGTTTCTTGAAAAATATAAGGACTCTGCCAAAGATTCAGGTATCATAGGCCACTTCGGTCTTGGTTTCTACTCGGCCTTTATGGTGGCAGAAAAAGTAGAAATTATTACCAAGTCTTATAAAGACGAACCTGCGGTACACTGGGTATGCGACGGCAGCCCTGAGTTTACCCTGGCCCCGGCTGAAAAAACCGACCGCGGTACCGAGATTATCTTGCATGTAGCAGAAGATTCGCTGGAGTTCCTTGAGGAATTTAAAATCCGCGAACTGCTTACTAAGTACAATAAGTTTATGCCGGTGCCTATTAAATTTGGTACTAAAACAGAAACGCTTCCTAAACCGGAAGATGCAGGCGATGACTATGTGGCCGAAACCATTGAGGTAGATAACATCATCAATAATCCAAACCCGGCATGGACCAAGCAGCCTGCCGAGTTGACGGATGAAGATTATAAAAACTTCTACCGCGAACTGTACCCTATGCAGTTTGAGGAGCCGTTGTTTAACATTCACCTGAATGTAGATTATCCGTTTAACCTAACAGGTATCCTGTACTTCCCGAAACTTTCGGCCGACCTACAGGTACAGAAAGATAAAATACAGCTGTACCAAAACCAGGTGTTTGTTACCGATAATGTAGAGGGTATAGTACCGGAGTTCCTTACCATGCTGCGCGGTGTTATAGACAGCCCGGACATTCCGCTAAACGTGTCGCGCTCATACCTGCAGGCCGACGGTGCTGTAAAAAAGATAAGCAACTACATTACCCGTAAGGTAGCTGATAAGCTGAAATCGCTGTTTAATGAAAACCGTGAGGATTTCGAGCAAAAATGGAACGACATTAAAATAGTGCTGGAGTACGGTATGCTTAGCGAGCCGAAGTTCTATGAAAAAGCCGGTGCGTTTGTGCTGTACCCTACGGTTGACGATACATACTTTACACTGGATGAGCTGAAGGAAAAACTGGCTGCCACACAAACCGATAAAGACGGTAAGCTGGTTGTGCTGTACGCTTCAGATAAAGATGCGCAGCACAGCTATATTGCTGCTGCTAAAGATAAAGGGTACGAAGTGCTGCTGCTGGATAGCCCTATCGTTTCGCACCTTATACAAAAACTGGAGGCTGATAACGAGAATCTTACTTTTGCCCGTGTGGATGCCGACCATATAGACAGGCTGATACAAAAAGACGAGGAGCAGATTTCGAAGCTTAGCGAAGACGAAAAAACCAAGTTGAAAGACGCGGTAGAAACGGTAGTGCCTAAGGCTACTTACACTGTACAGCTTGAGGCTATGGACAGCGCGTCGGCTCCATTCATTATCACCCAGCCAGAGTTTATGCGCCGTATGAAGGACATGAGCAAAAGCGGAGGCGGCGGTATGTTTGGTATGGGTAACTTCCCGGATATGTACAACCTGGTGGTAAATACTAATAGTAACCTGGCAGGCAGCATCCTTGCAACCGAAGACGCAGCACAACGCGAAGGCCTTATTAAGCAGGCGCTGGACTTAGCTAAACTGAGCCAAAACCTGCTAAAAGGTGAGGAGCTTACAGCGTTTGTAAAACGTAGCTTTGAACTGATAAAATAAGACGGCAAGATGTGAGATAATAGATGATAGACGCTCACTCAATGATACAAACCTGTGGCTGAAAAGCTACAGGTTTTTTGTTTATGGTGCATAGGGTTGGTACTTACATTGTTAGAATGTTATTCAATAGTTTTTTCTATCTTTGATAAAAAATAGGCTATGGCGGTTATAACCCTAAATAATTCATCTTTAAAAAAGTACCTTGATTTGTTCAGGAACTTTGATGTTTCTTCTAAAAGGAAACTTATTGAAGGACTTACCCAAGCTGTAGAGGAGCCTGAAAAAGACAACCACAATAAGGTTGCTGCTTTTTTTGGCGCATGGGAAGACGAGAGGGATTCTGATGAAATTATAAGAGATATTAAATCTGCCTAACATTTTCTATTTCCTTTTCAGCAAATCCCTATCTTCCGGTTTCAGGTACTGCATTGCAATGCGATTTTCGGGTTTGGTATCAAAGGTGTACAGTGCAAGCAGAAACAGCCATTCGGCTGGTTTCATTATAATATACACTACATCAGAAACGTATTTATTGTTGAAAATGCCGTAATGTCTGTGAATCATATTGCCAACTTTGTTGTAGTTATGCCTTATAATTCGGTGCATATTAGGTAGCTTTTCCTGCAATAATTCCTCAAAAGCATTAGACACCAGCAGCTGCCTGTTACAAATTATTGGGTTGCCATGCCGTATTCCCAAACGCTCGGGTTTTACTATCTGCATATGTCCGTTTGCTGCTACACTGCACAGGTAATGACCACCGCACTGTACGTTGTCGCATTCATGGTTGAGCTGTGAGAAACCGTGCTTGTATGTATCCGTAAAGGCACGTATAAACGAATCGGGCTTTTGCCCGAACAGCAGAAGGAATGCAATCAGCATAACCATAATGGGCAGGCATAGCACCATCAGTAACGGGAATTTTATAAACACAGGGGCATAAAGCACCTTTAGGCTTATACGCCCGAAAGTACCATAATCATTAGGGTTTGGCGCGGCTATTTCCCGCATAATAAACAGGTGGTTTCGTATAAGCATGTTTAGCAACAAGACTATTATCGGGAAGTTACCAATGGTAGCAAGGATTATTTCATCTGTTTGTATGCCTACAAAAACGTTGAATACAATGCCGATGAACAGGAAACAATTGGCCAGCACCTCTAATAAGGGTGAAGACAAACTTGTCCTGAACAAGCTGTAATAATACGAAGCTGAGTAGGCAACCATAAGCACCAGGACGGATAACACATGATTTGGGGAAAAGGCAGCAGATTCATCGCAGCAGTTGTTTTCGGTAGCCCAACCGATGTACAGGAAAGGGTATATTACTATTGTCACAAAATACGATAACAAAAGTCCGACGCCTTTTTCCGGGAAATGTCCTTTTACTACAAAATACCAAAACTCATATAAGGTAATTATTAGGGGTATAAAGACAATTATGGCAATTATGATAAATACAGGTTCCATATTACGCGGGTTGGTTAACCTCAAAATTAATTTTTAAATCGCTACTAACAAAAAGTTAAGCCGCCTATTTCTGCCAAAGATTTCTTATTTTTGGTGGCTAATGGAAGTTATGACCGAAGAACACGTAATACTGGTAAACGAGCAGGACGAGCCGATAGGCCTGATGGAGAAAATGGAAGCGCATGAAAAAGCATTGTTGCACAGGGCTTTTTCGGTTTTTGTGCTGAATGGCAAAAACGAAATTATGCTGCAACAGCGCGCTGCCCATAAGTACCATTCGCCCCTGTTGTGGACCAATACTACCTGTAGCCACCAGCGCCAGGGTGAAACCAACATACAGGCCGGTACACGCCGCCTTATGGAAGAAATGGGTTTTACCACAGATCTTAAGGAGCTGTTTTCGTTCATATACAAAGCTCCGTTTGATAACGGCCTTACCGAACATGAATTTGACCATGTACTGATAGGCTACTACGAAGGCGAACCCGTACTGAACCCCGATGAGGCCGAAAGCTGGAAATGGATGGCTATAGAGGACGTTAAAGCCGATATGGCTAAAAATCCTGAGCAGTATACCGTATGGTTCCGTATTATATTTGACGAATTTTACCATTTTCTGGAAGAGCATACTCTATAAAGTTGTTGGTTTTTGGTTGTTAGTTGTTGGCATAACGCCATTTTTAAGACTTATAACCAACAACCAACAACCATCAACTAAAAACCAAAAATGAAAGTAACCGTAAGCCGCAGCGCCCACTTTAACGCCGCGCACCGCCTGTACCGAAAGGACTGGGACGATGCGCAAAACTTCCGTATTTTCGGCAAGTGCAGCAATCCTAACTTTCACGGGCATAACTATGAGCTTATAGTAAGCGTTACGGGCGAAATAGACCCCGAAACCGGCTTTGTTATAGACATGAAGGTGCTGAAGGATATTATAGTGCAGGAGGTGGAAGAACCCTTTGACCATAAAAACCTGAATACCGAGGTGGCCGATTTTGCTAACCTAAACCCCACGGCCGAAAACATAGCTGTGGTAATATGGAATCGCATAAGGCCGCGCATTGCTGCCGATAAAACGCTGGAAGTAACCCTGTACGAAACACCAAGAAACTTTGTAACCTATAAAGGAGAATAATCAAAAAACATTATGGAACTGAATTACCCGCTTATTTTTACCCCAATATTGCAGGACAGGATTTGGGGCGGAACAAAACTGAGAGACGATTTAGGTAAAGAAATACCTACCCCTACAACCGGCGAAAGCTGGGAACTGTCGGCAGTGCCGGGCAATGTAAGTGTGGTAAAAAACGGTGCCTATGCAGGTAAGCCACTAACCGAACTGCTGGAGCAGTTTCCGGATGAGGTGCTGGGTACAGCGGTGCACGCCCGTTTCGGAAAGCAGTTTCCGTTGCTGTTTAAATTTCTTGATGCCCGCGAAGACCTGAGTATACAGGTGCACCCTAACGATGCCCTGGCTAAGGAGCGCCACAACTCTTTCGGGAAAACCGAAATGTGGTATGTAATGCAGGCCGACCCGGGGTCGCGTATTATTGTGGGTTTTAACCATAAATCAAGTGCTGAGGAATACCTGCAAAAACTGGAAAGCAAACAGCTTATAGACATCCTTAACCAGGTGCCTGCCAAAAAAGGCGATGTGTACTTCCTAGAAACCGGTACCATACACGCTATAGGCGGCGGTATTGTTATTGCCGAAATTCAGCAGACCAGCGATATTACCTACCGTATTTACGACTGGGACAGGGTAGATGCTAACGGTAACGGCCGCGAACTACATGTAGAACTGGCGCTCGATGCCATGAACTACGATCTTACCGATACCGAAAAGCAATACACTAAAGAGGAGAATAAGAGCAACAACATGGTAGACTGCCCTTATTTTACTACAAACTACGTTCCGCTAAACGGAAGCGTGGGTGTAAGCCGTACAGGCGATAGCTTTACTGTTTATATTTGTACTGAGGGTGAATATACCTTCGATATAGAAGGTGAAACCTACAGCTTTAAAAAGGGCGATACGGTACTTGTGCCGGCAGCGGTAAAAGCTTTTGCGCTAACAGGCACCGCTACGCTGCTTGAAATATATATTTCTTAACAGGATTTAAGTACAGATGTTGTACTTTTGCAACGTATAAATTAAAACAGACAGACATGGCAAGTGTAAAAAACCTAAAAAAAGACATCAACTTTGTACTTGGCGATATTATTGAAGCGGTATACATTACAGAGCTTGCAAAAGGCGGAAAAGCCAGCGATGCATCTGAAGCTATTGTAACCGAGGCTATTGCAGTATTTGATGACCTTATGAAGGATGTAAACGCTAAAAACGTTGAAAATAAAAAGGCACATTTTAAGCAAATCAACCAGAAACTGGAAGAATCTGCTACTCAGCTTATTGGCAAACTAAACGCGCTGTAAGCAAAAAAAGTCATTAAAAAGTGCAAAAATTGTTTTGGAAATTAAAAAACCACGCCTATATTTGCACCCGTAAATGAGTCGCCGGTGTAGCTCAGCTGGCTAGAGCAGCTGATTTGTAATCAGCAGGTCGTGGGTTCGAGTCCCTCCATCGGCTCTTAAAAAAACCACCTTTTTCAAGGTGGTTTTTTGTTTTTATCTACTTTTGTGAATTAGTCATAAGTCTATTTAATAAGGATCAATACTAAAACCTGTGGGATTTGTATTTTAAGCGTATAAGTTAGTCAGCCTGAATAGGAAGAATTCTATAGACCTAACGCCCCTGAATTTACTTCTGAAGCTTTTGTCTTTTTAATATTGTATGTAAGGTAAGTGGCTAAATTTGGTTAAATTTGAGTAAAGCCTTTACAATAATAAACCAATCAATTCCCGTTGCGCTATGCAAAACATCCTGGTTTTACTTTTTACAATGCCCATCCTGTTTGGTTTTGGTACTAACGATAAGTTGTGCAGTCGTGATGCTGTTGAATATAAGATCGTAGAGTTTGACTTTGCTAAGTTTGTCAAGGAGTTAAAAAAGAATCCCAACTTTAACCCTGAAGGCAGGTATACGTTGATAAAGGTTCATCAAAAAGTTAGGGCGTTAGATTTAATTGAATTCCAGTATGAGGATGGTACCTGTATAAAGAAGTACGTTTGTGTTTTAGACGGTAATACCGCTAAATATGTTGTTGAGGTATTTAGTGAGTGCGACGCAGAGCTATCGTATTCTCTGTATGAAAGGCTTTATGACTATCACCTGGGTGAAGATCTGAAATTAACTGTGCATAAAAGTGTTAAACGCGCCACTAATAAGGGTGTGATTGATGAGCGGGGTTATCTTAAAAATGGCCTTACACTTGATGATGAAGCTGTAAAGCCAAAGACCGATACTACTGTTATAACCTACGACCTGAATAAGCTGTCGGCTTTAAAAAAAATATCCTTCAATCAATAAATGATTTTGTTATACCGTTCCGGTTGTCTGCTTAAACCATCCCGGGAAATATAAAACGTTAAAATTTAGGGGAGTACTTTTTTATTTCGATTTTTATTCTACATTTGTAGAAACAGTTCTAAAATTGTAGAATATGCAACTGACCAAAACCGAAGAACAATTAATGCAGTTTTTATGGAAACAGGAAAAGGCTTTTATGAAAGACCTTATTGATGCTTTTCCTGATCCTAAGCCTGCTGCTACCACTGTGGCTACGCTACTGAAGCGTATGACCGAAAAAGGCTTTGTAGGGTACAAGGAATACGGCAAGAGCCGTGAGTACTTTCCGATGGTTAACAAATCCGATTACTTTTCTAAACAGGTAAACGGAATGATAAAAAGCTTCTTTAATAACTCTGCCGCGCAGTTTGCCTCTTTCTTTACCAAAGAAACCAACTTGAGCGACGCCGAGCTTGAAGAACTCCGCGCTATTATAGACAAAGAACTCGAAAACCGAAAGTAATGGGAGCCTATATCCTAAAATCAGCGGTGTTCCTGGCAGTATTGCTTTGGGCATACTACCTGCTGCTTTCACGCGAAAAAATGTATCGTTTTAACCGCTTTTATTTGTTAAGCAGCCTTGTGCTTTCGTTGGTGCTGCCGCTTGTAGTAATTCCCATTTATGTACAAGCCGAAGAGCAGCCCGTAGTGCAGGTGCCGGTTGAAACAATGCAAATGGTTACCACACTGCCTGCAACAGTAGCCGCGCCGGAGGTACAGCAAACCCACTACTGGGCGTATGCTGCCTTGGCAGGGTATATCTTGGTAGTAACAGTGCTTGCTATACGTTTTGCTTTAAACATACTGCGATTTTACAGGGTTAAAAAAAACAATACGGTATTGGCATACAACGGTGCAACACTTGTATTGCTTAAAGAAGATATGCTACCGCATACGTTTATGGGCAATATTTTTATGGGTGAAAATGAATACAGCCGCCTTATAGAACCGGAGCTCCTTACACACGAACTGGCCCATGTGCGCCAACGGCATACACTGGATGTGCTGTTTATAGAGTTGCTAAAAACCGTATTTTGGTTTAACCCGCTGCTGTATATGTACAAGAAGGCCATACAAACCAACCACGAGTTCCTGGCCGATGAAGCCGTAATACACCAACATCTTAACATACCCACCTATCAATTATTGCTGCTGGACAAGGCTACACCGCCTTTGGCCTTCGCCCTGGCCAGCAGTATAAACTTTAGTACAACCAAAAAACGTTTTGCCATGATGACAAAAACCACCACACGTTTTAAAGCAGCGTTGTTGCAGGCTGCCACACTACCTATAACGGCTGCACTAGTTTTACTGTTCTCTATAAAAGTAGAAGCACAAAGAGCCGCAGAGCCGGAAATAAAATCTATTAAAGTAAATAAGTTTTCTCCTTCACAATTAGATTCTGTACAGAAGGTAAACCCCGGCTTACTCGATAAGAATTTAAAAGAAGGTGAATCTTATACTAAGTTTGAAACCACATCTAAGGATGAAAAAGGAAATAATGTTGCTGAAACCAAATATGTAAAAATTTCCCAAAAACCGATTGAACAAGACAATAGTAATCCGCTAAAGGATATTAAACCTGATCAGATTAAGAGTATTAACATTTTGTCGTTAAAGCAAGCTGAATTTGATTCGCTTGTTGCTGCTAATCCGGTAAAATATAAAGGTAAGGACTTGTATGATGTAATGCGTACCAATGTGGACTATGAGGATAATGGAACTCTAAAAGCATTGCATTATTATTCTGTACGCCCACCGCAACCCGAAATAGTGTCTGAAGTTACAGAAGCGGAGTATCCCGGAGGAATTCAGGTTTTATACAACAATATTATGAAAAGCATGAAACTGCCTGAGTTTAATGAGAAAGGAGAAAGTAAAATAGCCAGGTACATACTGTCTTTTGATATTGATAAAAAAGGCAGGGTTAGAAATATATCAGCCAAAGTACATCCGAATCCGGGTAGCAGCTTTAGTCCGGAGGTAGATGCCGATGTTATATCGCAGTTAAAGAAAATTATGGGTAAATCGCCCAAATGGGAACCCGCCCGTCAGGATGGCAAGCGTATAGCGTCACATAAAGATATACCATTCACAATAAACATTAAGGCGTAATATCCCGATAGCCTGACAAACCATTCAAAACCAATTTTTATGATAGTGTTCCTTTTAAAATCAGTACTTATACTTGCTGTATTGTTTACACTATACAAAGTATTGTTAGAGCGCGAAAAAATGCACCGTTTTAACAGGTTTTACCTGCTGGGGGCATTGGTGGTTTCATTTGCGTTGCCCGTTATAACCATTCCGGTATATATAGAAACGGAAGCTCTTGCGCCAAAACCCGTGCCTGTAGCATTAGAAACAACACAAACGGTGCAGTCCTATTCGGTGCAGCCACAGTTACAGCAAACCATTGAGCCGCAAACACACAAGCCACCGGTTAAGCATATTGCACGGCAAACCAATTACCTTCCGTATGTGTTATGGGGTGTGTATGGTATTATAACCTTGCTGCTTGTAGTTCGTTTTGTACTTAATATATCCCGTTTCTATGATAGAGCAAGGCGAAATAAACAAGAAATGTTAAACGGAGCTACGCTGGTATTGCTGCCCGATTGTCCGCTGCCGTATACGTTTATGAACTTCATTTTTGTAAACCAAAGCCAATACGAAGGCCAAACCATAGAAGCAGAACTCTTTACCCATGAGCTTGCCCATGTGCAGCAAAAACACACCCTTGATGTACTTTTTATCGAAGCTTTAAAAACCGTATTTTGGTTTAACCCGCTGCTGTATATGTACAAGAAGGCCATACAAACCAACCACGAGTTCCTGGCCGATGAAGCCGTAATACACAAACATCTTAACATACCCACCTATCAATTATTGCTGCTGGACAAGGCTACACCGCCTTTGGCTTTTGCCCTGGCCAGCAGTATAAACTTTAGTACAACCAAAAAACGTTTTGCCATGATGACCAAAACCACATCTAAAACCAAAGCACTGCTGCTTAGGGCGGCAGTAGCACCCGTAGCTACAGGATTAGTGTACCTGTTTAGCATACAAACCGTGGCGTACTCTAAAGCGCCTAACGGAACCTTTAATCCTGTAATAACCCATGAGCCCAAAGCAGAAAAGCTGCTGCCTGAGGTGGTGGCTGTTGCTGAAAAAGCCGACTCGGTTATTGCCGAAGCCACAACACTACAGCCTGCTGATACTGTTGCAGGCGATGCCCGCCGTAACGAATATTTTAAAGGCGTGCGCATTGTTATAGATGATAAGCCACGTGGTGTATCTATAAATGCACCTTACGAAAAAGTGAGTGAAGAACACAAAAGGTATTACCTGAACAATGTGCCAAAAAAGTTTGATTCTGATCCTATTTCTCAAAAAGATTATGACTTTTATTTTAACAGAGAGGAATGTATATTTTATCTAAATGAACAAAAAGTAACAAGGGAAGAAATGCTTAAATATAAGCGGGAAGATTTTGTTTACTCAGCGTATAAAATGTATGGAACACATACGCCGGGTGAAAAAGAGATGCAAAACTTTTACGTGTTTTTATTTACACGCCCGTATTTTGAGAAGAAGATGAAGCATTTAAACGATCATTATCCAAATAAGCAGTATACTATTGTAGTAACAGCAAAGCCGGGTAGTAAACAGGCGGAAATTGACGAAGACAACAAAAAAGATGCTTCAGGCAAAAGGGCTTACGAGAGGGACGCAGATGCACAACAGGCTAAATTTGTAGGGCCTACCTATGATTTTATAAAAGAAAAAGTAGAAAGCGCTAAGGTTGTAGAACTACAATTTCCAGGAGGCAAGGAAGCGTTTGAAAAGTACATTTACGACAATCTTAAACTATCTGAAGAAATCAAAAGTAAAGAAATATGGGTATTCTACTCAGTAAATACAGATGGTTCTTTAACTGATGTGGAGGCGCGTGGAACAGATAAAGAAACAGCAGAAGAGATTTTGCGTGTTTTTACCGCGTCGCCCCGCTGGATTCCTCAGCAAAAAGATGGAAAACCACGAATTTATTCAACATCAATAACCCTTTTCCGACAAAAGAAATAACCACCATAAAATTAATTTGAGTTACCGTTTAGTTATCTTTAGATATCCGCTGCCGAAAGGAGCGGATATTTTTTTATTTGAAAAATACCTAATAGTAGGTATTTTAAAAGTGTTGTCTATCAGTTACTTTTGATTGTTTTTATTTAAGTTTTAATTCAGCCAACCATTAAAAAAAATAATTTCAGCAAGAGTATCGGTTCCCAAATCCTTTCTGTGTTCGGTTCTACCCCGATTTTTAAACAAGTCCGGCCAAAAGGCTTGTTTATTTAGGCAGGTAGTTTTGTTAGCCCTACTACAAATAGTAATCAATTAATCAGTATACATGAAGAGTACATTAGCAGCAATGTTGCTGTGCCTGTTTGGCATGGCGGCATACGGACAGGAATTTAAAGTAGGAACCCAGGTAATAAGTGCCGATGTAGGCCTGGGCAGCGGCCTGGATACGTACAGTGGTTCCAGCGGTGGCATAGGTATAAGCGCTAATTACGAAAGAGGTTTTTGGGAGGCAGGTCCCGGTACGGTAAGCCTTGCCGGATACCTGGGGCGTGTAAGCTACAGCTATTCGGGGCCCGGTTACGACCAAAAGTGGAACTATACCATTGTAGGTATACGCGGCGCATGGCATTATACCGAGTTAGACGTAGAAAATCTTGATGTGTATGCCGGTGTGCTTGCAAGCTACAACATCCTCGACTATAAATATACCGACGGTACTGGCGGTATTTACGGGGTAGATTCGTATGGCAGTTACCCGGGTGTTACGCCTTTTGCCGGAGGGCGTTACTATTTTACCAAAAATTTTGCTGCCAATGCCGAAGTGGGTTACGGGGTTGCTATACTGCAACTGGGCGTAAGCTATAAGTTTAATGATTAAGAATAACTTTTAATATAGAGTCCCCATGAAAAAAATCATGATGATTAGGTATAAGCTCCTGTCTTTTATGATTCAGACAATATAGCTTATAATCAATAATTATATTGGCTTATTTTTTTAGTAACGTTATATCCGCTTCCGTAAGGGGCGGATATTTTTATTTGGAAAATATTCTGAATGATGGATTAAGTAAAACATAAGCTATCGGGAATAAGATTGCCCACGAGGAAATAATAACAAGCAACATCCCTAAAGTAAGCCTCCAATTTAATTTATGCTCTTTTATCTTAATGGATAAGTGCGCAGCCGGTATGTTTTTTGTAAAAAGGGAGGTTAGTAATAAGTTTGTTGTTTTTGCTTCCAATTTTTCAAGGTCACGAAATGTAATGGTATGGTAACCTGCTTGGGTTATAATAAAATAATAAGCCGTAACACCAATCCCTCTTTTATAGAGAAATGTGGGGCTGAAAATTCCATATGTATAAATTTCCATTCTTTTATTGTCTTCAGAAGTCACCCTAAAGTGTAGATCGTCAATCTTTGCAGCCCCTACAATGGTAACGCTATAGGCTCCGCTTTTCTCAAAATTGATTTTCCGGGGTTCTATATCAAGTGGAAAATCTGCAATTTCTTTTACGTTTGTATACTGCCGGTACAGCCTTATTCCCGTAATTAAAAGTATTATTCCTATGACAAATAAAAGCACAAGTAAAAATAAGGTTGGTTGCATTTTCTTTGGTTTTGGGTACTAATATAGGGTAAATATATTCAGCTCGTTTTTTTCTTTTTAACACAATTCATATCAGTGGGTTATACCATTCGTTGTTAAATTCACGTTATCTTTGCAGCATCATCTATCATCAAAAACAAAAAACGTTCAGTATTATGTTGAAGAAATTTTTTATCATCTGCTCCGGCGCAGACGAAAAGATCATTGGTACCTGCTCTAACGGCGAGCAGAACAAATATGCGGGCATAGGCGCCACCGTATTTTTTACCGCACTCCTGGCATGGATAGCATCGGCCTATGCGCTGTATACGGTTTTCGATAACGTGTATACCGCGGCATTCTTCGGGTTTGTGTGGGGCTTACTTATTTTTAACCTGGACAGGTTTATCGTTTCCACCATCCGCAAGCGCGATAAATTCCGTCAGGAGCTGCTACAGGCCACACCGCGTATCGTATTGGCCATCATCATCGCCATAGTAATTTCCAAGCCGCTTGAGATTAAGATTTTCGAGAAGGAAATCAACGCCCAGCTTCTTAAGGAGAAAAACGACATGGCTATTGCCAATAAAAAGCAGGTAAGTACTTTCTACAAAACCGACCTGGATAAAAACAAAGCCCAGACCGATAGCCTGCGTGCCGAAATAGCCCATAAGGAAAAGGAAGTGGCAGGTTTGTACAACTCGTACATTACCGAAGCCGAGGGTACTGCCGGAACCAAGAAAATGGGTAAAGGGCCTATTTATAAAGAGAAACGTGAAAGCCACGATGCTGCCAAGCAACAACTGGACAGCCTGCGCAAACGTAACGAGGCAAAAATAGCCGAGAACGAAAAAGCCGGTAAGGTACTTCAGGCGGATTTGGATAAAAAAGTTACCGAAACCCAACCGGTTATTGATGGTTTTGACGGACTTATGGCGCGTATTAATGCGCTGAATAAACTGCCGTTTTTGCCGTCCCTGTTTATCATGCTGCTGTTCCTGGCTATAGAAACATCACCTATTATTGCTAAGCTGCTTTCGCCAAAAGGGGAATACGACTTTAAGCTGGAAGATGCCGAAGCAGCTATGCGAACCAACCTGGCTATGGATACCCACCAACGCGAACTGCTGCAATCTACTGATGCCGGTATTTATGACGATGTGTATGCTGATATCCGTAACGACCGCGAACTGTACGACTATAAAAAGCAAAAAGCGCTCGATATGCTGCGTACGCACACCGACCGCTTTAGCGAAAAACAGAAAAGTGTAATGTAGTTTTTTTAGTTGTTGGTTGTTAGTTGTCGGTTGTTGGGAGCTACACTCACTATTTCTTAATAAGTACTTGTTATATCCTATGAAGTTGCCGGTTGTTGAGAACTTACATTCATTAATTAATACTTTTTCAGAGTGTAATTGGTTTAGAGTGATGTTTCTAACAACCAACAACCAACAACCATCAACCATCAACCATTTTTAAACTTAAGTAGCGCTTCCTTAGTAAAATCACTCAGTACCAGCGACCCGCTCATTTGTGCGCGTTCGGAAAGGAGTGTGTCCCAGTTTTCGGTATCCTGCCAGGCTATCTGTTTCAGCAGGCGCATGGCTTCCGGGTTATAGTTGGCAAGTTTTTCGGCAAGTGTATTCGTTGCGGTGTTGAGTTCTGCTAGGGTTTCAAAAACTTCGGCAAACATACCCTTTTCCTTAGCCCACTCTGCGCTGTAAAATTCGGTAGCGTTCATGCTCATTTGCATAAATGCTGAAGTACCTATTTTGCGCTCTACCGCCGGGCTAATGACAAACGGCCCTATGCCTATGGTCAATTCACTTAGCTTTACTGATGCTGTTGTAGTTGCCAGCGTATAATCAGCAGCACAGGCAAGTCCAACACCACCGCCTACGGCTTTCCCCTGAATCTGGGCTATGATAAGCTTAGGTGACTTTCGCATGGCATTAATTACATTGGCAAACCCCGAAAAGAATGCCTTACCATCCTCCTCGTTGGTTATAGACAGCAACTCGTCAAACGAAGCCCCTGCGCAGAATGCTTTTTCGCCTGCACTTTTCAGGATAATTACGTTTACATCCGGGTTTTCGCCCTGGGTGGTTATTTCAGCGGCAAGACGCGCCAGTTGTACGCCCGGCATAGAGTTGCCCTGCGGATGAAAAAACGTTACGGCTGCAATACCGTTTTGTATTTCGGAGGTTACAAATGCGTCCGTGTTTGTTTGCATAAAATGAGGTTATTTGGGTTATAGTAGTTTGGTATAACGTAGTTAGTTACCCGATATTTCTGCCTGTAATTTCTTGGTCAGGCTTTTAAATACCAGTTCGTACGAATGGGTTATCATTTCGCGCAATAGCTTTGCCGGTACATCGCTGTTCACCATAACCGTGTTCCAGTGTACCTTGCTCATGTGGTAGCCGGGTTTTATGCCATCATATTCCGCACGCAGTTCCTCGGCACGGTCAGGGTCGCACTTCAGATTGATGGTAGCATTGCCATTTTCCCATTGCGAAAGCGACGACAGCGCAAACATCTTTCCGCCCACCTTAAACACCAGTGTGTCTTCATCAAACGGAAAATGCTCGGTAACGCCGGGCTTGCTAAGGCAATAGTCGTATAAATCGGTTATGGTCATAAAGTCGAAAGTTTTAAAGTCGTAAAGTGAAAAGTTAGTTCAGGTTATTTCTTCCCAATTTCCCCAAGATGTGTAAACTTAAAACCGCTTTCATATTTCAGGCCGTAGCCAAACATCCTATCCATGCTGCTGTGGGCAAAGAGCATTACCCCGGTCAACTGTACATTGGCGTTTGCCATGTTGCAACCCAAAAGGTATACGGCCACAGCAATACCCCTGTGATGAAACAGGTTGTATGCCCATGCGCCTGCACGATTCCCGGCAAGGTAGCCTATCATTGAAAAATCAGGTACAAGGATAAGTACTAAAAACCACCACCACGCAAAAGGCAACAGGCTAAACCCGTAAATACCCAAGGCAAATAGTGCTGCTTCTTCAAGTTGGATAAGTTGCTTCATTTTTTAACCGATTATTTGGGAAATGGTTGACATAATGTCGGCCGTTACCTGTCCTAATTCAAAATCTTTTCTAAGGTTATACAATACCGGCTTACTCGGACTGGCGTCGTTATCAAAACTGGCTATTTGCAGGTTCAGCAGGTAGGTGCCGTCCTGTACTGCATCAGGAACAAAAACAAGTTCTGTAATCGTAGCGTTATGGCGCGCATCAGCGTTGAGGTTGTGCGTGTCTTTTACGTTCCAAAATGCCTTGTGGGCCAAGAGTGCACCACCATCTTCCTCACGGTCTACACTGGGCAGATCGATGAGTAAGTGATTTATACCCGCTTCACGGATAAGCTTAGCAGCTGCTTCCTCTAAGTACGGAGGATTGCTGTGGCTGTAGTTTTTGTGTTTTTTTTCTTCGGTATTTGGCAGGGTTCGTATTATAAGCGCTTCGGGTGTTTTGCCGTTAAGGGCTGTTTCTACCTGCGCTTTGGTTATCACCAAATCACCATCCTTGTCTTCGGGCGTAACCGAAATCAGCTCCGCTATAAAAAAGAAAGTCTTTAGCGTATCATTGATGCTGAAAAAATCACGGGTTATGTGCCCCAAACATTCGGTGTGTGTGCCGTGCGCGTGCGGGTTAAAGGCTATGTTGTTAAAGTTGGTACTCGAACCTTTGGCGACAGCCCCAATCCAGTCGCCCATGGTAACCGGGTTTATTTCCGGTTGGTCCAGGTACCACGCTATGGGGTTTTTACCATCGGCGGTAATGGGTAATGATAGGTCTATGGGGGCAGAAAAATCTACTTTGTAGGTTTTGTTGTGGTGTTCTATTGTACCGAACATTTGTTTGCTGTTTTATACAAAATAACAAAAACCGTTTGTAATTACTCCTGAAAATTGGTTATCATTGTCGCAAAATTGCAACAATGGCCAAATCTGAAGGCACAAACTACCCAATAGAATTAATGCGTATAGTAGGGGTTATCCTTATCACCTTTACACATACCCGTCATAATTTTGTGTCCGGGGCTCCTTATTTCATCCTGGAAGTGATGCCAAAATACGGTACGTTGTTGCTTTCGGTTATATCGGGCTACTTGTACTACAACTATCACAGCAATCCTGATTTGCTGAACAAAAAGGTTAAAAGCCTGCTGATACCGTATCTGATAGCCAACCTTGCTGTAATTATCCCGGTATTGCTTATTAATGCACTGGGGTACAATTACCTTAACAGGCTTACTTATGATGCTACCCTGATAACTAACGGACTGCTCTCGGTTAACGACGTTCCCATAAACCCGCCCACCTACTTTATACGCGACCTGTTTGTGATTTTCTGCTTTTTAGCGCTTTTGCAAAAGGATTACAGGGGGCTGCTGTTTATAATTCCGTTGGCCATCTTTGGGCAGGTACTTATACGGTACAATATAGCCCTGTTGTTTTTAGCCGGTTTCCTAATCCGGAAGTTTGAAATTTATGCTGTTCCGCTGTGGATTAAGCTGGCTGTAACCATTCCGGCAGTAGTGCTCAGTATCTGTTTTTTTGAATTTGACACGTATAAGTTCGTAGTTGCCATTTCCATTTTCCTGGTGCTGGTAAACCTACAGTTCAACTTTGTAAAAACAGGAGGTTATACATATTTTCTACACCTGTACCATTCGCCGCTTATTGTTTTTATAGCTCCTTTAATCGGGCTGTTTCACCCCAATGCCTATGTGTATGTAACCGCACAAATACTGCTTGCCATAATTATCTGTTACCTGGCGTATTTTATCCTTGTAAAGAAATGCAACCTAAGGATAATTACCGGTAACCGTTAGTTTACAAAAAACAAATCGCTGGCTATACCGTCGGCAAGGAACTTTCCGGCGCGGGTGGTGGTAAGGGTGTTGTTTTCAAACGAAAGCAATCCCTGTGCTACAAACGCCGTTGCTTCCTGTAGCAGGTAGTCAGAATATGCGGTGCCAAAATCATCCTTAACCCTTTTCACATCTACACCCCAAATGGTACGCAGTCCCGTCATTACATATTCGTTATAACGGTCAGTAGGGGTGAGCTCCTCGGTTTCCAGGGCAAGTTTTTCTTTTGTAAGCGCTTTTAGATAGAGTGAATTATTTGCTATATTCCAGCTGCGGTGTGTGCCGTTGTAGCTGTGCGCCGATGGGCCTATGCCTATGTACTTTTTACCCAGCCAGTATGCGGTATTGTTTTTACTGAAATATCCCGGCTTACCAAAGTTAGACAGCTCGTAATGCACAAAACCTTCCTGTTGCAGTCGGTCGGCTAATAGTAAAAACTGTTCGTGGGCGGCTTCATCGCTGGGTGCGGCTATAATCCCTTTTTTTACCAATGTATGCAGTGCAGTTTTTGGCTCGACAGTCAGCGCATAGCTGGATATATGCGGAATGCCAAACGATAATGCCTTTTCTACATTTTGCATCCAGCGGGTGTTGTCCATGCCGGGGATGCCGTAAATCAGGTCGAGAGTAATATTATCAAAATGCTTAACGGCTTCGGTAAGGCAGGCTTCGGCCTGTGTGGCATTGTGGGCGCGGTTCATCATTTGCAGGTCTTCCTCAAAGAACGATTGCACGCCAATGCTAAGGCGGTTAATGTGGTAATTCGGTAATTCGGTAATTCGTGCGGGTGTTAAATCATCAGGGTTGGCTTCAAGGGTAATTTCTGCGTTGTCAATCACCGTGTGGTTTTGGTATACGGTATCAATCAGCAGTTGAATTTCTTCATTGGTTAATACCGATGGAGTACCGCCGCCAAAGTAGATGGTTTCTATAACCTCATTGTCCAGTTCATCCTTTCGCAATACAATTTCGCGGGCTATAGCCTGCACCATTTCTTCCCGCTTTTTCATGGAAGTAGAAAAATGGAAATCGCAGTAATGGCATGCCTGCCTGCAAAATGGTATGTGGATGTATATGCCCGCCATCAGATTTTTTGTTGGGGTAAAGGTACAACCTTTAGGGCAGCTTATAAAAAGTCTTCGCGGTGCGGATTAAAAACGTCGATTAAAACACCGGCTTCCAGGCATACCACGCCGTGTACCAGTTTTGGCTGCACAAAAAAGGTGTCACCGGCTTTTAGCACCTGTTTATTACCATCTATAACAACCTCAAACATCCCCGATGCCACATAGCATGCCTGCGTATGCGGATGGCTGTGCGGTGTGCCTACAGCGCCTTTTTCAAAGGCTACCTTAACCATCATCAGGCCGTTGTTATGCCCAGTTATCTGGCGGGTAATGCCTTCGCCTGCGGGTTGCCACGCGTTGTTGTCGCTTATAAAAAATGGTTTCATAATGGTTTTGTTTTTTACTTTACCCTATCTGGATTTTGCTTTAAAAATGCATCCCAGCCGCTGTAGCTTTTTCCGGTTACAGTAGTCTTGCCCGTGTTAAAGTGGTGGCATACTGCAGCGGCAAGTCCGTCGGTGCTGTCCAGGTTTTTAGGAAGTTCTTTTAAGCCCAAGAGCTGTTGCAGCATTTTGGCTACCTGCTCCTTACTGGCGTTACCGTTTCCGGTAATGGCCATTTTTATTTTCTTGGGTTCGTATTCGGTAACCGGTATCTGGCGCGAAAGCCCTGCTGCCATAGCCACACCCTGTGCCCTGCCCAACTTTAGCATACTCTGCACGTTTTTACCAAAGAACGGTGCCTCAATGGCTATTTCGTCGGGGTTGTGGGTTTCTATAAGCTCTATGGTGCGCTCAAAAATGAGCTTCAGTTTCAGGTAATGGTCGTCGTATTTGCTCAGGTTAAGTTCATTCAGCTGAATAAACTGCATGTTTTTATTCACCACTTTTATAAGCCCAAAGCCCATAATGGTGGTGCCGGGGTCGATGCCTAATATAATACGTTCGCTTGCCAAGGTAATTTTGTTACTTTTGCGGGATGAAAGCCCTGCCCCACAAAACTAAGCAATTCTTTGTTTTTATTGCCAAAATATTGGTAGTGGGCGGTGCGTTTTATTTTATCTACAACCGCCTTTCAGACGGCAATCAGTTTGATCCTGCCCGGTTATCCGAAGCTTTAAGCAGGCCGGGGTCGGCAATAACCATTGCCGCCATTCTTTTCCTTACGGTTATGAACCGCTTTTTAGAGGTGCTGAAATGGCAGGCACTTTCGGGTACACTGCGGCCTATATCATTAGGTAAATCAGCGGCGCAGGTGCTGGCAGCGGTTACCGCGGCGATATTTACACCAAACGGGCTGGGGGAATATGCCGCCAAGGCTTTTTACTACAAAAAAGAAGAGGCAGGACAGGTGGTGTTCCTTAACCTGATATGTAACGGTGTACAGATGATTATAGCCATACTGGCCGGGCTAACAGGCCTCGTGGTGTTTAATGTAATGTATAGCGTAATCCCGAATAGTTTGTTGTTACTGATACTTGCCGGTATAGCAGTAGTGGTAGCCCTTGTTTTTGCTTCGCGAAAAATTACCATAAAAGGTTATTCCATACAGCGGCTTATAGAAAAAATACAGGAATTGCCAAAAGGTGTGCATCGTAAAAATATGCTTTATGCCGTGCTGCGCTATTCGTGCATAGTATTGCAGCACTATTTATTGTTTGTGCTTTTTGATGTTACGGTACCGGCTTACATTATGCTGCCGGCCATAGCGGGGATATACTTTTTAGGATCGTCGTTGCCTAACTTTACTTTTATCGACTTTGCCGTGCGCGGAAGCGTGGCCGTATTTTTCTTCGGGAAAATAGGTGTAGACGAATGGATAGTGGTGCTTGCCGCTACCCTGCAATGGATGCTGAATATAGTACTGCCGGTAGTAGCGGGTAGCTATTTTGTGCTGACGTTTAAGAGAGAAAGATGATTTTATATATCTTGCAAAGCTTTGTGTATCTGCGCCTTTGCGAGAAAAATATTTATTTACTCCCCCGAGTCTAAAACAATAGGAATTACAAACTGGCTTTTTACCGGGATACCTTCTTTTTGTGCGGGTTCTATTTTAGGGAAATCAGCAAGACGTGCCCTTATAATGCTGTCAAATTTACTGCGGTTGTAGCCCGTAGTATCAGCCGGGAACTGCGGCTCAAATTCCACACGCGAATCAGGGTATACCGTAACCTTCATGTTTATGGTGTCCATACAGGGGTATAGCATGGCTATGGTATCGGCACCCAGGCGTTCCTGCACCAGTTGTGCCATAGTAGAAAAAAAACACTCTTTTTTCAGCTCTTTGTCGGTTATGGCATCGCAACCTATGAGCGACGGATAACTGCTTACTTCCTTCCAGTTGATTTCCTTCAGCCGTTGTTGCAGCAGTTCTTCCTCATTTGGTACCTGCTTTTCAAAATACTTGCAGGAGCACAAAATGAGCATGAAAGGCAATAAAAAGACTGATTTTTTCATGAAGTGGCAACCGTGTTTTTATAACATTAGCCAAAAATAAGGAAAATTTATTTAGTGCCTGCGGTTATTTTCCGATGCAAAATTTCCGTACCTTGAGCCGAGACAATCTTAATCAACCCGAAACTATGAAGATTTTTTATTCCCTTCTTCTTGCCGGTACAGCTGTAATGGCCCAGCAGAACCCAAATGATGTAGCCTTAGCCGAAAATCCGGTACAACAGCACGACATGGTGCAACAGGTTACTGTTGCCAAAAAGCGTACGGAACACACTGTAAAACCGGTAATGCACCAGGACAATAACAGGCTATACATGTCGGCTATAAATATGCAATATGCATTTTTGGTGCAACCCGATGAGGATAATATTTACCTGAGTACGCTTACACTACCGCTTATGAAGGCTGCCTTTGAATCGGAAGGACACCCGGGAGTGTTTGAAAAGGTGGGTTTTAATACCCTTGTAAAAATAGAACTACTGGAAAACCAAAACAATGTTCCCGGTAGTAAAATAGAAGGCTTTGAGCAGCTTGCTATAGTAACCAATGAAGCTGATGCCAAAGAATTTTCCATAAAGCTGGACAAGGAAATAGCCCTGTCACACAACGGAGCTTTTGTACAGCTTACTATTGTGGGGAAAAGTGATGCTGAAGGGGTACTTGCAAAATATGAGCCTACTACCGAAACGTATAAAGATGCAAACGGTAATGATCGTTTTTATTTGGATTATTGCCAACCAAATTTTCCGTTAACCTCAAGGTCTAAGGGAACACTAACGTACGTGAAAAACCCAAACCGCAAGGTGATGGAATGGGAAGCGATTAACGAACCATCGCTGCACGCAATAAAAAAATACCCTGATTTTAATATCGGGTTTGGCTATACGGTTGTAAGCTATAAATAGTCTTTGTTTTCAAAATATAAAAGCCTTAAAACAACTGTAGTAAAGTGTTTTAAGGCTTTTTTGTTTTTAGGATTTTAACAGGGAGTTACAGTTTAGGGTGTGTTTCCGTCAACCAACAACTATTTTGAAAGCTCCGTAAAATGCTTATAGAACAACGGAATGGTTTCAATCCCTTTAAGGTAGTTGAAAATGCCGTAATGCTCGTTTGGCGAGTGAATGGCATCACTATCCAGACCGAAGCCCATCATTATGGTTTTGCTTTTCAGTTCTTTTTCAAACAGCGCTACAATAGGAATAGAGCCTCCTGAACGCACTGGGATTGGCTTAACGCCAAAGCTTTCTTCGTATGCCTTAGCGGCTGCCTGGTAGCCAATGCTGTCTATAGGGGTTACATACGCTTGGCCGCCGTGGTGTGGAGTAACTTTAACCCTAACACCTTTTGGTGCTATAGCTGTAAAATGTTTGGTAAACAGCTCGGTGATTTCGTTCCAGTCCTGTGCCGGAACCAGGCGCATTGATATTTTGGCGTAGGCCTTGCTGGCAATAACCGTTTTGGCACCTTCGCCGGTGTAGCCACCCCAAATACCGTTTACATCTAGCGTAGGACGGATGGAGTTACGCTCGTTGGTAGTGTATGTAGCTTCGCCATATACATCTTCAATGTCCAGTGCTTTTTTGTAGGCATCTAGGCTGAAGGGGGCTTTTGCCATTTCGTCGCGCTCTTCACGGCTTAGTTCTTCTACCTTGTCGTAGAAGCCCGGTATGGTAATGTGGTTGTTTTCGTCGTGCAGGCTGGCAATCATCTTTGCCAGTATGTTAATAGGGTTGGCCACAGCACCACCGTACAGACCCGAGTGCAGGTCGCGGTTAGGGCCTGTAACCTCTACCTCTACATAGCTAAGGCCACGCAGGCCGGTAGTAATGCTCGGCTGCTCGTTGCTTATCATCCCGGTATCTGAAATAAGGATAACATCGTTTTTAAGCTTGTCCTGGTTGCGCTCCACAAACCACGCAAGGCTTGGTGAACCCACTTCTTCCTCACCCTCTATCATAAACTTAACGTTGCACGGCAGGTTGTTGTTTTGTACCATGTACTCCAGCGCTTTTACGTGCATGTACATTTGGCCTTTGTCGTCGCAGGCACCACGGGCAAAGATGGCTCCCTCAGGGTGCAACTCGGTTTTTTTAATTACCGGTTCAAACGGGGGAGAGGTCCATAGCTCAATAGGATCAGCAGGCTGCACATCGTAGTGGCCGTATACCAGTACGGTAGGCAGGGCAGGGTCTATGGTTTTTTCGCCATATACAATAGGGTAGCCGGGTGTTTCGCAAAGTTCCACTTTGTCGCATCCGGCAGCTTTAAGGCTGGCAAGTACCGCATCGGCGGTGTTAATTACATCCTGGCTGTAGGCGCTGTCTGCGCTTACAGAAGGTATTTTAAGCAGTTCAATCAGTTCGTTTATAAATCGGTCTTTGTTTTGGCCGACATAATTTTTTATGTTATCCATTTATTATGAGAGATATACGATTTTAAGTCAAAAGTACTGAAAAAATAATAATTATTTTTTGGTCATTTTACTTGCAAGTATGGAAAACCGCCGTATATTTGCACCCGTAATAATGAAACAAACACTGCTTATTATTACTGCCCTGCGGGTGTGGTGAAATTGGTAGACACGCCAGACTTAGGATCTGGTGCCTCACGGTGTGAAGGTTCGAGTCCTTTCACCCGCACAAAAGCCTCTGAGAAATCAGAGGCTTTTTTTATTCCTGAAATCGGGTACTCGTCTTATTTCTCTGTCATTAGGTTCGGTAAAGTGTAGCATACAATTGTATTCTATTAGTAGCGGCAACACTTCAAGCGAAATGCTTTTATCTTTTAGTATTTGTTTGGTTTTGTATATGTCTACGTCTTCTTCCTTTGCTAATATGCTTTCTCTGTAATAAACAAAGCTGCTAAATTGCCTGTAATGAAAAATATCTTCCAGTGTATGTACTTCGGGTTTCCCTTTTATTGTGGACGGTATTTTAGATAAGTGTTCTCTTAATGATTCGTAGTATACACAAAACAGGTCTTCATACCGTTGTGTAGTTTCATTAAATACTACGGGAATTATGCCTGTAATACGTATATCGCTGCATAGTCTTTTAACATCAAAATACCAGACTTCCATGATTTTGTAGCCTGCAATTTTTGTGTCTATTAGCTTGTTTAAAGCTTCTTCTCTTAAAACCTTTTCCTTAAACGGGAAATCCGTATATATTTCAGGTTTTTCACTTGTTTTAATGTAATTGCCTATGGTGTGCTCCAGCACATTTTTGTCAAAAAATATTGCATTTACCGGGTTGGGTTCTATAAAACGAAACATCTTTATGCTGGCAAAAATATTCCACCCACTGATAAAATATGGATAACTTATCACATTCGCGCTGTCGCGGACTTCAGTATGCGCTTCGTAGCCGTAATGGGTACGCACTAATAGGGGATCTAATTTTTTATTTTCTTCTTTTAAAAAACTATCTAACGAGTCTAAACTTATTGCTTCCTGTGGAAAGGGGCTATTCTTATAGCGGGAAAGGTAATTTCGACGATATACGCTATCATTAAAGCGTTGCTGCAAAAAGTCTGCATGGCTAAGGCGTTTTATGGGTTTGCCTTCGGAGTTATTAAAACGCTTTATTTTGAAATTATATGCTCCGTTACCGGAAAATTTATATTTTACCCGCATGCACCCCAGAGTATCCCAAATTGTCCAGATGCCATACTTTTGATTGTCTTTAAAGCTGCCGGTTATTAGCTTTCGGCCTTTTTTATCCCGACAGATAAAATTGCCATGTAGCATACCTCTTGCGGTATCTACTTTAAATAGTCGACTGTCATTAGCGTAACTATCATAATGACCTTTAATTTGGGCAAAGGCAGGATGTGTGAGAAGTATGCAAAATAATATCAAGAAGCTTTTGTTGAAAGGATTCATTTATTCACAGTTGGTTAAAAACCAAATATAAACAATATGCCATTTGCAAAAACAGCCTGGTAAAAATAACCCGTAAGCGGGGTGTGGCGTTACGCTGTATGCCGTTTGCGTACACCTATAGCCAGGTTTGCTATAAACAGCAATTGTGCTGCTGTAGCTACCGTAATAAGCCAAAAGAAAATAATAATGAAAGCCGGTGAAAAATGTCTCATGGATATTTAGTCTTGCAGGACAAATCAATTTTTAAATAGTATGAATTCTTTTTTGAAAAATCTCTTTCAAAATATATTAACCTTAAACAGTCTTTAGTGCTGTCGTGAAAATAAATTTTTTCAGGGTCATTCACAAAATCATTGATTAATTCTTTGTCTTTTTCCTTTAACTCAGATACTATTTTCTGTTTAATGTTTTTTATATCTGATGGGAAATTAACAGTGCACATGAATCGATACAATTTAGATTTATAAATACTACTGATGCGTTAAGAGTAGCAAAAGTTTTAATAATCTTAATAAATACAGTAGATA
>NZ_JBKJHC010000015.1:0-85262 GCF_046613565.1 Flavobacterium sp. RHBU_3 | reverse complement strand
GGTATAGCTGGCTGTTTTAATTACATTTGTTCTAAAGCTTTCGTTTCCAGATGTTTTTCTATCAAAAACTGCCTTGCCAATGAGATTTTTATTAGTTTTTATAGCTTTGTTTTGTCTTCATATTAATGGACAAACTCTTAATAACCTTAAGGATAAAATGACTCCGGAGTGTATCTGCTTTTTAGATGGGAAATTATTTCCGATGGATAGTCTTAGAGAAATTAGTCCAAAAAAAATGTCAGTTGGTTTTATTATAAATAGAAATGATTCTTTTTTAAAAGAGTATTTTTCCGACACAGTGGATTGGATTCTATTTTATTTCACAAATAAACATACTAAAAAAATATCATATTCAAAATTATCAGAATATAGGCGTCTAAATAAAATGAATTATATTTATGTTGTTAACAATAAGTTGTTTACGGGTGATGATTCTGAATTTTTTCGTTTTAAGATTTTCAAAGAAAATATTATAATGACTGATGATGTTATTTTTAAGAGCCCTGAATTTCCTCAAGAGGTTAATTATACTTTCTTTGTTTTTAGAACGTATACTAATCCTTAATCATAGCACGTAAATGTTGTACAGAAAACTTAAATAGTCTTAAAGTCATTTGTATGTGAAACAAATGTTTTTTGATTTCCAGTGTGTTTTAAGTTCTAATCATCATTTCTGCAACTATTGAGTTTTATCATTCCTTAGCTTGAAATTCTCTTAGTATCTTTGTCACATGAAAGATTTTATCATTGTGGGTGGTCATTTGGCCGGTATTGCATTTGCAGAAACAGCTTTGCAACACGGAAAATCTATCCTTATAATATCCAATAGCTCACAAAATTCAAGTCTCGCTGCTGCCGGAGTGTATAATCCTGTAGTTCTTAAACGGATGAAACCTACACAGGATGCTTATGAGCATATAATGTTTATGAAGCCGTTTTATGAGAATTTGGAACGAAAGTTGGGGGTGAAAATTGACCATAATGTACCTTTATACAGGAAATTCGCTTCTGTAGAGGAACAAAATATGTGGTTTGAGGCTATTGATAACCCTAAACTTACCCCATTTTTACATCCGGAGGTCATTCATGAGAAGTTTGAAGGTGTGCCTTCTCCATTTGGTTTTGGCAAGGTACTCCATACTGGTTATGTCAATACAAATACGTTAATACCGGTCTATTGGGGACATAGCAAAAAAGAAGGTACACTTTTAGAGGAAACTTTTGACTATGCCGCGCTTAACATCTATGACGACTACGTGGAGTATAAAGGAACTTTGGCGAAGCATATTGTATTTGCAGAGGGGTTTGGTATAAAGAACAATCCTTATTTCGGTTATTTACCTTTAAATGGTACTAAAGGCGAACTTTTGCTTATAAAAGCTCCGGAGTTGAAGTTGACAGTGGGCATTAAGGCCGCATTATTTGTGTTACCTGTGGGTAACGATTTGTACAAAGTAGGTGCCACTTACGAGTGGGAGGATAAAACATCGATACCAACAGAAGCTGCTAAGCAAGAACTTGTAGAGAAATTGGCTGAGATAATTACCTGTCCGTATGAAATTGTTGACCATTATGCGGGTGTTAGGCCTACCGTAAAAGACCGGAAAGCATTGGTAGGTACGCATCATATCTGTAAAAACGTACATTTATTAAACGGACTGGGTACAAGGGGTGTAATGCTTGCACCATTTATGGCTAAAGAATTGTTTGAATCAATAGAAACCGGGACGCCTGTAAAGCGGGATATTAATTTGAATCGTTTTCCTTTGCTTTAATATCGCGCCAGTCTTTGCGGTATTTAATAAAAAAGTTAATCCATAAATTACGCGCAAGCCTCATTTGATACGGCATTAGTATGATGAGTGATACTATTATTGCTATAAAGTCGGTTTCCAGGCTTGCATTACAAAATACATGCGATATTATAAATGTAGCTACGGAGAATGCTACGCCTAAACCATAACTTACATACATAGCACCATAAAAAAACGAAGGTTCTATTTGATAATGCAGGCCACAGTGGCTGCATTCTTCGTGCATATCGAAGATTTTGCTCAAATACCATGGGTTTTTGTACTTATACATACTTTCTTGATGGCATCGGGGGCAGGTTCCTGTTAAAATGCTATATAGTTTGCTTCCTTTTTTTAACATTTGCAAAAAGTATTATCTTTCCACAAATTTACGATTTATAACGGCTACATAGAATGCTAAACATACATAATTTATCGGTTTCCTTTGGCGGAACCTACTTGTTTGAAGAAGTAACTTTCCGTCTTGGTGCCGGCGACCGTGTGGGTCTTGTAGGCAAAAACGGTGCAGGGAAATCGACCATGCTTAAAATACTTTCGGGAGATATTAAACCCGATTCGGGGGTTATCGCTACAGAGAAAGAAGTTCGTATAGGTTTCCTGCGACAGGATATCGATTTTATTCCCGGGCGTACTGTGCTTGATGAAGCTTACCAGGCTTTTGAAGATATTAAAGAAGTAGAGGGTAAGATAGATGATATAAACCATCAGCTGGCTACCCGTACCGATTATGAAAGCGATGGGTATTCTAAACTTATAGAGGACTTGGGCGACTTTACGCACCGCTATGAAATTTTGGGTGGATACAACTATGTAGGCGATACCGAGAAGATATTACTGGGGCTTGGTTTTAAACGTGAGGATTTTGATAAGCTTACTGATACTTTTTCGGGAGGATGGCGTATGCGTATAGAGTTGGCTAAACTGCTACTACAGTCTAACGACGTGCTGCTGCTGGATGAGCCTACAAACCACCTTGATATAGAGAGTATCATTTGGCTGGAATCATTCCTTAAAACTTATCCGGGCGTAGTGGTTATTGTGTCGCACGACAAAATGTTCCTGGATAACGTAACTAACCGTACCATAGAAATCTCACTGGGTAAGGCATATGATTTTGCCAAACCGTATACTGAATACCTTGTTTTACGTCAGGAAATACGCGAAAAGCAACTTGCCACACAAAAGAACCAGCAAAAAAGTATAGAACATACCGAAAAGCTTATTGAGAAATTTCGTGCCAAAGCCAGTAAGGCATCTATGGCGCAATCGTTAATTAAGAAGCTTGATAAGGTAGAGCGTATTGAAGTAGATGAAGATGACAACTCAGTAATGACTATTTCGTTCCCGGTTTCGCAAACGCCGGGCAGGGTAGTGGTAGAAGCCGAACACGTAACCAAAAAATATGGGGATAAGCTGATACTAAAAGACCTGAACCTGCTTGTAGAGCGTGGCAGCAAAATTGCTTTCGTAGGGCAAAACGGCCAGGGTAAATCTACTTTTGTAAAGGCGATTGTTAACGATATAGACTATACCGGTACCATAAAGCTGGGACACAATGTGCAGCTAGGATATTTTGCACAGAGTCAGGCGGAATATCTTGATGGGGAAATCACCCTGCTGGAAACCATGGAAAATGCCGCTAACGACACCAACCGTATGAAGGTGCGCGATATGCTGGGTGCTTTCCTGTTTAGGGGAGATGATGTAGAGAAGAAGGTAAAAGTACTTTCGGGTGGTGAGCGTAACCGATTGGCACTTTGTAAGCTATTGCTTCAGCCTATAAATGTGCTGGTGATGGACGAACCTACAAACCACCTTGACATTAAATCAAAAAACGTACTAAAGGCTGCCCTTCAAAAGTATGAGGGGACCTTGCTTATTGTAAGCCACGACAGGGATTTCCTTCAGGGGATGAGCAATATAGTATACGAGTTTAAGGACCATAAGATAAGGGAATACCTGGGTGATATAAACTTCTATCTGGAACAGCGCAATATGCAGAATATGCGCGAGGTTGAAAAAAGGGATGTGCCGGCAGCACAACCTGTAAAACAGGAAAAAACAAAACAACAACCGGTTAGTTTTGAAGACCAGAAGAAAAGCAAGGCACTGCAAAACAAGCTGAGTAAAATTGAAAGCCAGATAAGCCAGCTGGAAAACGATATACAAAAAGACGACCGTGCACTGGCAGAACATCCTGAAAAGCTGATGGGCGACGCCTCTTTTTTTGCGGCATACGAGCAAAAGAAAAAAGATTTGGATGCACTTATGGCAGAATGGGAAAATGTACAGGAAGAAATAGAAAATGCATAAATAAAACCCTTCCATTTCCTTGCTGAACCAGTTTAGAAATGGAAGGGCTATAATTGTTATTGTTTCTTTTCTACCGTTACCTCTTTTTTGGTAATGGTAACATTACTTTTATTATCACCGTCTTTATTCTGAATGCTAAAGCCGTCTTTGCTCACATTTACCGAAGTACCATCAGGGTCTTCAGTAGTTGTGGTAGTGGTTGTCGTAGTTGTGGTGTTAGTCTGTGGCTCGGGTTGCGGTGTAGGCGTTGCCGGTTGTTCTACCGGAGCAGGTTCTACGGGTGGCGGGGTTACGGGTTCTTCCTTTTGCTTACACGAAGCCAGTAATAGCACGGCTGACGCTGCGGTTAATAATGCCTTTTTCATGATGTTTTCATTTTTAGGTTATTAGTAATCATAAAATTACAATCCATATCCCTAAAATAAACCTAAGGCAAACTTAAAACTTACTTAATCAATCCAATACGCCTGCTATGATCTATGGCATCGCTGCTGTCTTTAAAATAGCAGGCGGCTACACCCATGCTTTCCATGTTTTTTACGGCTTCTTCAGCTTTTTGTTTTTTATTTTGCCCGGTTTGGCGTATGTATACTGCCTTTACGGTTACGGGGAATATCTTGCAGATGTTTTCGTATAAAAAAGGATCGTGCTGAGAGTCATCGCCCAGTAGGGTGTATTGCAGGTGCGGGTAAAATTCCAGTATGTGCTTTATCTTATCAAACTTATGGTTGTGGTTGCCGCGCCCGGTTACCAGGAAATCCATAAGGCTTGTTTTTATGTCTTTTAGCAGCAGTACAGCGCGGGGCAAATTGTGCCTGGTGGTAAACTTTACAATAAAGTTGTACAGGTTCCATTCGCTGCTGGATACGTAAAAGAAAGCATTCTGCTCATCCTTATTGTTGCGCCCGGCGGTACTCAGCGCCTGGTAGTGTGGCACTACGTTTTCAAATATTTTACGGCTGTTAATGTTTTTAAACAACAGTATGTAAATCTTCTTAAAAATGTTTCGGGTGTGCGACACAAGGAAGGTATCATCTATATCCGATATAAACCCCAGTGTGCCTTCATGCGGACGCACATACGTACCCTTTTCGCGGATTTCCTCGCCATTGTGGTTGATGCTTACATAGTAGTCGGCCCAACCGAAAGCCAGCTCTTCTTTTAACGGAATACAGAATTTAAAATAACCGTCGGCAAGCGTTTTGGTACGTATTTTTTGCCCGTTATGTTCCAGGAAAACCTCGGTGTTTGGTATGGTTTTTACCAGGAACATTTTTAGTATGGACTGTGCATTTTTAAACCTCTTTTTCTCAAACTCATATTCGTTTGCAGTATTGGGTCGGAATACATGCCCGAATACAATAAACTCCTGGTCATTGGCATAGCCGCGGTAAAGCCTGAGTATGGGTTTCATCAAATTTTATAAATTTTATAAGAAGCTCGAATGTTCCTTTTACCTAAATTTAGTTCAAAAATCAGTATAAATGCCCACCCAAAAGAAATTTTTGCTAATAATTAACCCTATTGCAGGGGGTAACGATAAAACCGAACTGAAAGAGCAGGTGCTACAATATGCAACAGAGCAATGGATAGAGATAATAACCTACGAAACTACCGGGAAAAATGACGAAGCCGAAATTCAGAAGTTATACTTGGAGCACGTTCCCTCACGTATACTGGTGGCAGGGGGCGATGGTACCATAAAGCTCGTGGGTGAGGCCATAGGCCAGCACGATGTAATTGTAGGTATATTACCGGCCGGTAGCGCAAACGGGCTTTCAGTAGACCTTAATTTGCCTGCTGATATTGAAGAAATACTGCAAACGGCTTTTCATGGTAAGTATATAGAAATGGATATGGTAAGCATTAACGGCAAAAAAAGCCTGCACCTTAGCGACCTGGGTGCCAATGCCGAGCTGATAAAGAACTATGAAAGTGGTAATGTACGCGGAAAGCTGGGGTATGCCATACATGCCTTTACCACATATAAAGAACTTGGCGATCCGTTTAATGTGAGTGTTACAGCTAATGGTGAAACCTTGCACAGTGAGGCGCGCATGGTGGTGATAGCTAATACCCAAAAATACGGTACAGGTGTAACCATAAACCCATTAGGTAAAATGGATGACGGTAAGTTTGAAATTGTGATATTAAAAACACTCGACCTGCTTTTTATAGGCCGTATACTTACCGGTAATATGCCTGTGGAAGACGAGGAACACGTGCATATAATTTCTACCGAAAAAGCACTAATAACTACTGATGTTCCGGTGAGCTTTCAGATAGACGGTGAGTTTTGCGGACAGGAAACCAAGCTGGATGTGTTTATATTACCACGGCAAATGCGGGTAGCGGTGCCTTAAACCGAGACGGGTACTTCGGCTTTAAAAGGGCTGCGTTCATTCCATGCTACCTTTGGGTCAAAGTAATTAAACAGCCATTCCATACTGCGGTTAATCAGTGGTGTGGTATGCTTTATAAGTCCGTACACCGGCTCGGCCTGCGCACCTACAGAACTTTTTATCTCCATAGCCGAACGCCCGTAAATAATATGGTTAAACTGTTTGTTAATGCTATACGCGGCCATATCATACAGCATGTTTAGGTACAGCATTTTCTCTTTCTGTATAGAAGCGTCATACCCCAGGAAATAGGTATCCATATCGGCGCCGTTTTTTATCAGGGTGTTAAAGCCTACCATTTTCCCGTCAAGGAAATAACCGTAAAACCTGAAGTTGTCGCCCAGTAGCTTTTTAAAAGTATAAAAATGATCCACGGGCAGATGAAAGGTATTAAAAGATGCATTTCCGGCTACAGTAAGGTACAACTCCTGTATAATGGTGCCGTATCGTTTTATTTCATCACAGTTTAGCTGTTTCTTTTCTATTCCTGCTGCTTTTTTGCGTGCGCGGTTGTATTGCGTGCGGTATTTGGTGCCCAGTGCAGCCAGGTAGTCGTCCATGTTTTCCCAGTCGTACCTGCGGTTAAAAACCATGTTTGGCTGTGTACAAAACTTGTAATACCCGGTATAACCTGCCGCATCAAAATCAGGATATTCACTTTCGTTAAAATCCTTAACGGTAATCAGGTTAATGTATATGCACTGTTTACGGTAGTGTTTTTTAAGGGCATATAGCGCCTTTTCAAACTGTACCAATGCAGCAACTTCGTCTACACCTTTGTCCAGCAGGTACGCATTTTGGCCAGTAAGCATATTATTGCCCAGTACCAGTACCTTCGAGCTGAATTTTTTAAACAGGTATTCCTTAACGCAAAAACCTCGTTCGCGTTGGCCAAGGGTATTTACATCGCTAAGGTTAATGTATTGGGCCAGGGCTATGCCACAAAGCATATCCTCCTTAAACAACCCAATGAAGTGGGGTGTAAGGTTTTCCGGGGCCGATTGTTCTAAAACCGAAAGATAGGCTTTAGACAAAAATATGTTGCTTACGGCAAGGGTATCCCAGTTGTCCGGCAGGGATGCCACAGTGCTGTAAAGCCTGAAGTGCAGTGTGTGAGTAGGCATATTATGTATAGCCTTCCCGAAGGAAAGCTATACAAAGTTATAAAATTTTTATTCCCATGCGCAGATAATGCCTCCCATAATGGTAAAGCACACAGTAAAATAACCGGCATTTATAAGGATATATTTCCAGCTTTTGCCTTCGAACTGTGAGTTGGTGCCAATAATAGGAAGGGCAAGGAACAGTCCGGTCATAAATCCGTGCAGTGCTCCGTGTTTAAATGTGCGGAAAGCATGTCCGTAATCCGTCATAAAAGCAGCATAGGATGGTTTAGCCGACTCTACAAAATTAGGCCCGCCTATCATGCCCGATGCGCCAAACTGGTGCACAGTAAGAAACTGCAGTATAAAGCCCATCATGAACGCGAAAATAAAGGTAAGCCCAAATATTTTCAGCATATTAGCTTTTTTAGGAGCTTCCGGGTCTACGCCGGCTTCGCGCATCCAGATGGTGCCAAAAACTTTTGGGTTGTACCATATAAACCCAACAGGGAATGTAGATACGGCTGCTACCAGGATAGCAATAAAATTCATGTGCATAATTGTTTGTTTTAGTGTTTACTAAACAAATTTATGAAATATAAAAAAACGATTTCGTTATTGCAGGCAAAATCATTTTTATAATTTAAGATAACGAAAGAAAGCAAACCATTTTCGGTTTGTTAAGTAGTTCTTGTTTGTTTCATTGCCGTAAGCTTCGCGCTCAAAGCTTATGTTTCTGTAGGCTTCTTTTTGGGTAGGGTAGTGCAGCCTGCGGATAAAGTACTCGGTTATATACCAAATGTAAAATGGCAGTACTAACAACTCGGCTTGCTGCCGCAGGTGTATGCGCTCGTGGTTAATGAAAACAGGGTTTGCAGCAAGACTTTTATCCCGCATAAATACAAACGGGAACAGGGTAATGCCGCTGTAACCCTTAGGTACTAAATATTTTGAGGTGATAAGTATCATTTTGTGTAAAGTTCATAAATTTGCGTGTATGAGCAACGGGATTTTTGGAAATAAACTAACAGAAGGCGAAGATTATTACCTTTCGCCCGAAGGATATAAAGTATTTACTGAGGCCTATCACTTAAAGCGCGGCTATTGCTGCAAAAGCGGATGCAGGCACTGTCCTTACGGTTTTGATAAACGCACGGGGGAATTTAAGAAATAGTTGTTGGTTGTTGGGTGTCAGTTGTTGGCTCCACTCAAACCATTAACAATAAACAAAAACTACAAACACAGAAACATACAACATGACGTTTAAAGAACAAATACTTGAGGGGATTCCGGCTACGCTGCCGCAACCTAAGCCGTATGATCCGGCAGTGAACCACGCCCCGAAACGTAAAGATATACTAAGTGCCGACGAAAAGAAGTTAGCACTGCGCAACGCGCTTCGTTATTTTGAACCGCAGCACCATGCCGTACTGATAAAAGAGTTTAGCGCGGAGCTTGAAACTTATGGGCGTATTTATATGTACCGTTTGCGTCCGGATTACAGGATGTATGCACGTCCTATAGACGAGTATCCGGGTGTATCGGTTCAGGCGAAAGCCATAATGCTCATGATTCAGAACAACTTGGATTATGCCGTGGCACAGCACCCACACGAACTGATTACCTATGGTGGTAATGGTGCAGTGTTCCAAAACTGGGCACAGTACCGCCTTACCATGAAATATCTTGCCGAAATGACCGACGAGCAAACGCTGGTGATGTACAGCGGTCACCCTATGGGGCTGTTTCCGTCGCATAAGGAAGCACCAAGGGTAGTGGTTACAAACGGTATGGTAATACCGAATTACAGCAAGCCCGATGACTGGGAGAAATTTAATGCACTGGGCGTGTCGCAATACGGGCAAATGACCGCAGGCAGTTATATGTATATTGGTCCTCAGGGTATCGTACATGGTACTACTATTACGGTACTGAATGGCGGACGTAAAATAGCCAAAAACGGCGAAGGTCTTGCCGGTAAGGTATTTGTAACCTCAGGTCTTGGTGGTATGAGTGGTGCTCAGCCAAAGGCGGGTAATATTGCCGGTTGCATTACCGTATGTGCCGAGGTTAACCCTAAAGCTGTACATACACGCCACAGCCAGGGCTGGGTAGACGAGGTAATAACCGATACCGATGCGCTGGTAGCCCGCGTACTGAAAGCAAAAGAAAACAAAGAAGTGGTTTCCATTGCCTACCAAGGTAATGTGGTAGATGTATGGGAACGCTTTGATGCCGAAAATATTTATATCGACCTGGGTAGCGACCAAACATCACTGCACAACCCGTGGGCGGGCGGTTACTATCCGGTAGGGCTTTCGCTTGAGGAGTCAAACGTATTAATGGCCGAAAATCCGGCAGCGTTTAAAGATAAAGTACAGGAGTCGTTACGCAGGCAGGCGGCTGCCATAAATAAGCACACGGCTAAGGGTACATATTTCTTTGACTACGGAAACGCGTTCCTGTTAGAAGCTTCGCGCGCCGGAGCCGATATTATGGCACCAAATGGTATTGATTTTAAATACCCGAGTTATGTGCAGGATATTATGGGACCTATGTGTTTTGACTATGGTTTTGGGCCGTTCCGCTGGGTATGTACATCGGGCAAGCCTGAAGATTTAGCGTTTACCGATAACCTTGCGGCGCAGGTACTGGAAGAAATGGCTAAGACCGCACCAGCAGAAATCCGTCAGCAGATGGAGGATAACATCCGCTGGATAAAAGGTGCTCAACAAAATAAACTGGTTGTAGGCAGCCAGGCCCGTATTTTATATGCCGATGCCGAAGGCCGAATCAATATAGCCCGTGCGTTTAACCAGGCTATTGCCGAGGGTAAAATAGGTGCAGTTGTACTGGGCCGCGATCACCACGATGTAAGTGGTACCGACTCGCCTTACAGGGAAACCAGTAATATTTATGACGGCTCTCGTTTTACAGCCGATATGGCCATTCATAACGTGATTGGCGACAGCTTTAGGGGTGCTACATGGGTAAGCATTCATAATGGTGGTGGCGTAGGCTGGGGCGAGGTTATAAACGGCGGATTTGGTATGGTTCTTGATGGAACTACCGAGGCGTCAAGGCGCTTGGAATCAATGCTTTTCTGGGATGTAAACAACGGTATTGCAAGGCGCAGCTGGGCTCGTAACGAGGAAGCTGTTTTTGCTATAAAACGTGCTATGGAACAACAGCCTTTGCTTAAGGTAACGCTGCCTAATATAGTAGACGACGCGCTGCTGGGGTAACATCTTAAAAAAACACTGATAGGGTGCCGGGATGCAGATTGCTATGAACTCAAAATTAAATTTTATTACTATTCGTCTTATGAAAACGATAAAAATGCTCCCTTTGCTGCTGCTATCGCTTGTTGCGGTAAGCTGCGCCTCTATCAGTGTACGTTCTGACTATGATGATACTGCTGATTTTACCACCTATAAAACCTATGGTTTTTTAAAGGATGGCATAGACAAGGCCGAGATAAGCGACCTGGATAAGAAACGCATTATGAAAGCCCTGGATGCCGAACTTTCGGCTAAAGGCTTTACCAAAAGCGATAAGCCAGATGTGTATGTAAACTTTTTTACCAAGGCTACCAAAGAGGTAAACGTAAACAACTGGGGCGGCTACGGCGGCTGGGGTTGGGGCGGATATTATGGCGGCTGGGGCGGCTACGGTTGGGGTGGCCCTTGGGGCTGGGGCGGTTATTCGTCTGTAAGTACCCAAACCGAAGGTACCCTGTATGTAGATGTTATTGATGCCCAGAAAAAAGAACTGGTATGGCAGGGAGTAGGTAGCGGTGTACTAACCCAAAACAGGGATGAAAAGCAGCAACGCATAAACGAGTTTGCTAAAGAAATCCTTACGCAGTTTCCTCCGAAGAAAAAATAAATAAGCATAGGCTTTAAATAAAACAACTGCCTTAAGCATCTTTATAAACAGTGTTTAAGGCAGTTTTTTTTATGCATTCCTAAAAGCCTGAGGTTTTATTAGAATGTATATTTTATTTGGATAACACTCATTACCCCTTCTACAATGGTAGACCATTGTCCGGTAAATTCGGCTCCGTATGATGTGGCAATAACCGGGCCTATTTTCTGGGCTTCGTCATTGCTCCATAGTGGGCCTGCAAGTACGGTTGTAAGGTAAGTATGCATTCCTTTGTTATCTGTAGAGAGCTCTACTTCTACAACGCTCATTTGATTTTCTACTACGGTGTTCCATACACCGGTAAATGTTCCCTGATGCGCTGCTGCTACAGCTTTACCTTTTGTTTGTGCGTCTGCCTGATCCCATATAGGGCCGGCAGGAAGAGTAATTTTAAAATTTGACATAATTGTAATTTTTTAGCCTGTTACGGCTCGTGGATTGGATGCCTGCATTTTCCCGCAGGCAAAAGGACGTTTGTTATAGTGGTTTCTGCTCCACTGTATTTTTTGTCTTGTGGTACATTGCGCAATGCGTTTGAGACATTACAAAGTTGGGCAAAACCTTTTTTTGGATTCTAACACAAAAGGGGTATTTTAGCTATAACCATAGCATGGTAGCTGCCTAGTGATTATTAGGTATTACTGGCTTAGCTGTTTATGGAATTGTTATCACTATAAAAATTATGGATTAACGATGCTATATTACCTCTTTTGGGGTATTATTAAAGCTGTACAACCAGTTATATTTGTGTTATAACTTTTAAAACCAATAAATTATGAGCACAATTGAAACCGAGGCTACAAAGAATATTTTTATTCAGGTAGATACAGATGGAATTATTTCTGATAGCGTAATTGCTAAATTAACCGGGGCAACTCAAAACTATTTGACAAACTGTGTTTTTTGTGACCAGGGTTCTATGGTGTTAGGTTCGCATATTAAGTCTTTTGTAGTGGAGGTGCCTAAAGGCTGTGACCTCAGATTTACAGTTGTTCCGTTAGAACTGTTTACAACTAATTTGCTGTATTTCGCAGCCGTAACTTTTTCTGTTGATAACACTATAGTTTATGATATAGTAACGGAGCCTTCTAGATTTAACCAGACACTGTCTTTTAATGTAGAATATAGTGAGTTGTATAGATACATAGGAAGAGATATTACATTTACAATGACAATTTCACTCATAGTGCCGGGCATGGGAGATATAGTTTTTATTATAGACCCCGTACTAAGAATAAAACAATAATAAGCGAATATGCTTAAATGATAAAAGGCTACTGCAAAAAAATAACGGCAGGATTCCTGTATTATGTGCTGATATTTTTATGCAGTCAGCTTCTTATTGCCCAAAACCAACATGAGGCAGACAGCCTCAAGCACATACTTGCGGCAGGTAATTTATCGCCGGAACGGCAAATGGATCTTTTCTCTAAGATAGCATTACACTCGTCATCCCCTGATGAAGTTTTGCTCTATGCAGATAAGTTACTCTCTTTATCTACCAAGTTTGATAAACCGGTTTACACTGTAGATGCCTACCATTATAAGGGAGTAGGCTACAGGTTACAAGGAAACCTTAAAAAAGCGCTTGAAAACCTTTTTCATAGTGCAGCGTTGGCTGCAGAGAACAAGCTTTATGAACCACAGGCCGAAGCTTATTCTGAAGTAGCCAATATTTATAGTGCTAATAACGATCTTAAGAACGCATTACTATATAATAAGAAGGCAACAAGTATTTTAAGGCAACGAAAAAAAGGCAGCCTTGAGCTGGCCATTAACCTGCTAAATACGGGTTATCATTATTACCTGCTTAAAGAATTAGATTCGGCTTTGCTGTTATATGATGAGGCCGGGCCTATTATACAGAAAACAAAAAAAGAGATTTGCAATGCTTATCTTATAGGGAACAAAGCCCTGGTATACTGGAAGCAGGGCAAATATGATATTGCGGAAAAAGACCTCCTGGAAGCAATAAACCTTCTTAATTCCCTTCAGGATGAATTTGGAGAAACAGACTATCATAACCAACTTGGGAATCTTTATTTTGAGCGAGGGCAGAAAGCAAAGGCAGAACAACATGCGCTTAAAGGATTGAGCCTGGCAGAGAAACTGGAACTAAAAGAACAAATAAGGGACGCTTCCTATTTATTATACAAGCTTAACCGCGATAAAAACGACTTTGAAAAAGCTTTGGAATACCAAACCTTGTATGTGGTATATGAAGACAGTATAGAAAATTCTGAAAATACAAAGCAATTAGCCAACCTGAGAACAGAATATGAGGTAAGCCTGAAAGAAAATGAAATTGTTTTACTGGAAAAAGACCAACTATTGAACCGTATTTACATCATTATAGCCATTTTTTTGCTCATAACAGCAGTGCTGCTTAACCTGTATTTCAGGCAGCGCCTTAAAAATACGCGCTTAACAGTTCTTAATGAACAAAAACGCCACGACCAGGAAGTAAAAGACCTACTCACCGCGCAGGAAACAAAGAGCCTTAAGACCATGATACAGGGGCAGGAAAAAGAACGTAAAAGGCTGGCGCAGGAGCTGCATAATCATTTTGGCAGTCTTATGGCTACTATAAAGGTAAATCTTAATGCTATTGACGAAACATCTATTCCGAATTACACAAATTTAACCTCGCTGGTAGACCAGGCCTGTAATGATATTCGTAATATTTCGCATACGCTGAATATGGGAATTTCTCAGGACTTCGGGCTGGTGCCTGCCATACGCGAACTTACTGATCGTTTAAGCAGGGTAAATGGTCTTGAAGCCGAATTTTCGGCTTCCATGGGAGGTGAGTCTATAGGTTTTGATAACGAGGTTGTTATATACAGGGTGGTGCAGGAGCTTATAAGTAATGTGCTGAAGCATGCCGAAGCGAGTCGTTTATCTATACAGCTTATTTATTTTGAGGAGGATGCCCTTGTAAATATACTTGTGCAAGATAATGGTAAAGGATTTGATGTAGACAAAGGTAGTGCGGGTATTGGGCTGAAGAGCCTTACTGATATGGTTACAAATTTGCACGGCGATATTAAATTTGACAGTAACCCTGCAAGCGGAACCACTGTAATTATAGATCTTCCGGTAAGTTATTAATAATAAAAAACACGGGTATGATACACGTACTTATTGTAGACGATCATCATTTGTTTGCAGAAGGGATAAAATCTATTTTCAGGCCAGATGACGGTATAGAGGTAATAAGCCATGTTACTAATGGGCATGCCATACCCTCTGTGCTGGAGAGTATGAAAATAGACCTGATACTGCTGGATATAGATATGCCGGTAATAGATGGTATTGCCTGCCTGGATATGCTAAAAAACAAAGGATACACCACACCGGTATTAATGCTTACCATGCACCAGTCTATGCGGCAGGTAAAGGCTGCCCTGGAAAAAGGCGCACGGGGATATATACTAAAAGACGCTTCTAAAGCCGAACTGGTAGAGGCTATAATAACCACCAGCATAGGTAAAAACTACTTCCATCCTAAAATTAGTGAACAGATATTTAATTACTTTAGAGGGGGGACAACAAAAACAGCTGCACAGGAACTTACCACCCGCGAGAAAGAAATTATACGCTGCCTGGCCGATGGGAAGAATACAAAGGCTATATCTAATACGCTTTTTATAAGCGAACACACTGTAAAAACCCATCGCCGTAACATAATGTATAAACTGGAAGTAAAAACGTCTGCCGAGCTTATAAAATTTGCCATGGATAATGACTTGTTGTAAAATTTTTTCAAAATATAAGATAGCCCCACTACATTTTAGTTGGGCTTTTTTTTATAACCTAACGCAACCTTTTTGATGTCTTGGTGTCTTAGTAAATACAAACCAATACTTTTTATATGAAAAATACTTTACTGTTTTTATTCCTGCTGGTAGCAGGAGTAAACTATGCACAGGTTGTAAACATCCCGGATGCTAATTTTAAAAATTACTTACTGAATTACCCTGACCCAATTGACACTAACAATGATGGTGAAATCCAGGTAAGTGAGGCAATAATTATTACTCATTTAAGTGTTGAGGGTAGTCAAATTTATAATTTCCAGGGTATTGAGTCATTTACAAATCTTGTTACTCTGGATATAAATGTTGATTGGGATCAAGATGCAGTTTCCAGTACGGTTTCAAATTTAAACCTTACGGGTCTTGTCCAGCTCCAGTCTTTTATAGTTGCGGTTACCGATTTACACGATATTACCTTTGGAGGTAATACACAATTAACAGATGTTTTCATCAGTGTAAGCGATAATGATTTAGTCTCTGTTATTCCTTTACTGGATTTTTCCGGCTGTACAAACCTCCAACAAATAACAGTATTACAATTAAATGTTTCTAATATAAATATTGATGGGTGTGCTGCACTTCAAAACTTTTATTACGTTGAAGGAAGCCCGAATGAAGGTATTAGCGAGATGGACTTTTCATCATGTGGAAACCTTGAGTTTATTTATCTTCATTCCAGTACTTTAGAATCAATGATTTTAACTAATCATCCTTATCTTACCGACTTAATGGTTTATGGTAGCAACTTATATATGTTTGACGCGAGTGGTTGTCCTGCAATTTCAAGGATTGTATTAGCTCTTGGTGGAAATGAGGAGGTCTATATAAACTTAAAGAATGGGAACCCAAATTATGGTAATGTAAATTCATCGATTAGTGCCAATGCTGCTCAATGTTATGTATGTATTGATGAAGGTGAAAGTTTTCAAAGTATTGGCTCCAATGTCATCTTAAGCACCTACTGTAATTTTACTCCGGGGGGTGATCATAACACCATAAGCGGTACATTAACCCTCAATGCTGATAACAACGGCTGTGATAGTACTGATGCTTTATTGCCGTATACTGCTATAGCAATAAACGATGGTACAACTACCGGCTATTCGTATACTCTAAACGGCACGTATAATTTTTATACAGAAGAAGGCACTTTTGCCGTTACCCCACAGTTTGAAAACGACTGGTTTACTACCAGCCCAGCCACAGTTACTTTTGCGGATGCTAATAATAACACCGTTACCCAAAATTTTTGTGTAACACCTAATGGTGTGCATAACGATGTTGAGGTGTTAGTTGTGCCACTTGGCGCTGCGCAACCCGGCTTTGACGCCGCTTACAAAATCATTTACAAGAACAAAGGTAACCAAACCCTGAACGGCGATGTAACCTTTACGTATGACGATAGTATATTAGATTATGTGTTGGCATCTCCTGTAGAAACTTCATCTTTTACCGGTAGCCTTAGCTGGAGTTATAGTAACCTATTGCCTTTTGAAACCAGAGAAATAGTTGTTACCCTTAATGTAAACAGCCCTATGGAAACCCCGGCGGTAAACATAGATGATATACTGCCGTTTACTACCACCATTACTCCGGTTAGTGGTGATGAAACTCCTGCCGATAATACGTTTGAATTTAATCAAACTGTAGTAGGCTCAATGGACCCTAATGACATTACCTGCCTGGAAGGCGCTACGGTTTCTCCCGATAAAATAGGGGAGTACCTGCACTATAATGTTAATTTTGAAAACACGGGTACTGCACCGGCTACATTTGTAGTGGTGAAGGATATTATTGACGCAACTAAATATGACATCAGTACGCTTCAAATTCTAAACGCTTCGCATCCTATGGAAGCTCGTATTACAGGTAACAAAGTTGAGTTTTATTTTGATGATATCAACCTTGCTGCAAACGGCGGTAAGGGTAATGTAACCTTTAAGATAAAAACGCTAAACAGCCTTACGGTAAACAGTAGCGTTACCCAGCAGGCAGATATTTACTTCGATTACAACTGGCCAATAGTAACTAATGAGGCTACTACTACATTTGCAGTATTAAGTACAGGTAATTTTACAAAAGACACTTCGGTAAAACTATATCCTAACCCGGCTAAAAATACAGTTAATATTACGGCTCAAGGCAATATACAAACCGTACAGCTATACGATGTACAAGGCAGACTGTTGCAGGCTGCTAATGCTTCCGGACTTACTACTGCCATAGATGTATCGGGCCGGGCGGCAGGTATTTACTTTGTAAAAGTGATTACAGATAAAGGTACAGCCGTAGAAAAATTAGTAAAAGAGTAGAACCACTTAATCAATACATTTTGAAAGCCGTAGTTAAACAACTGCGGCTTTTTTGTTTCACCTGCATATTTCAGGGTTTTACCGCATATATTGTTTGTTAATTATTGTAGTTGCTACATTTGAATAAATCTGATATAAAAATAGCACGTACAGTAAGTGAGTAGGGCTGTACGGGTGAGTAGTTTTATGTTATCTTAAATTTCATTTATTACTTTGTCCTGAAGCCATGGCGTAAGCTGTGGCTTTTTCTTTGTATATTTTGTAACAAATACGGGTGTCTTTAAATAAAATAGTTATAAAGTTTACTTTTTTGTAAACATTGATAATAAATCTGTAATTTTACAGTGAAAACAATATACTACTTGTACGCATGGACGCAGCATTTGAAAGCAATCCGCTTATCGACAGGTTGCCATCGCACCTGAAACAATTCATCAAGCCACAGGATTATGACGACTATACTCCCATAAACCAGGCGGTTTGGCGCTATGTAATGCGTAAAAATGTAGACTACCTAAGCAGGGTAGCACACGAATCGTACCTGGAAGGCCTGCGCAAGACAGGTATCGATATAGACCATATTCCCAGTATGTACGGCATGAACCGCATACTTAAGGAAATAGGCTGGGCTGCTGTGGCGGTAGACGGTTTTATTCCGCCAAATGCCTTTATGGAATTCCAGGCGTATAATGTACTGGTTATTGCTTCAGACATCCGTCAGCTTGAAAATATAGAATATACCCCGGCTCCTGATATTATCCACGAGGGGGCAGGCCATGCGCCGATTATAGCTAACCCCGAATATGCCGAATACCTTAGGCGTTTTGGTGAAATAGGCTGCAAAGCCATATCATCGGCGCGCGATTATGAAATATACGATGCTATAAGGCTGCTTTCTATACTGGAAGAAGCCGAAGGTACCCCGGCTGATGAGCTGGAAGCCATTCGCAGCCGTGTGGATGCGCTGCAAAACGAACCTGCCGAGCCAAGCGAAATGGCACTGGTGCGCAACCTGCACTGGTGGACAGTGGAGTACGGACTTATAGGCACAGTGGATAATCCTAAAATTTATGGTGCCGGACTGCTGTCGTCTATAGGCGAAAGTGCATGGTGCATGACCGATAATGTAAAGAAACTGCCTTACGATATTAGTGCCGCTTACCAGGGGTTTGATATTACCAAGCCACAACCGCAACTGTATGTTACTCCAGATTTTGCACACCTTAGCCTGGTGCTGGAAGAGTTTGCTAATAAAATGGCACTGCGTACCGGTGGCCTTAGCGGGGTGCAAAAACTAATAGACAGTAAATCGTTGGGTACGGTAGAACTTAGTACCGGCCTGCAAATATCAGGAACCTTTACTAATGTTATAGAGAGCGAAGGCAAGCCAGTTTACCTGCAAACCACAGGTGGTACAGCGCTGGCGTATCGTGAAAAAGAATTGGTAGGACACGGAACCGATTACCACGCCGAAGGCTTTGGTAGCCCTGTAGGCAAGCTGAAGGGCATTAACCTTTCTATTGAAGATATGAGTCCGCGCGACTTGCGTGCCTATGATATTTACGAGGGTGAAGCGGTGACGCTGGAATTTGAGGGGGATATTGTGGTTACCGGCGAAATCATTACCGGTAAGCGAAACCTGCAAGGGAAAATCATCCTGATAAGCTTTAAAAACTGTACCGTTACGCATGGCGATACCGTACTGTTCCGACCGGAATGGGGTATTTATGATATGGCAGTGGGCAAAAAGGTTATCTCAGCTTTCTCGGGTCCTGCCGATGTGCACAGCTTTAACCTGGTAAGCCACGTGCCTTCTACTAAAACCATTAAAGCTAAAAAGACCCCAGAGCGTATAGAACTGGAAGGGCTGTACCAAACGATACGCAGCATACGCGAAGGGAAGCCTGCTACAGCTACTATAGATGAGGTTTTTGCAGCACTAAAAGAAAAACATAGCGAAGACTGGCTGCTTTCGGTAGAGATTGCCGAACTGGCCCATGCGCAAAACAACAATACGCTACTGGAAATGGTAGTGCAACATCTTGATCAACTGAAGTTAAAACGCCCTAAGGTAGCACACCTTATTACCGACGGGCTTTCGCTGATATTTGAAAAAGAAAGTGTTAATTGATCCAAACCCACGAAAAAGGCTCCCGAAAAGGAGCCTTTTTTAATGTCTTACATGCGAATATACCCTATAGCCACTATAGACGCCTTTCTAAGTATGATGTTTTTATCTTTTCTTTTAAGGCTATTCTCATCAATAATATACACAACTTTTTTTAATGGAGCAGAGGCTGTTAATCCTAAATAATTAAAGAAAAATTCTCCTGGAGTAAAATTTTGTATAAATTCCTGGTCTACAACTTTTTCGTGGTTTTCTTTTAAAAACTTTTTTCTATTAGTTTTTATGTTCAAATCTGAGACTGGGGTTGTAGGGTTTTCCTTTACACGTATTATAATGATTTGGTTAGGAGCGTCTTTTTCTTGGTAGATATATTCAGCAATCTCACCGTTGGAAGCTGTTGTGAAGTTGAATTTTTGAAATGAGTCATTTGTTGAATTTAACTTTTCTGGTTTTTCTACAACTATAAAAATAGTGTCTTGTCTTTTAAGATAATCTAAATCCTGTGTATAAGATATACAAGGTATTAGTGAGAGTAAAAATATTATAGTTTTCATAAGTTGTCAAATGCTAAAGATATTACAATTACATACTAATAAAACCAAACTCCGCTATGTAGGCTCTTCTTAAAACCAATTCTTTGCCGGTACGTTCTTTTTGGTCTATAATGTATACTATTTTCTTTTTACCATTTGCATGTAGCACCTCCATAAAAAATACGTAAAGGCTTGTGTTGTCTAAGAAATTTACATCAACAATATCCTTTTTGTATTTCGTTAAAAACTTTTTCCTGCGCACAGTAAGGTTTCTTTTTTTCGGATTGGTTTCTTTGTCATTTATCGTAAGGATAAGAATGCTTTTTCCGTCGGGTTGTTTAAATTCATAATGCTTTTGGTCGCTATTCCCTGAGCAAAAATATAGGAACTTGCTGAACTGAAGTTTATCTTCTTTAGGTACTGTTAGGTATATCGTATCCCGTGATTTCAGATAATCTAAATCCTGGGCAAAGAGCCCTGTTGTAAACAGTAAAAAGAAATATAGCGTTTTCATAAGTTATGAACCGATGCCAAGTGACTAATAGCTAATATTTTTAGCCGAAAAATTACAACAACACCTCAATATTCTTATCGTTTACCTGTTCGCCGTTGTATTGCAGTTTCCAGCCCATACTGTTAGTAAGTATCAATATTTTGCTCAGCTCGCTTATCAGGCGGTTTTGGGCATTGGTTTTCAGGCTGCTTTTTTCAATCTTTTTGCGCATGCTTGCCTTTACCTGCGCGTTTATCTTGTTATAATCATCGCCGGTAAACTCGTTAAAAGTACTCTCCTGTATATCATAAAACTTAATATCGGGCGAAATCTTAATCTCCTCTTTCGGTATGTTTGTAATGGTTATGGTTTTGTTCGCCTCATCTATATCGTACTGTACCTGTCTCAGGTCGTAGCTTACAGTGGCTTCGGCGTTTACAATAACAAGGGCTTTCTTTTCAAAGGAAAGGTAATTGCCCAGGTAATTCTCTTTGTTTTTATAGGTTATTACCTCGCTGTAGTGTCCTTCGGTAACCACAAGTTTGCCTACATTTTTAATCTGCTCCTGTATCATAGCCGATTCTTCAAAGGTAGTGCCGTCGCCGTCTTTTTTAAATTCGCAATAACGAAATGCAAGCAGTATCAGGATTACTGCCGCTGTGCCTATTAGTATTTTCTTTAGCATTTTGTTTTGGTATTTTATAGCCCCGTTAAAACTTTATATGCGGATGCTGTTGCTCTAATATAGCAATTTTTGTACCGAGGTTTTCAAGGAATTTTTTATGGCTGTCAGATTCCGGGTTAAACGGGCGGTGCTGCAGGCTTTTTTGAATGTTGTCGGCCTGTTTCATGGTTTGCTGTGCTTCGTCGCTTATCCAGTTTTGCGCGAAGCGTTCCCATATATAGTCTATAGCTACCGGGTTCGGGTGAATCATATCCTCTGCATAAAAACGGTAGTCGCGCAGCTCGTCCATCATTATTTCGTAAGACGGGAAATACAGTCCCCTTATCCCTGAAAGAGGGGCTTGCAGGGTAGCATGTAGTGCCGATATGAGGTTGGCTTTGCTCCACTGGTTTTCCATAAAGCCATCTTTTATATGACGCACCGGCGAAACGGTGAATATTACGGTTACGGTATCATTCACCCCGGCTATCAGCGACAGGATATTTTGTATACTGTTGCTTATGGTGTTCACATCGAGCAGCTCTTTTGTGAATTGTTTTTGAGGCACCTTATGGCAGTTGGCTACCAGTTCGCCTGTGGCTGTAAGGCGGTATACCCATGATGTGCCCAATGTGATGGTAATGTGTGTAGCAGTTGTAAGCACTTTGTGTAGGCTTTGTGCAGCATTGTTCAGGTTGTGTAGCAGCTCTGTTTCGCTTGTAGCACTAAGATCGCTATGGGCGTCGTAATGGTTCCAGCGGTCGGTTTGAAAAAAAATATCGCCTTCAGTAAAGCTTTTGTTTTCTATGGCAAAACGAATTGTTTTTTCAATCGCCAGGGGGTGAAACAATATCCCGAATGGGTTGATGGTATTTTGAAATTTAAAATAATCAAACTTCTGTCCGATATTCACGGCAAAGCACGATCCCAGCGACAGTATTCGCGAGTTGTAATCTATCATAGGATTGCCTTCTTGTATGGGTACCGGTGTGCTGAACTGCATACGCCTTTTTTAGCAAAGTTAATTATAAAAAACAAAGCCCTTCGAAAAGAAGGGCTTGTAATATTAAAGGTTTAGAACTACTTTATATAGTTAATAGCAGCTGCAAGCGCTTCGGCTACACCGGTAGGGTTTTTACCGCCCGCTGTTGCAAAGAACGGCTGTCCGCCACCGCCACCTTGTATAAACTTGCCCAGTTCGCGTACTACTGTGCCTGCGTTAAGGCCTTTTTCGGCAACAAGCTCCTTGCTTACATAGCAGGTAAGCATCGGCTTGTCTTCGTTTACGGTAGCCAGTACAAGGAACAGGTTCGTGCCCAGATTGCCCAGTTCATAAGCCAGGTCTTTAGCGCCCGTAGGGTCAAGGTCTACCTGTTTGGCAAGGAACTTCACGCCATTTACTTCCTGTAATTCGGCAGCAAGTTCACCTTTTAGGTTTTTCGCTTTTTCTTTAAGAAGTGCTTCTACCTGTTTTTTTAGCTTGGCATTTTCATCCTGTAACGATACGACTGCCTTAAGCGTGTCCTGAGGGTTTTTAAGGGTAGCCTTAATATCATCAAGGGCTTTTTCCTGCGAGGCAAAGAAGTCCTTCACGGCAGTGCCTGTAATCGCCTCTATACGACGGATACCTGCTGCCACGGCGCTTTCACTGATTATTTTAAAGTACCATATATCGGCTGTGTTCTTTACGTGTGTACCACCGCAAAGTTCCATGCTATCGCCAAATTTAATGGCGCGTACATTATCGCCATACTTTTCTCCGAACAGTGCCATAGCACCTTCTTCAACCGCTTGATTAAACGGGATGCTCCTGCGCTCTACAAGAGGCAGGTGCTCCTGTATGCGGGCATTTACAAACTGTTCTACTTCGGCAAGCTCGGTTTCGCTTACTTTTGCAAAATGCGAAAAGTCGAAACGAAGGTAACCCGGACTTACAAGCGAACCTTTTTGCTCCACGTGCGTACCCAGGATGCTGCGCAATGCTTGGTGCAGTAAGTGCGTAGCCGTGTGGTTGCTTTGGCTTTCGGCGCGTAGGGTAGCGTTTACTTTAGCTATAAAGCTGCCGTTTACGTTTTCCGGAAGCGACTTGGTTATATGCAGTATAAGGTTGTTTTCCTTTTTAGTGTCAAGAACTTCAATGCTCTCGTTAGCCGATTGCAGTACACCTTTATCACCTACCTGGCCACCACCTTCCGGATAGAAAGGCGTAGCATCAAGCACTATCTGGTACAGCACACCGTCTTTCTTAGAATCGATTTTACGGTAGCGTGTTATTTTAACTTCGTTCTCCAGTTGGTCGTAACCCACAAAGCTTTCGGTATTGCCTTCCACAAGCGTAACCCAGTCGTCTTTGGCTACTTCGTTAGCGCCACGGCTGCGTTCCTTTTGTTTTTGCAGTTCGGCATCAAAGCCCGGCTTGTCGTAGGTATACCCTTTTTCTTTAAGGATAAGCGCTGTAAGGTCTTCCGGGAAACCGAAAGTGTCGTACAGTTCAAATGCCTTAGCACCGCTAACCTCAGTGCCTTTAGTTTCAGCTACTACGTTGTCTAGTAACTGAAGCCCTTGGTCCAGCGTGCGCAGGAATGATGCTTCCTCCTCACGGATAACATTCGTAACAAGCGTTTGCTGTGCTTTTATTTCCGGGAAGAATTCGCCCATCTGGGCAGCAAGTACAGCTACAAGCTCATAAATAAATGGCTCTTTCTTATTAAGGAAGGTAAATGCATAACGAATAGCACGACGTAATATCCTGCGGATAACGTAACCTGCGCCACCGTTGCTTGGCAACTGCCCGTCGGCAATGGCAAACGCCACCGCACGCACGTGGTCTGCCACTACACGAATGGCTATGTTTACTTTTTCCTGTTCAGGAGTGGCGTTTTTAGCAGTATAGGTTGCGCCGGTAAGCGTTTCTATTTTGCTGATAAGCGGGGTAAATACATCCGTGTCGTAGTTACTCTGTACACCCTGTAGTACCATGCACAGGCGCTCAAAGCCCATACCGGTATCTACGTGCTGTGCAGGAAGTTTCTCCAGGCTCTTATCGGCCTTGCGGTTAAACTCCATAAATACGTTGTTCCATATTTCAACAACCTGCGGGTGGTCGGCGTTTACAAGGCTCTTGCCCGATACCAGCGCTTTCTCTTCTGCAGAACGTATGTCTACGTGGATTTCGCTACAAGGACCGCAAGGTCCCTGGTCGCCCATTTCCCAGAAGTTGTCTTTTTTGTTACCAAGGATAATGCGGTCTTCATCTATCAGTTCTTTCCAGATGTCCCAAGCTTCCTGGTCAAACGGTACGTTTTCTTCAGGGTTACCCTCAAAAACCGAAACGTACAGTATATCCTTAGGTATTTTGTATACTTCGGTAAGCAGTTGCCATGCCCAGTTAATGGCTTCTTTTTTAAAGTAATCGCCAAAGCTCCAGTTGCCCAGCATCTCAAACATGGTGTGGTGGTAGGTGTCAAAACCTACATCCTCTAAGTCGTTATGCTTACCGCTTACGCGAAGACACTTTTGGGTGTCGGCTATACGCTTGCTTTTTGGCGTACCGTTACCAAGAAAGAATTCTTTAAACTGTGCCATACCGCTGTTATTAAACATAAGGGTAGGGTCGTCTTTGGTAACTATGGGTGCAGAAGGCACTATAAGGTGGCCTCTTTCTTCAAAAAATTGCAGGAATTGTTTCCTGATATCCTGGGATTTCATGCTCGTATGAAAGTTTGTTTTTTTAGCTTTTAAACATTGTAAAACGGCTGTGTTACTAAATAAGTAGCGCATAACCGTAACATTTCTTACATTTGCTCGTTAAGCAAAGTACCTTATGGCACGGTTTTTTCCGTTAAGGTGCAAAAATAGAATAATTTAACCACATGGCGAAGGTAAAATATTATTACGACCCCGAAAAACTGGCCTTCCATAAGATAAAGACCAAGAAAGGTAAGAAGATAGGCGTGGCGCTACTGTTTGTGGCTGCTTCGGCGCTATTCGGGTTTTTATGTTTTGTGGTGCTGCTGAATACGCCGTTTTTCGAGACCCCGAAAGACAGGTTGCTTACCCGCGAAATAGATAACATGAAGTTGCAATACGAACTCCTTAACCGCAAGGCAGCCCTTATGGAAGAAGCCCTGGGTAATGTGGAGGAGCGTGATAATAACCTGTACCGTACCTACTTTAATGCAACTCCCATACCTGAGGAGCAACGCAAAGCAGGCTTTGGCGGTGTAAACCGATACAAGGAACTGGAAGGCTATAACAACAGCGACCTGGTAAAGAATACTACAAAGCGTATTGATGTGCTGAGCAAGGAAATTGTCATACAAAGCAAAAGCCTTGATGAAATAGCAAAGCTGGCAAAAGATAAAGAGAAACTACTGAGCGCCATACCAGCCATACAGCCTGTAAAGAACGAAGACCTACGCCAAATGGCATCAGGGTTTGGGTACAGGAGCGATCCGTTTACAAAGGTGCGTAAGTTTCACGCGGGTATGGACTTCAGTGCCCGCAGCGGTACCGTAATCTATGCCACCGGCGATGGCGTGGTTTCGGCAGCAGATAATAAAATGTCGGGCTACGGTAACCGTGTAGTAATAAATCACGGTTATGGCTACCAAACGCTTTACGGGCACATGAGTAAATTTGCCGTTAAGGCAGGGCAGCGTGTAAAACGTGGCGATATTATAGGCTATGTGGGCAGTACCGGCCGAAGCGAAGCCCCGCACTTGCATTATGAAGTGCACAAAAACGGCACAGTGGTAAATCCGCTTAATTTCTACTACGGAAATATTTCTGCCAAAGAGTACGTATTAATTGCTAAATTAGCTAACCAGGAAAACCAATCGCTTGACTGATGCATATAGACCTGCCGGAAAAACGCTACTATAGTATTGGCGAACTTGCCAAGGCCTTCGACGTAAACGCGTCGCTCATCCGCTTTTGGGATAAGGAGTTTGATATCCTTAAGCCCAAAAAGAACGCGAAGGGTAACCGTATGTTTACGCCCGAAGATGTAAAGAACCTTCAACTGATTTACCATCTGGTAAAAGAACGTGGCTTTACGCTGGACGGTGCCAAGGTGCATTTAAAAGAAGGTCAGAAAAAGACTATGGATAAATACGAAATTATCCGTAAATTAGAATTGATAAAAACACAGTTAATCAACATTAAAAACGAACTTTAATAAAAAACAATCAAAAATGAAAAAGTGGTTAATACCGGTTATTGTAATTGTTGCCATTATAGCAATAGGTTTCTTTTGGGTAATGGGCATTAAAAATGGTGCAATGGAAAAAAATCAGGGCGTGGGCTCTGCTTGGGGTGAAGTTGAAGCCGACTACCAGCGCAGAAATGACCTTATAGGCAACCTTGTGAAAACAGTACAGGGTGCTGCTGATTTTGAAAAAAGCACACTTACTGCCGTAATAGAAGCAAGGGCAAAGGCAACTTCGGTAACTATAGACCCTTCTAATGTAACCCCGGAACAGCTTGAAGCGTTTAACAAAGCGCAGAGCGGTGTTTCTTCATCACTATCAAGGCTATTAGTGAGTGTGGAGAATTATCCAGAACTGAAGGCTAACGAAAACTTCCTTAAATTACAGGATGAGCTGGCTTCTACCGAGAATGAAATCCGTACTGCAAGGGTGCGTTTTAATGATGCCGTAAAAATTTATAACACTTACGTACTGCGTTTTCCTAACTCAATGTTTTTGAGTGAATACAAAGAAAAACCTTACTTTAATGCTGTAGAAGGTGCAGACAAGCCGGTAGACGTAAACTTTAACTTTGATAAAAAGTAAATTTATGGCATCCTCTGAATTTTTTTTATCTGCAGAAGATGAAAAAGCAGTTGTTGAAGCAATTCAGCAGGCTGAAAGTAATACAAGCGGAGAAATAAGGGTGCATATAGAAAACACATCAGAAAAACCTCCACTCGAAAGGGCACAGGAGGTTTTTCAGTTTTTAAATATGCACGAAACTGCAGCCCGTAACGGGGTACTTTTTTATGTAGGTGTAAAAGACCGCTCTTTTGCCATAGTAGGCGATGAAGGTATAGATAAGGTTGTGGAGCCGGATTTTTGGAATGCTACAAAAGAACTTATCATTAGCCACTTTAAACAACAGCGGTTTAAGCAGGGGCTGGTTGAAGGTGTATTGCTTGCCGGCGAACGTCTTAAGAGTTATTTTCCATACTCCGGCGATGATAAAAATGAACTTCCGGACAGTATATCTAGAGCATAATGAAAAAACTATTACATTTTATATTGCTGTTTGTGGTGATTTGTGCGGTTTGTCACACAGGATATGCACAATTTACAATTCCAGAAAAGCCCGATTTTCAAACCAGTGTTTATGATTATGCAAGCCTGTTTTCGGCTACAGAAAAAACACAACTGGAAGAAAAACTGGTGCGCTATTCTGATACTACCTCTACGCAGATAGTTGTAGCCACAGTTACAGACCTTAAAGGAGACAGCGCCGAGCGCGTAGCACCCGAATGGGCACAGACCTGGGGTATAGGGCAAAAGGATAAAGACAACGGTATTTTTATTCTTGTAAGCCGAGATGACCGCGATATGTATATAGCTACCGGTTATGGCGTACAGGGCAGGCTTACTGCTGGGCAGGTAGGAACCATTATAAGGCAGTATATTGTTCCTGAGTTTAAGACAGGCGATTATTATAGTGGAATTGATAAAGGTACCGATGCTATTTTTAAAGCACTAAACGGAAAATTTAAGGGAGAGCGTAAGCAATCTGGAGATGGAGGGTTTTTAGGATTTATTCCTTTTATAATTATCCTCATTATTATTATCCTGGCCATTGTATTCCGTAACAGGGGAGGTGGCAGTGGCGGCAATCGCGGCTTTGGTGGCCCCGATCTTACCGATATACTCATACTCAGCAGCCTTGGGCGTGGTAGCCGCGGAGGTTCCGGATGGAGCGGAGGCAGTTCCGGTGGCTGGAGTGGTGGCGGCGGCTTCGGCGGCGGTTTTGGCGGCGGCGGCTTTAGTGGCGGTGGTGCCGGTGGCAGCTGGTAGCTTAGCTTAAAATTTTTTTATATTATATTGCAGCCGGAAGTTTACGCTTTCGGCTTTCTAATTTTTTACCAATGAAACCAATACAGTACTTTTTAGTTTATTTCAGCCTTTTATTGGCTCCGTTAACCGGTTTTGCACAGTTTGATATTCCCAATATTCCTGAACATCAAACCAGTTTGTATGACTATGCCGAAATGCTGGATTCCATCGAAAGATATTCACTGGAAACCAAACTGCTTAACTATGCCGATACCACTTCGACCCAAATAGTAATTGCTACTGTAAAAAATCTTAAGGGCGACAGCGCAGAGCATGTAGCACCTTTATGGGCACAAAAATGGGGTATTGGGCAGGCAGATAAGGATAATGGTGTTTTTATATTGGTTAGCAAAGAAGACCGCGAAATGTATATAGCTACAGGCTACGGCGTACAAGGCAGACTTACCGCAGGGATAACAGGACAAATTATCAGGGACTATATGCTGCCTGATTTTAAGACCGAACGCTATTATTTTGGTTTAGATAATGGAACCGATGCCATTTTTAAAGCACTTAATGGTAAGTTTAAGGCAGGTATAGAAGATGTGCAGTGGTGGAAAAACAATAAAAACCCTTGGGTTGTGTTAATGTGGATTGTCTTGCTCATTTCTGGGCTTTTTTTTGGACTGCTATTATTCGCATGGCTTACACGTTTTTTACCCGACACCAAGTATGTTTCAATTGGTAAAGGAGGTAAACATAAAAGCTGGAAATTTCCCTCTATTAAAACCGGTGGTAAGAGAGGATTTAAAGGAGGTTTTGGCGGCGGCGGCTTTAGCGGCGGCGGTGCCGGTGGCAGCTGGTAATTATTGTAAAGTTTTTATATATTGTAGCCGGAACGTTGTTTCCGGCTTTTTTTTATTTAAATCAAACTATACCACTAATTTACAAACTTTAAAATGATGAAGAAATTTGTTCTTTTGCTTTCTGTTTTATGTGCTTTTGGCTGCAAACCACTTTTAGTAAAATTATATGGAATTAAAAATCCATCGTTTGTTACCGAGGAGAAGATAAAAAAATACCTGCTTAAGAAAGATATAGATACTACCGGATTATTATACACAAAGGATTTAAAAGCATGGCAGGACGTGTTAAGTATAGGTATGCCGAATGCTTATTTTTTTAATGCAAAAGGAGAATATGTAAACTATAAGAAAACAGCATCAGACTGTAATGCAAAAGTAGGAAGCTTTATAGAAGACCTTAAAAGCCTGAATACTGAGCCTTCAGACAAGGAGTTTACCTTAGAGAAGATGTTTGGAAAGCTTTCATCATATAATGGTAAACCAACTGAAGTTACCGGTTACGATGGATATGTGCTCATTACATGGGCTACCTATGTTGGCAAGCTTAATCGCGATAAGTCATTTGATTGGGTGGAGCTTATTAAAACTGCTCAATCAAAAGGGGTGAACGTAAAAATGTGCCTTATAAATGGTGATCTCCAGGAAAAATGGGGAATGAGCGAGGAGGAGAAAAGCCAGCTTGATTTCGATTTCGATTTTAACCAATAATATGAAACGAAGATTACGTATTCTTTTTGTGTTTTTATGCTTTTTATTGCTGGTCTCCTGCGGAAAAATGATTACAAAAGTGGCGGTGTCTATGTTTAAGCATAATAATCCGCATTATTTCACAAACGGTAACCGGAAAGTAATTTTCATCCCCATGATCCACATCAATAAACCTGAGTTTTATGATGAGGTGAAGCAGTTTAACGATTCGCTGCGCAATGAGGGCTATGTGTTTTTCTATGAGGGTGTGCGCTGGCCTAAGGATATAGACAGCCTTGAGCAGGACACTTACAAGCGTAAGCTTCGCAAAGTGCTGGGCTTTAACATGAGCAATTACCTTGATGCGAATAACAAGGACATGAAAAAGTACCAGATAAAAGGTGTGGTACACCAGTCGCCCAAGAATACGGGTATTGATATTGAAAAAGACATTCGCGCTGATTATTATATAGATTCTTTAATTGATAGATATGAGGCCGATAAAGGCAAATTAATACTTGATGACTACGATAAAACAGCCTCATTTACGAATAAGTATAAAGGAAAAAAAGTATCGTCATCAGACCGGGATTACCTGATGCTTACCCTGCGTAACAAGTACTTGGCAGATAAGGTAGCCGGTAATTCAGGCGATAAAATTGTTATATTATACGGTGCGTTTCATCGTAGTGGTTTTTTAGAAGAACTGAAATTGCGCGACTCATCCTGGAAAGAAGTAAAACGTGCTGAATATATAAAATAAGAACTTGTAACGTAATTTGATACCATATGCTCACCCTGAAACGTACCGATTCTACCGACCCTGATTTTATGCCATTGGTACAATTGCTGGATGCCGACCTTGCCATCCGTGATGGCGATGAACACGTCTTTTACCACCAGTTTAACAAGATCACCACAATTAAGCATGTAATCGTGGCTTACGATGGTGATATGCCCGTAGGTTGTGGCGCCATAAAAGAACTCAGCCAAGATGTTATGGAAGTAAAGCGTATGTATACACTGCCGGAACACAGGGGAAAGGGTATTGCGGCAGAGGTCCTTGCCGGACTGGAACAGTGGGCTGCCGAACTAGGTTATACCAAATGCATGCTGGAAACCGGCCTCAAACAACCCGAAGCAATAGCCTTGTATAAGAAGTGTGGCTACAGCCGGATACCCAACTACGGGCAGTATGCGGGTGTAGAGAATAGTGTGTGCTTTGAAAAAGCGTTGTAGAAATACGTTACCACCCCGGCTTTCAGCCACCATTCCAGGGTAGGGAAATGCCACTCTGCTGTTTGGGGTGTCACTATTTCCCTCCTTCGGAGGGGTGCCCGTAGGGCGGGGTGGTTTTTAAATATTCGTATCAGAAAACTATTGTATACAACAACCTTTTAAATCTTTCTTGCTGCCGTTATAGATATTAGCATCTACTTTGCCTTCTATGCCCAGTATAGCGGCCTTATCAGTAAATTGCCAGAAATCCCATTCCTTCCGTATATCATCGTTAAAAAAGCTGTAATTAGCTATCCAAAGCTTGTAACCCTTGAATTCGGTTTTTAAAAAATCGGTGTAAAAGCTTTCTCCACTATATATAATAGGCTTTACACCATAGTGTTCCTCTACTTTATCCAGCCAGCGTTTAAGTCCGCTTTTCAGGCTGTCCATGCTTTGTCCGTTGGGTATTTTTTCTATGTCCAGTACCGGAGGCAGGTCGCCTTTGCGCAGTGCTACGTGGGTTATAAAGTTATCGGCCTGTTTTACGGAGTTTTCATCGGGGCGGTAGTAGTGGTACGCTCCACGAATAAAACCGGTGCGCTTGGCATTTTTCCAGTTGCGTTTAAACTGGCTGTCGGCACCGTTGTTTCCGGCTGTAGCACGTATAAAAACAAAATCAAGCGGAAAATCGCCTTTACTGCGTTCTATGCTGTCCCAGTTTATTTCGCCCTGGTAATGCGATACATCAAACCCAAAAATACGGTCTTTATGTCGGCTTACAATTTCGTAAATGCGCAGGTCGGCTATCTTGCGTTCTTCTTTGGTAAAAACAGTAACAGGTTTGTTGTTTATCTTGTTAAAACCCAGGTAGGCCATAAAGCCGTGCCTGAAACGGTATAACCCTGTTACTGCAAAACACAATAACAGCATGTATACCGAATATTTTAGGATGCTTACAGGGGTAAGTACTTTCTTTTTGTTTTTGGCAGGCCTGCGTTTAGCCTGCGTAGCTGTTTTTACAGTACGCGTAGTGGTGCGCTTCACCGGGGTTACAGGTGTGCGTTTTGAGGCTGCCATATAAGTGTGTTATGCTTTATGCCAAATGTTTCGGGTAAGTACCGAAAGCAGTATGTACAGTATAATGATTAGCGGTATAGCTGCATATTGCAGGGTAAACATTAGTAGCACCGATAGTACAAGGAAAATAACCTGAACTTTGTTAGTCTCCCAGTTAAAGTATTTCAGCTTTAGCGAAAACAACGGTATGCCCGAGTTTAGCAAAAATGCGCTTACAAGGCTTATGCCTACAAGTACATAAGGACTGCTTAGCATTTCAAATACAAATCCAGTGCCGTCGCTGTTAGCTTGTATTACCGGCAGGCTCATGATAAGTAGCGAGTTAGCAGGAGTAGGTAAACCTATAAAAGAATCGGTTTGGCGGGTGTCTACATTAAATTTAGCCAGCCTGTAAGCCGACCCCAGGGTTATTAGGAAACCCGCGTATGGCAGTAGCCCAAGGTAAAAATTACCGCCTTCCAGGTTAAATTCTTCCTGCATATCTACAATGCCGGCAAGCATCTGGAAAATAGCAAGGCCCGGTACTACACCACTGGTTACCATATCGGCAAGTGAATCGAGCTGTAAGCCTATAGGGCTTGAAACCTTAAGTGCTCGTGCAAAGAATCCGTCCCAAAAATCAAAGAAAATACCCAGGCATACCCAGAAAAAGGCCATAAGCCAGTTAGTGTCGAAAGCATAAATAAGAGCAATAAGCCCCGAAGCAAGGTTAAGCAGGGTAATGAAATTAGGAATGTGTTTCTTTACAGACATGTCTTAAAATTTATACGCAAATGTAATACAATAAAGTTAATAGAAACGGAGTTTAGTAATTGAGATTTTTATGTCATATTTGCACAAAATAACCGTGTTGGGAAAATTACTGTCTGTCATAACTTTATTTGTAGCCTTAAGTGCCACAGCGCAAACCACCCGTAAATACTCTAACGAGTTTATGAGCATAGGGGTAGATGCCGCTGCGCTGGGTATGAGCAATGCCGTAACGGCCAGTACTGCCGATGTAAATTCGGGTTACTGGAATCCGGCCGGCCTTATGGCTGTAGCCGATAGTGAGGCATCTCTTATGCACGCCAGTTATTTTGCTAATATAGCGCAGTATGACTATGCTGCCTATGCTATGAATATAGACGACAGGAGCGCACTGGGAATATCGGTTATCCGTTTTGGGGTAGATGATATTATGAACACCACCCAGCTGATAGACGACCAGGGTAATATAGATTATAACCGCATCAGCCTTTTCTCTACTGCTGATTACGGATTTACGCTAAGCTATGCGCGTAAGGCACCCCTGGATGGTTTTACCTATGGCTTTAATGCTAAGGTAATACGCCGCATCATCGGTAAGTTTGCCAATTCATGGGGGTTTGGTTTCGACTTCGGGATGCAGTACCAAACCAAAAACGACTGGAAACTGGGCTTTATGCTGCGCGATATAACCACAACATACAACGTTTGGGCAATAGACGAAGACGAGTATGCCAAAGTAAGCGGAGCCGTGGCCGGACAAAACCAGGAATTGCCTGAAACTACAGAAATTACTTTGCCTAAGGCACAACTGGGAGCTTCAAAGAAATTTGAGTTTCATGGTGATTACAGCCTTTTGGCAGCAGTAAACCTTAATATGCAGTTTGCCAAGACCAACGATATTGTAAACCTGGATTTTGTAAGTATAGACCCTGCTATGGGTTTTGAGTTTGGTTACCTGGATATGGCTTTTTTAAGGTTGGGTGTAGGTAATTTCCAAAACGAGCAGCAACTGGATAACAGCCAGCGCCTTACTTTTCAGCCCAATATGGGGTTAGGGTTTAAATACCGCGGTATAGAAATAGATTACGCCCTTACCGACCTGGGTGACCAAAGTGCAGCCCTGTACTCAAATATTTTTTCCGTTAAGGTAGATTTGGGTATCTTTAGGCACTAAATACAACATCACAATCATCATGCGTACATTGTTAAAATTGCGGTTCCCGGTACTAATGTTACTACTGGTATTGCCGATAATTACCCGCGCCCAGCAATTGTCAGACAAAGCTTTTGTATCGTTGCTTACCTGTGGGCCGGGGCAGGAGTTGTACTCGGTTTTTGGGCATACTGCCATACGTGTGGCCGATCCTGCAACGGGACTTGATGTGGTGTTTAACTACGGCACGTTCGATTTTAGTACGCCAAATTTTTACCTGAAATTTGTAAAAGGAGATTTGCAGTATTTTGTATCGGCAGCTTCATACAATGATTTTGTATATACTTACGAATACTTTAACCGTGATGTTTTTGAGCAAAAGCTGAACCTTAGCCAGCAACAAAAACAACAGGTTATAGACGAGCTGGCACAGGCACTGAATTCGGATAAAAAATATTATACCTATAAGTATTTCGACCGCAACTGTACTACCATGGTCAGCGATGTTTTAGAGCATAACCTGCCTCAAAAAATATCCACAAAAAATACTGACGAAGGCAAAACCTATCGTAAAATAGTATGCGAAAGGCTGCATTACAGCTTTTACGAAAGCTTGGGTATTAACCTTATGTTTGGGATAAAAACAGATAACAAACTGCACAAGCTTTTTTTACCGGAGCAATTACTACAGGGTGTAAACAATACCACATTAAAAAACGGTAAGGCACTGGCCGAGCCTACAGAAACGGTTTTTAAAAGCACACAACAACTACAAATGTCATGGTGGAATAATATCTACACTTTCGCACTTGCCTGTGTAGTTTTGATTGTTTTGTCTAAATACATTTTCTTGCGCAGGGTGCTGTATGCGCTTTTTGGGTTGGTGGGCGTTGTGTTCTGCTTTGTAGGGCTGTATTCTTTCCATACCGAGGTAACCTGGAACTACAATGCGCTGCTGGTAAATCCGCTGTTTTTAGTGTTGCTGTATTTTAGTTTTGCACACAAGCCTGCTGCATTGCGCAAAACGGCTTTTGCTATTTTGGGCTGTTCGGCAGTGTATTTATTGTTTATGCTAAATAAGCCGCACCTGCTTTTGGTGCTCCCGTTATTAGTGACGGTGGTAGTGTTGCTGCTGCGTGAGTTGTACCCGCAACACAGGCTGTTTTCCCGCAAAGGGAAAATTACGGGTTAAGGCATTGCCCATTCGTGGTTTTCATTATTTTTGTAGAGTCACCACTAAACTATAAGCCTTTGTTTTCCTTCTTCAAGAAAAAAAGTACGGCCACGCTGGCCAGCCTTATCCCTCAGGGGTATGTAGATATACACTCGCACCTGCTGCCGGGCATAGACGATGGCGCTAAGGACGAGGCCGACTCGTTGTCGCTTATCAATTCCCTTAAAGAATATGGTTTCAGCCAGTTTGTAACCACTCCGCACGTGCTTACAGGGGTGTGGAACAACACGCGCGACGGCATTCTTGCCACAGAAGATAAACACAAGGAGTATCTGAGGCTTAACGGTATGCACGAACCTTTTAAGGCCGCTGCCGAATATCTTATAGACGATGTGTTCCTGAAAAGGATAGACCAGGAGCCGCTGCTTGCCATAAAAGGCGATTATGTACTGGTAGAAATGAGCTACCTGGCTGCGCCATTGCAGCTTTATGAGGCGATATACCAAATGCAGCTTAAAGGGTACCAGCCCATACTGGCACACCCGGAACGATACCTGTTTTACCACTTTAAGCAGGAAGAGTATGCCAAGCTGAAAAAAGCCGGATGTAAGTTTCAGGTAAACCTGCTTTCGGTTACGGGCTACTATGGTAAACACGTGTGCGATATTGCCCAGAAACTGCTTGATGAAGGCATGATAGACTTTGCAGGGAGCGACACCCACCACGAGCGCCATACGGCTGCTTTTTGTAACCCTGTGCTGCTAAAAGATACTGCACCGCTTATTAAAGCCATGGAAAATAACGCTATGTTTGGGGTTTAGGGTTATGAAGAAGATATTCTTGATTGTCTTTTTTATGTTTTTTATGGTGGGGTTTAAAAAGACTCCTATTCAGGAAGGATTTGCTGAAATTTTTAAGCACACCTGCTATAAAGACTATACAGTGTTTTTTGGAAAAATAGAAAAAGATACGGTAGCTTTTGTTGTCCAAAATGATATTTTGAGCGAATGTAGGCACCAATCTGTGAAACGCATTAGCAAACAGGGATTAGTTCAGATTTCGTCTTTGGATTTAGGTAAAGGAGATACGCTGTTGTTTGTTTATAAAACCACAAATGCCAATGGATTACGTAAAATTACTGTAGGCACTGGGGTGCCGGGTCAAAGTGATAAAAAATACATAAATACCTACTCTTCATTTCCATATCTTGTAAAGAGCTGTAGTTCTTTTAAATAAGGGAGTAGATATTTAAGATTGCCTTTCCCGATAAATAACAATACCTTTGTCCCTGTAATATAAAGGGACTGATTTAGAGTTCCATTTCGAGCGGAACGCAGTGGAGTCGAGAAATCTCTGTTATTTTCTTGATGCGGGATTTCTCCATTTCGCTTCGCTACAGTCGAAATGGAAAAGGGCTGTCCTGAAAAAGGGGCAGCCCTTTTTTATTAAAAAAATATACTGTTATGGCACATAAAGCAGGATTTGTAAATATAATAGGCAACCCTAATGTGGGTAAAAGTACGCTTATGAATGCGTTTGTGGGCGAACGCCTTTCTATCATTACCAGTAAGGCACAAACCACGCGCCACCGTATACTGGGTATAGTAAACGGGGAGGATTTTCAGATGGTGCTGAGCGATACCCCGGGTATTATAAAGCCGGCGTACGAGATGCAAAGTAACATGATGGACTTTGTAAAAACTGCTTTTGAAGATGCCGATGTGTTAATCTACATGGTGGAAACCGGAGAGAAAGAGCTTAAGGATGAGGCATTCTTTAAAAAGATTGTCAATGCCAAAGTTCCGGTACTGTTGCTTTTAAACAAGATAGATAAAAGCAGCCAGGAGCAGCTTGAGGAGCAGGTAGCACTATGGACAGAGAAAGTGCCTAATGCCGAAATTTACCCTTTAAGCGCCCTGGAGAACTTTAATGTGCAGAATGTATTTAACAGGATATTAGAGTTGTTGCCGGAATCACCGCCGTATTACCCTAAAGATGCACTTACCGATAAACCCGAACGTTTTTTTGTAAACGAAACCATTCGCGAAAAAATACTGCTGAACTACGATAAGGAAATTCCGTATGCGGTAGAAATAGAAACCGAGGAGTTTTTGGAAGAAGATGAAATCATCCGTATCCGTGCCGTGATTATGGTGGAACGCGATACCCAAAAGGGCATCATCATAGGCCACAAGGGTTCGGCACTAAAAAAAGTAGGCATACAAGCCCGGGAAGATCTTGAGAAATTCTTCGGGAAACAAATACACCTGCAAATGTTTGTTAAGGTAAACAAGGACTGGAGGAGCAATAACTTCCAGTTAAGGAGGTTTGGGTATAACCAAAAATAGTTTGTGTTAGTTTCAGGTTTAAAGTTTCAGGTTGCCACTCAGAACTTTAAACCTGAAACCTGAAACTTTAAACAAAATGACTACTTTTGCAAAAAATTAAAACAAGCTGATGAATAATATCGTAGCCATAGTGGGAAGGCCGAATGTAGGGAAGTCTACCTTTTTTAACCGTTTGATACAGCGCAGGGAGGCTATTGTCGACTCTGTGAGCGGTGTTACGCGCGACCGTAATTACGGCAAGAGCGAATGGAACGGAAAGGAGTTTTCTGTTATAGATACAGGAGGATATGTAAAAGGAAGCGACGATATTTTTGAAGGCGAAATCCGCCGTCAGGTGGAGCTTGCCCTTGATGAGGCCGATGTAATAGTTTTTGTAACCGATGTGGAAGAGGGTATTACACCTATGGATGAAGAGGTTGCTAAGCTGTTGCGTAAGGTAACCAAACCGGTTATCCTTGCCATAAACAAGGTAGATAACGCCATGCGCGAAAAAGACGCGTTTGAGTTTTATAACCTGGGCCTAGGTGATTATTACACCATTTCGAGTGCCAGCGGTAGTGGTACAGGCGAACTGCTTGATGCTATTATTGAAGCATTACCCGATCCGCAACCGGTAGACGAAAATGCTGAGGTACTGCCGCGTTTTGCTGTGGTGGGTAGGCCAAATGCAGGTAAATCGTCGTTTATAAACGCGCTTATTGGCGAAGATCGTTTTGTGGTAACTGATATTGCAGGTACTACCCGCGATGCTATAGATACAACTTACAACCGTTTCGGGTTTAAATTTAACCTTGTAGATACTGCGGGTATCCGCCGTAAGGCCAAGGTTAAGGAAGATCTGGAGTTTTACAGCGTTATGCGATCAGTACGTGCTATAGAGCACAGCGATATTATATTGCTGGTTATTGATGCTACACGCGGATTTGAAGGGCAGGACCAAAGTATTTTTTGGCTGGCTGAAAAAAACCGTAAGGGTGTGGTTATCCTGGTAAACAAATGGGATCTTGTAGAAAAAGATACCATGACTACCCGTGATTACGAAAGAAAGATACGCGAGGAGCTACAACCGTTTACCGATGTGCCTATCCTGTTTATATCGGCACTAACTAAGCAGCGTTTGCTAAAAGCACTGGAAACAGCAGTAGAAGTTTATGAAAACCGCAAGCAGCGTATAGCTACCAGCAAGCTGAACGAGCTAATGCTGCCTATTATAGAAAACAACCCGCCACCGGCACTAAAAGGAAAGTACATAAAAATAAAGTACTGTATGCAGCTGCCTACGCCTATGCCACAGTTTGTGTTTTTCTGTAACCTGCCGCAGTACGTAAAAGACCCGTACAGGCGCTATATAGAAAACCAGCTTAGGGATCATTTCAACTTTAGCGGAGTGCCTATTGATGTTTACTTCAGGCAGAAATAATAAAAACAGAAAAGCGAATAGATAACCTATTCGCTTTTCTGTTTTAAAAGCCGGCAAGGATAACTTGCCGGCCGAACTTAACTTAACACAAACTAATAGAATTTTTCTTTTTTGCTATGGTACTCTTACTACGGTTACGGGCCTAACCACCACAGGTGCCGGCCTGCGCACTACCACTGCGCGGGGAGGCCTGCGGGGCGCTACAACTACAGTATGTGTAGGAGCACATGATGGGAGTGCTAATGCTATTGCTATAAGGTATACGGTTTTCATGGCTAAGTTTTTCATGGCTTTTCATTTTTACGTTACTCAAATTTAAGAGCTTAGTCCTCTGTTAATAGCAAAATAAAGATGGGCGGGACAAATCAATGCCTAAACGGTACTGATGCTGTAATCTTTGGGCAGGCGTAAAACAAAGCAGGCTGCCTTTTGGGCAGCCTGAAAATAGAATAGTGATAATAACCTTTATAATATAGGTTTAATAGTTGCGGAGTTTTTTTACCGTAAAGGTGTCGTTACTGCTGGCAGCAGGAGAAACAAATCCCTGGGTATACACCGTGTATATGCCGCCGTTTGCAAAATCAAGGGCAGTAGCAGTGTATATGGTTTCGCCCGAAGCACTGTCTTTAAAGGTAATGTCGTAAGTACCCGATGCTACGCTCATAAAATCTGTAGCTTCTTTAAAGTCTACGCCTGTTGCAAAGGTAGCGGTAGTGCCGCTAATGTCTACCGATGCCGCATCCGGGGCCAGGTTAATAAACCTTACGTTAGCCGTGCCCGAAGCAGGGTACTCTAATGAGTCGCGGTAAGTAACCAGCTCTACATTTTCAAATGTGTTTACGGCAAAGGCACTAAAAAAATCACCGTTGTTTAGGGTAATGTCGTCTGTAGACAGGGTTTCGCCAGCACTGTTTTTTAAACTAAGTACACGGCTTCCGGTATAGAAGTTATAATATCCGGCTGCGTCACTGTAGTTTAGCGCATTATTATTTATCTGGTTTTGGTCGGCAAAAAAGAACAGGTCGCCACTTTCAGGGCTTGCATTTACAATAACACCATACGCTACGTTAGGGTAAGGGTTATAGTAATTGTCGTCATCATTAAGGCACGATGTAGCCAGTAAGGCCACAGCTATACCCAGCAACATCCTGGAGAAGAATTTTAAGTTCATAACATTGATCATTAATTAACATTACTAAGATGCAGCTTACCCTGTGTTGGTTGCGTGGCAGCTGTAATATTTAACTTTTTGACAAAGATATACAGATGCTGCTATATGTTAAATTATTAGATGCTTAAAAGGTGCAAAATAGGGGATGAGTGGGCAAAATGTATTTTTTCTGTAACCTGAAAGCAACCATTTCAGGTTTTTAACGTCTTTATTATAAATAATCATCAATCAATATGAAGAAATTAATCACTCTTATGGCAGCAATTGCTTTTGCGTCCTGCGCCAGCGACAACACTCAGCCGGTAGAAAACAGTGCCTCTAACGGAAATAAATTGCTGTTACTAAAAGTAGACCTGCTTACCAATGCCTTTGAAGGCGGAAAAGAACTGGAATTTTCTGAAGCGGAAACCTTTACTATAGGTACAGAATACCATCCGGCGGGCGATTTTGGCAGTATAAAGCTATCGTATCAGGAAACCGGGCAACCTATTTTTGCCGGTGATATCATCTGGATGGGGCTTGGCGAAATAAGCTACCCACAGCAATTTGACGCGCCATCGTCATTTACTACTATTGCAAATGAAGTGGCGCAGCCTGATGCTTCAGGTTTTGAAACCGTGCAGTACGACGAGTTTTCGTATTACCCCGAAACCATAGATTATGCAGGTATATGGAACGCCATAGACAACCTGCAGGCTGTAAAAAATTACCGTCTTGCAAATCCTGATACCAAGGTATACCTGTACTTGTACACGCCAAGTGTAGGTTTTGGCAATCCGGAGGAGTGGGACTGGTTTGTTATGATCAAGAATTAATTCGTAGTTGTAATTTTAGGTTGGGACGAGCTGCTTTAGGGCGGCTCGTCCCTTTTTTAGTATCTTTGTGTAATCAATACGCAAAACAGTGCTGCAAAACATCCGTATAGCGGTAGATGCCGTAGTATTCGGCTACACCGGAGGCAAACTTTATGTGCTGCTTATACAGCAGAAATTTAACGGGCAGGATCCTTACTGGGCTTTGCCCGGAGGACTGGTCCAGGACAATGAACCCCTTATAGATGCCGTAAAACGCGAGCTTATGGAAGAAACCAATGTTACCGTAAACTATATGGAGCAGCTGTATACGTTTGGCGATGATGTGCACCGCGACTCCCGTAACCGTGTAATATCGGTAGCGTATTTTGCGCTGATTGATGCATCTAAAACAACCGTAAAGGCCGATACCGATGCCGATAAAGTACAGTGGTGCGCCGTTGATGAGATCCCTGCTCTGGCTTTTGACCATAACCTTATTGTACAAGCGGCATTAGAGCGCCTGCGCGCCAAGCTTACCTACCAGCCTGTAGGTTTTGATTTACTACCCGAACTGTTTTTGTTTTCCGACCTGGAAAACCTGTATTGTACTATTTCGCAACAGGAAATAGACCGCCGCAACTTCCGAAAAAAGATTATGAGCTTCGGTTTTATTGAACAAACCGACCTGGTTTCCGAAAAAAAAGGTGGGCGTCCGGGCAAGTATTTTAAGTTCAATAAACAAAAATACAACGACTTAACCAAGGAGGGTATTTATTTTGAAATAAAGTTTGTGTAAAAATTACGCAAAATATTTTGCAAGTTAATTTTATCTTTTTACATTTGTGTAAGAATAACGCAAACCAATTTAATTATGATAAGTCTTAACCTCGACCCTGCTTTTACCCCGTTTGGCAAAACAGGCCTTACCCACAAAACCTTTACGTTTTACGGCGGCGAGCCCCACATAAAAATAGAAGAAGGTTTTGATATAAACCAAAACATAATAATAACCCACAGGCTTAGTAGCTTTAATGCCCTTGGCGAAGTTTGCGTAGCTAACGATGCCCTGAGGCGTATGGGAGTAAAAAGCATAAGTCTTTTTATTCCGTACATGCCCGGTGCAAGGCAAGACAGGGTAATGATTCCCGGCGAACCGCTTACTGCAAAAGTATATGCCGATATTATAAACAGCCTTGGCTTTGCCGAAGTTATTATTTTTGACGCCCACAGCGATGTAGCTCCTGCATTACTAAACAATGTAACCGTGCTGCCTAACCATAGTTTTATAGCACAGGTAATGGATGAAATAGGCAATGTAACCATAGCATCGCCCGATGCCGGTGCCCTGAAAAAAATATACAAACTAAGCGAATACCTGGGCAATGCCCACGTAGTAGAATGTGGCAAGCACCGCGATGTAACTACCGGCAGGCTGGCAGGCTTCAGGGTGTATGAAGACGACCTTAACGGTGCAGACATACTTATTGTAGATGATATTTGCGACGGCGGAGGCACCTTTGCTGGTATAGCCGATGCCTTAAAAGCCAAAGGCGCCGGCAAGCTGTACCTTGCGGTAAGTCACGGTATCTTCAGCAAAGGCTTTGAGGTGTTTGCCGGAAGGTTTGAAAAAGTATTTACCACCAACTCTTTCCGGGATGTGGAAGAAAATGATATTGTAAAACAGTTTAAAATTCAATTATAACCAACCATGAAATATACCATAGACCAACTGATAAACAACAAGGAACCCCGCGAATACCTGTTCTTTTGGGGACACCAACCGTCTAAAGATGGTAGCATTACCAAAAGTTGTTTCAGCCAGTGGTGGGAAGCCGATTTTACCATAAACGGAATTACCTACCCTTCGGCAGAGCATTGGATGATGGCCAAGAAAGCCGAACTTTTTAATGACAGCGAAACACTTGAAAAAATACTTGCTTGTACCTCACCGGTAGAAGCAAAAAAGCTGGGGCGCGAAGTACAAAACTACAATGAGGAGGCTTGGCTTGAAAACCGTTACGAAATTGTAAAAGAGGGTAACCTGCATAAGTTCAGTCAAAATGCAGATTTAAAGTCTTTCCTGCTTTCTACGGGTAACAGCGTTATTGTAGAAGCCAGCCCGGTAGACAACATTTGGGGCATTGGCCTTGCTGCTGACAGTAAAAAAGCACTCAACCCTGCCGAATGGCGCGGTCCTAACCTTTTAGGGTTTGCCCTTATGGAAGTTAGAGATGCCTTAAAATAGAAATCAACCACCTAAGTATACACCAACCAACCATTTTTATTAATCTTTAAAACTACAGATTATGAATCCGCTATTATTAACCGATGGTTATAAAACCGACCACCGCCGCCAATACCCAGATAACACCACCCTTGTATACAGCAACTGGACACCCCGTAAATCGCGCATTGAGGGTATAGAAGAAGTAGTATTCTTCGGGTTACAGTACTTCATTAAAAAATACATTATCGAAGAATTTGAGCGCAGCTTTTTCAGCCGCCCTAAAGATGAGGTGGTGGCGCGCTATGCCCGCCGTATAAACAACTACCTGGGCGAAAACAACGTGGGTACCGCCCATATAGCTGCATTGCACGATTTGGGTTACATCCCTATGGTATTTAAAGCCCTGCCCGAAGGCACCGCCGTACCCATGCGCGTACCCATGTTTACTATGTACAACACATTGCCGGAGTTTTTTTGGTTAACCAATTATTTCGAAACCCTGCTTTCGGCTGTGGTATGGCTGCCATGCACATCGGCTACGCTGGCAAAACGCTACCGTACGTTACTGGATGCTTATGCCGCCGAAACATCGAGCGTACCCGAATTTGTAAGTTGGCAAGGGCACGATTTTAGTATGCGTGGCATGGGCGGAATCGATGCGGCAATAACATCGGCGGCAGCCCACCTGCTTAGCTTTACCGGTACCGATACCATTCCGGCAATAGACTTCCTGGAAGAATACTACAACGCCAATAGCGATACCGAACTGGTAGGTGGCTCAGTAGCGGCTACAGAACACTCGGTAATGTGCATGGGTACTACCGAGGGCGAGTTTGAAACCTTTAAAAGGCTCATTTGCGATATTTACCCTAAAGGGATTGTAAGCATAGTGTCTGACACGTGGGATTTATGGAAAGTACTTACTGATTACCTGCCAAGGTTAAAAGATACCATAGCCGCCCGCAACGGTAAAGTGGTTATTCGCCCCGACAGCGGCGACCCGGTAGACATACTTTGTGGTAACCCTAACGGCACTACCGAAGCCGAACGCAAAGGTGTAGTAGAGCTGCTGTGGGATACCTTTGGCGGAAGCACTAACAGCAAAGGCTACAAAGAACTGATTCCGCAAATAGGTGCCATATATGGCGACAGCATTAACGTAGACCGCGCTACCCGTATATGCGAACGCCTTAAACAAAAAGGCTTTGCCAGTACTAATGTGGTTTTGGGCATAGGCTCTTATACCTACCAGTACAACACCCGCGATACCTTTGGCTTTGCCATGAAAGCTACTTATGGCGAGGTAAACGGCGAAGGCCGTGAAATATTTAAAGACCCGGTGACTGATGATGGTACCAAGAAATCGGCTAAGGGGCTAATGAAGATTGTAAAAGAAAACAATACCTACACGCTGATAGACCAGGTAAGCTGGGACGAAGAAAATACCGGAGAACTAAAAGAGGTATTCCGTGATGGAAAGCTGCTTATAGACCAGTCGCTTGCTGAGATACGGGCGAAGGTTTTGGGATAGAAAGCTCAGAAGTCAGAAATTAGGAGTAAGAAGCGACGTCTTCTACATTCTAATTTCTGACTTCTATATAATTTCTTACCTGTTCAGCCACCAGATGGCACCGTTTAGTGCAGTAGCATAGGTAACCCACAGCAGGTAAGGTACCATAAGCATCCCTGCAATTTTATCTATTTTTCGGAAAACAAACCAGGTTTCGTAAATCATAAGCCACAGCAGTACGATTTCGATAAGTGCTATCATAGGATTCTTAAGCCCAAAAAACAGGTAGCTCCACAGCATGTTCAGGGCGAATTGTATGGCAAAAAAAGTGAGTCCTTTTTTAACCAGCTCTTTTTCAAAATCAATACGTGCCCATACCAGTGCAGCTGCCACACCCATAAGTACATACAGCGTACTCCACGCAATAGGGAATACCGCATTGGGCGGGGTAAATGATGGTTTGTTCAGGGTAGGGTACCAGGTGGTTACACTGGTTTGCGTTACTGTGCCTGCTATATAGCCCAAGGTAAGGGTAGTGGCTACCATTACCAGTATTTTCATTATTTTGCTCATAAGGATTATCAGGTTATTCGTGTTCTATTCGTACTTAAAATCTTCGTGTTTTTTCCACAACTTGTTTGCAAAGTCTTTAACGGCAGGGTCGGCTGTATTCAGGGCTTTATCAAATGTATGATGGGCTTTTACATGTACTTTTTTGTCTACAATAAGGCCTCGGTTTCCTCTTACGGCATATTTAGAATTGCCTTCGTACATAATTATCTTCATGTCCGGCGGTGTTATATCTCCGGTGCATTGTAGCTGATACACCACCCATATTTCGGGTATGCCGTTTTTGTTGAGGTCGGTATGCGTAGCGGCTTTGGGTACAAAGTTTACCCGCATGTCTACTATGCAGTCGTTTATATAGTCGTATACCTTCCAGGTTTGCAGATATTTTTTTGAAGATGCATCATAAAGGTAATGGTAGGCAAAAAGTTCTGCATCGGTACCATCGCTATCATGCTTGAATTTTTTATTTGTGTGGGGTCCGGTTTCTGTAAGTAGTAACAGGTGTTTGCCTTCGGCGTCATCCCATTTAAGAACTTCCTTTTGCTTGCCTTCAAATTTTATTTCAGCGGGCAGTGGCTCCTGGCCTGCCGGCAGAGTTGCAAGTAATAGTGTGGCTGCAATAATTTTTAGGTAATGCATCGGTTTGTTTTTTACAAAGATACTTTTTTGGGGATGGACAAGTCTAAAAAAATACATGAGTCTTTATGGTTGAAGACTAAATTGTGTTAAATTTCAATTAGAAATATTAAACTTTTTCTAATGAGATGTTTAGAGTGCGATGGCTATATTAGCTATGTGGTTACAAATTTTTCCTTGAGTAGTTATGGTATTCCGCTTTGTGTAAGCCATCAAAGATGGATTGAGGGAATAAAAAGCATGACTTCGTCCGAAACGATACGGTTGTATTTTGCGTTGAAATCAAGAGGTGTACCTGTCGAAATAGAGAAGTTTGATGGTTATAAGCATATTGATATTGCAATACCGGAAGCAAAGATGAATATTGAAGTGGACGGCATTCAACACAATCTAAGTGCCCAACAGGCTCTTTCTGATTTGAAGAGAACTTATTATTCATTCTTAAAAGGTTACATAACGATTAGAATTCCGAATTCTCTTCTCCGTGATGACTATGTTTTAGAGGAAACTGCGGATTATATTGTTGGTATGTTAAACGAAAGTGTGAGTAAGAATTATAGAAAGGGAAGATATTATTGAAAACTATTACTACAACTTTAAAAACTTCCGGCTTTCCCACTTTAAAACTCAAAAATGTATCTTTGCATCACAAAATAAAAACAGATGGCATCCGTACAGGATTTTATACCGCAGCCCTATACAGGCACAGCCGAAAGTGGCAGCTTTACATGGAGTGCGCCCAGCAATATAGCCCTTGTGAAATACTGGGGCAAAAAGGCCAGCCAAATACCGGCTAACCCCAGCATAAGCCTTACGTTAAACAACTGCAAAACCGTAACCACACTGGTTTTTGAAAAGAAGGAAGATAACGGGGCTTTTTCGTTCGACCTGCTTTTTGAGGGGCAACCAAAGGAAAGCTTCCGCCCGAAGACAGAAAAGTTCTTTGAGCGTATCAGGGAATACCTGCCGTTCCTGTCGCAATACCATTTCAGTATAGATACAAGCAATACTTTTCCGCACAGTAGTGGTATAGCTTCGTCGGCTTCGGGTATGGCGGCGCTTGCCGTAAACCTTATGAGCCTGGAACGCCAGCTGAACCCGGATATGACACAGGAGCATTTTGACCAAAAGGCGTCGTTTTTGGCGCGCCTTGGTAGTGGTAGTGCCTGCCGTAGTGTAAAAGGGAATGTGGTTATTTGGGGTGAACATGCTGAAACTCCCGGTAGTACTAACCTGTATGGCGTGGAGTACACCCCTGTAGCCGATATGTTTACTACCTACCAGGATACCATCCTTTTGGTAGACAAAGGTGAAAAACAGGTAAGCAGCACCCTGGGGCACGACCTGATGCACGGGCATCCGTTTGCCGAAAGGCGTTTTGCACAGGCGCATGAAAACCTTACTGCTATAAAGCAGGCTTTGGCTACGGGAGATGTGGAAACGTTTATAAAAATTACCGAAAGCGAGGCACTTACCCTGCACGCCATGATGATGACCAGCAACCCGTACTTTATACTTATGAAGCCGAATACACTGCAGATTATCAATAAAATATGGGAGTTCCGTGCCGAAACGGGCGTGCCGGTATGCTTTACGCTCGATGCCGGGGCCAATGTGCATGTATTGTACCCGGAGGCAAATAAAGCCGAGGTGCTACAGTTTATTGCAAATGATTTGGCTGTATTCTGCCAAAACGGGCAGTATATTGAAGACCAGGTGGGTAGCGGCGCAGCGGTTGTTGCATAAAGATTTGTTATGTAAAATCTTTGTGTCAAAAAAATACGTACATTTACATCGAAATTAGATAGCAATCAGCACATAATGAAAGGTCCTCTCTTTTATTCAAAAATACTGCTCTTTGGTGAGCACGGTATAAACAAAGGTTCTAAAGGATTATCTATTCCCTATAACTTTTATAACGGCGGCCTAAAGCTTACCGATATTGATACCGATGCTGCTAAAAAAAGCAATGCCAGCCTTCGAGGTTTTACGGTATACCTAGAAAAGCTGCAAACCGAAGAGCCTGGATTGGTGACTTTTGACATCGATGCGCTGAAACGCGATGCCGATGCCGGTATGTATTTTGACAGTAGTATACCTCAGGGCTACGGCATAGGCAGCAGCGGTGCGCTTGTTGCAGCCATTTATGACCAGTATGCCAAGGATAAAATCACGGTACTGGAAAACCTTACGCAGGAAAAGCTGCTAAAGCTTAAAAAGATATTTGGCCGTATGGAAAGTTATTTCCACGGTACCAGCAGCGGACTGGATCCGCTAAACAGTTACCTGAGCATTCCTATTCTTATCAATTCTGCCGAGAGTATAGAGGCTACGGGTATACCTATGCAAAACCTGGAAGGTAAAGGCGCAGTGTTTTTACTGGATTCGGGTATTGTAAAAGAAACAGCGCCTATGGTGCAGATTTTTATGGAAAGCCTGAAAGACCAGGGCTTCCGTACGATGATTAAAAACGAATTCCTGAAATATACCGATGCCTGTATAGCCGATTTTCTTAACGGTGATGCAAAAGGCCTGTTTGGCAATATAAAACAACTGAGCAAAACCGTATACCATAACTTTAAGCCAATGATTCCGGAAGGTTTCCATGAGTTGTGGCAAAAAGGTATAGAAACTAACGACTATTACCTGAAGCTTTGCGGATCGGGTGGTGGTGGTTATATCCTTGGTTTTGCACCGGATATAGATAGGGCGAAAGAATCCCTTAAAGGCCACAAAGTAGAAGTGGTGTACCAGTTTTAATTTTTTTTGATGGATAATTTAAATACTACAACAATATTACAAACCCTATTTACATCATTGTTTATGGGGTTTGGTATTTTAATACCCCTGTTTTCTGTTATAAAAACAAGTAACCTTAAGGGTATTCATTTTAAGGAGCTTTTTATTCTGCAGGGTGTGCAGGCCATACGCCTGGCCGGGATACTGAACCTGATACTGCAAATGCCGTTAATGTACAAGCTGTACACATTACAGCAGCCACAGGATAATGGCGTACAGGTAAGCATACAGGGTGGTAACCTGGAAAACTACGGCTGGGTTATCTTCTATGGTCCGGTACTGTATTTTGTACTAAGCCAGCTGTTTTGGGTAAAAAAGCTCTACATGCACAAGGTGCTGCTGATTGTCTTCTCGCTGATTGTGTTTGTATTGCCATCACAATGGATGCTTGATTTCTTTGTGTCGCTAAAGTATACACACTATAAAAGTTTCCATAAAGCTACAGAGTTTGGTAGCTTTGGGCTACAGGCATTGCTTAGCATTGTAGTGTTCTTCTTTACCACTTTTATGCTGATGCAATTTACCGGCAAGATGAAGAAGGTGGTGCAGTAGATATGGATTATCCTAAGTATAACCTGGCAGTTGATGCTGAGATTACGGTATTCGAATTTAAAAGTATAGGTAAAACCGTAATCGAGAAGGTTATAAAATTTTCACCAACTGATAATGAGTTGGTTTATAATTTAGGGTTTGGAGATAAACACCAATCAGAACGTGGTTTTACTATTGATGACAAATCAGTTAGTAATAATGGCGACACTGCTATGATATTGGCTACAATAGCAAATGCAGTTTTCATATTTACACAATATAACCCTGATAAATATGTTTTCTTTTCAGGGGTAACTCCTTCAAGAGTTCGTTTGTACAGAATGGCTATTTCCGTTAACTATGAAGAACTATCCCGAAATTTCATTATCTTTGGAATAGTATCCGGAAGAGAAGGTGTTGATGTGGCGCTACCTTTTGCTTCAAATATGGATGTTAAAGGGTTTTTAATTAAACGGAAATGATATGGGAAAAATCCAGGAGAAGAAAAGAAATATAAAAAGTCTTGATGAAAATGAGCAATGGTGGGGAACCGGAGTGAAAATCAACCCTGACTTAAAAGATGTTTTTGTTGGAGAGTCTGAAAAAATGAAGATAGCTAACGAAATCATCGCGAAAATTGATTTTGAAAGTTTAAAGAAATACGAATAAGCCTCAGCGTAGCTGAGGTTTTTTATTGCGCAGATTTTTAATCTGCGCTTTTTTGTTTGGTAGGTTTTAACTCTAATTGTTTAGGTGGGTTGGTATATCTTTTCCAAGCGGCGTAAGCTACAGAGCAAATAGCAATACCTCCTGCTATTATTACCCCGTTAGGGCCGAGTGCGCCAACGATTTCATCAAAATTGCGGCTACGCCCGGAAGACACCGGACTTTCACCACCCGCTATCGCTGCAGCCCTAAGATATGCGATTGCTGTTATTGTTATAATAAGTAGTAAGATTAACAGGTGCTTATCAATCGCTTTAGATGGGGCAAGCCTGACTTCTTCGCTGGTAAAGTTTTCTTCTGTAATGAAATAGTTGAAAAAAGTGTCGTAATCAGTGCGATCGTTAAAGCTGAAAGTATAACTGTCTTCATACGAAGTAAAACCTTCGGACATTATGGTAATGGCATCGCTGTTTTCTTCTTTTTGGATTACCCAAATACGTTTTTTTTCAATTTCAGTTTCCGTATTGAAAAAGACATTCTTTTTCCAGACTTCTTTAAACTCGTTAAAAGAGTCAATCTTTTTACTTGAAAACTTCAACGAATCTGCATCAATAATCATTGACGCAGTCTTATTTCCTGAAACCGAAAAAACCTTTTCTATCATTTTGTGCCTTGGCTGATTTTTAAATTGCTCTATTTATGAATACCCGGCCTAATGCATACAACCTACATAAATTTCTGATTTCAGTACAAAACTATTTTTACTGAACTTTCGTAGAATAGCATTCGCACTATCAGCACTCTTTTTTGTTTCAAAAATCCCGGTAACCAGGGCTATAGTTGTGGTGTCGGTATTATCCTTATACATACTCAGGTATTCCAAGCTCAGAGTGCTACCCGGGTCACGCCTTGGGTAATAATCACCAGCGTATATATCGTCTTCGTCATCATTCGGCAATACAATTTTATTTTTGGCTTTGTTATAATACCTGCCCATGGTATCAATAGTTGCCGGCAGGCTTGCGTGCAGTTGCAGCATCTGGCCGTGCAGGGTATAATAATCCTGCGCGGTGTCGGCTACCACTACATAATAGGTTTCATAATCACCATTAGCGTTTGTGGTTTCTGTTTCACTTGCCGTAGTGTCAGTTACAACGGTAGTGTCGGCTGTTTCAGTTGGCTCAGGGGGAGTGTTTCGTTTGCAGCCTGTAATAAGTAACAGGGCAGCTATAAGTGGAAGTATCGTTTTCATAATATATGGTTGTGGTACAAATATAACAAGGCTTTATAATGGCTTTATACTTTTTTAATTTTTTTACTGTTATCTTTACAAAGTAAAAATTGTCCCCAAAACCAAAAGCGTTAACAACAACTTATGGCGTCAAGAAAAGTAAAACTGGTACTGATGAAAATCTTCAGCCTGTTTTCGGTAGTGCGCGGTTATAACATACCCGTTATAGCATTGGCACAATATCTTTCGGCCATATTTATACTCGATACCCGCCGCCGTGCGCTCGATATACTGCTGGATGGGCACCTGTTTATTATAGTACTGGCATCGACCATTACCATAGCATCGGGCTATATTATTAATAACTTTTACGACGCCCAGAAAGACCTCATTAACCGCCCTAAAAAATCCATGCTGGATAGGCTGGTAAGCCAGGGTACCAAGCTACAAGTGTACTTTGCGCTAAATTTTATTGTGGTGCTGCTTGCATTCCTTATATCGTGGCGGGCTGTGCTGTTTTTTGCAGCCTATATTTTCCTGATATGGTTTTATTCGCATAAGCTGAAAAAATACCCGCTTATAGGTAACCTTACCGCCGCGCTACTGGCTGTACTGCCTTTTTTTGGGATATTGATGTACGTAACAAAATATAATGAGGGTACGTATTTTATGAACGAACGTGTGGGAACCATCTTTGCTCATGCCACCTTTTTGTACATGCTTATCCTTACCCGTGAACTGATAAAAGACCTGGAAAACCTGGCAGGCGATATGGCGGCTAACTACCGCACCGTGCCGGTTATGTTTGGTGAGGCTATGGCCAAGCGTATCATAGGTTTGCTTATTTTTCTTACTGTAATACCCGTGTATATGCTCATAGAGGTGTACGATGTAGGCTATATGGATGTATACTTTTATGCCGGCATGCTGGTTATTATTTACTTTTTGTACCGCCTGTGGAATGCAAACAGTAAAGCCGACTACCTGCTGCTGCACAACCTGCTAAAGGGGCTTATTGTAGCCGGGGTTTTTAGTATAGTGCTTATAGAACCATCGGTACTGGTTCACGGCAGGCAATTGCTGGGTTGATTTGCATTTAGGTGTGCTAAGTAGTGGTTTGTTCTTATAAATCACTTTGGTCTATTTCTAACCAAATAACTCCCAAATACTTAACTTCAAGGCTGTCTTTTTTTTGGGTTGTAAATCCCGGGTTGTTTGATATATCACAAAACCGTATTCTCAAACGTTAAACTTTAAACCCGAAACAAAAACAAAATCACTACTTTTGCAAAAATTTTACACGTAATGGAGAATAAAAGGCGAGGTGGTGCTTCGGGCAAGGGAGGATTTGGCAAGAAGCGCAACGATGATGGCCATAAACCGTTTGAACGCAGGGATGGTAAGCCCGGCGAAAACAAACCGGTACGCAAGGCAGCGTTTGTAAAAGGGCGCGGGCCAAAACCCTTTGAGCCGAAACAGAATGCCCCTAAACCTCAGGTGGAAAAAGACGAAATGCGTCTTAATAAGTACATATCTAACAGTGGTATGTGCAGCCGCCGTGATGCCGATATTTATATACAGAGCGGAAATGTAAAAGTAAATGGCGAGGTAATAACCGAAATGGGATACAAGGTTAAAGTAACCGATCTTGTAGAGTTTGACGGTGTGCGTATTACCCCTGAAAAGAAAGAATACCTGCTGCTGAACAAGCCAAAGAGTTTTTCTACAACCGGCGAAAGCGACTCTAAAAATGCTTTCGACCTGATACGCGGAGCCAGTAAAGCTGATTTGCAGCCTATAGGGCGTATGGATAAAAACACCATTGGCCTGGTTTTGTTTACTAACGATGCCGATCTTATCCGTAAGTTTAGCCAGCCGGGACAGAAATCGTTTAAAATATACCAGGTGTCGCTTACACGCAACCTGAAGCAAGAGGATTTTGAAAAAATACAGGGTGGTGTTACGCTAGACGGTCACCGCTTGTTTATTGACGAAATAAGCTATATAGATAACCAGCCCCGTACCGAAATAGGACTGAAACTGCGTACGCCAAACGTAAAAGTGGTGCGTGCTATTTTTGAAAACTTTGGTTACGATGTGGTTAAGGTAGACCGTGTGTCATTTGCCGGCCTTACCAAAAAGAACCTGCCAAGGGGTAACTACCGTTTCCTTACAGAGCAGGAGGTTATAAATCTTAAAAACGCACAGTAATGCTTACTACCGAAAAAATAGCCCACGAATGGATTAATGCGTTTAATGCGCAGGATTTGGATAAACTGGTGGGGCTATATGCCGAAGATGCATGGCACTTTAGCCCGAAGCTTAAGGTGCGCCAGCCCGAAACAAACGGACTGGTAAAAGGGCGCCCTGCACTACGCGAATGGTGGAAAGGATCGTATGACAGGATACCTACGCTGTTTTATAAACTGCTTACCGTAACCGCTAATAACGACCGTGTGTTTATAGAATACATCCGTGAGGCAGAAGGTGAGGAGCCTATGCCTGTGGCAGAGGTGTTTGATGTAAAGGATGGTGAAATAGTGTTTTCAAGGGTTTACCACGGATAAACATTGCATATACAGGTGTACTGCCTGATAGGAATAGAAAAAGGGGCGCGTAATGCAGCCCCTTTTTCGTGTGTAACCAACCAAACTTAATCTTCAAATCCTGTCTTTTTATTAAAACTTAAACCCTACGCCAATCTGGAAAACCGAGTTTTTGGCATCTGTATCTTCTATAATATCAGTAATACCCTGGTTGTAGCGCGCAGTGGCAAATATGCCCAGTGGTGTTTCGAAGGTAACACCACCCGATACGCCAAATTCAAAATCTTTAGCTTTGTTCAGGTCCCAGTCGCCACCATCGGCATTAGCATCGGCATCTATTTCCTCGTTTACCTTAAAGCTAAACTGCGGTCCGGCTTCCAGGCTAAGGCCCTTTAGCACATAAAATTTGGCAAGCACTGGTACATTAATGTAGTCCAGCTGGTATTCTACTTTTCCACTTCCGCCAAAAATACCGCCATCCACATCACTCTCAAACCCTTGTCCTGAATATAACGCTTCTACCTGTAGTGAAAGCATATCAGGCGAAATAGGGAATTCTGCAAATACGCCGGCATGGAAGCTGGTGCGCGAATCGGGGTTGTTAAAGTCATCGCCGCTTACCGTAGCCAGGTTTAAACCACCTTTAATACCAAAACTTGGTGATGAACTTTTTCCTGTGGCTCCTGCGTTATCCTGTGCGTATGTTGCTGTAACAGCTCCCATCATAAGGGTGCTAACTGTTAAAATCTTGAATAGTTTCATGTTTAATTAGTTTTAGTTTTGTTTTCCAAAATTATATGTTTAAAATTGGGACTTTTATCAACGATTTCTTAATTCACATAATTTTAACCGCTTATGCAGTCCTGGAACAGGTACATAAGAGAGTATAAAACTTACCTGAAAATAGAGCGGGGCCTTTCGGAAAACTCGCTGGTAAACTACGTCTTTGATTTAGAGAGGTTGATTAAATATTTGGAAGACAGTGGTTTTAATGTGTCTCCCGTAGATATCACCGAAGACGTTTTGCAGCAGTTTATTTACCATATTGCAGATGAGCTTGCACCACGCAGCCGCGCCAGGGTAATATCGGGCCTTAAGAGTTTTTTTAACTTTATGGTGTTTGAAGATTATCGTAAAGATATGCCTATGGAGCTTATTGAAGTTCCTAAAACCGGGCGTAAGCTTCCTGATACGCTAAGCACCGCCGAAATAGACGGGCTTATTGCTGCAATAACACTAAACGATGAAGGCGAGCGTAACCGGGCTATGCTGGAAACCCTTTACGGCTGTGGCCTCCGTGTGTCTGAGCTTACGGGTTTACAGTTGTCGGATTTATTTTTTGAGGAAGGTTTTATCAGGGTAACGGGTAAGGGTAGTAAACAACGTTTTGTACCGCTTAGCCCCTATACACAAAAGTACCTTACAATTTATATAAATGAGGTGCGCACTATGCAAACACCTAAAGCAGGATATGGCGATACGGTTTTTTTAAGCAGGCGGGGTACGGCACTTACCCGCGCCATGGTATTTACCATTATAAAAAGGCTTGCCGAAAAAATTGGATTGAAAAAAACAATTAGTCCGCACACTTTTAGGCACTCATTTGCTACTCATTTGCTTGAAAACGGAGCCGACTTACGCTCTATACAGCTTATGCTGGGGCACGAGTCTATAACCACCACGGAGGTGTACATGCATGTAGATCGTAGCTTCCTTAGCCGTGTGGTAGAGACATTTCATCCGCGTAAATAGACATTCTACCGAAATTTTCTGCATTGCTATTTCATTTTGTTTACTTTTATAATATGAAGTTTTACGGTTCTACAGATTTAGATACATCGCAGCCATTAAATGCCTTTTACAAGAGGCTTATGGATCAGGTTCCGGACGTTATCTTTAACCTTTTATGGAGAAAAGATAACACCTATACCTTATTGTTTTGTTCCGAGTCTGTAAACACTGTTTACGAACTTTCGTCGGAAGAGTTGTTAGCCGATTTTGTGGGGGCTATTAATTCAAGGATTTTACAGGCATACCAGCGCAGTTTTTATGTGGCACTGCACCGTGCCCGTAAGCACAATGTGCCCTGGGATTACGAATATCAGGTAGAGCTGCCGCTTAAAGGGTACCGATGGATAAAAGTACATGCTAACCCAGAGTTTCAGGATGATGGGGATGTGCTGTTTTACGGGCGCATGAGCGATGTAACGCAACAAAAAGAGCAGGAAATACGGCTTATGGGTAGCGAAGCCCGTATACGTTATGCACTGGAAGCTGCCTCAGAGGGGATTTGGGACTACAATTTGCAGTACAACGAGGTGTATTTTTCTGCACAAGCCATGAAAATGGTGGGTATGGAGCCTAAAGAGGTAGTGTGGACACAAGAGCAGTGGCGCTCACTTATACATAAAGAAGATCTTAAAGGGCACATGAAGGCCATAACCGATTACATAGCCGGAAAGACATTGCGTTTTGAGCATATTTATCGTGTACAGCACACTACAGATGGTTATAGGTGGGTAATGAGCCGTGGACAAATAGTAGAGTTTACAAAAGATAAAAAACCTTACAGGGCGGTAGGCACACTTAAGGATGTAACAGAGCTTAAGGAAAAAGAAATAAACTTGGCTCGAACCATTACTATAATTGGTGAGCAGAATAACCGCCTAAGTAACTTTGCTCATATAGTGTCGCACAACCTGAGGTCGCATGCAGGTAACCTGAAAATGCTGCTGGATTTGCTTAAAACCGCCGACGAAAACGAAAAGGCTCAGATGATGGAGCACCTTGAAGGTATATCAGACGGGCTTACCATAACCATAAGCCACCTTAAAGAACTTGTAGAAATACAAACCGAGGTAAAAAATGTAAAAGAACAGATAAACCTAAGGAGGTGCCTTAAAAATATTCTTACTATATTGCATAATGAGATAAGTAAGCATAGTGTTACTATAGAAATAAACATACCGCTGGATGTAACCGTAAATTATAATCCGGCGTATTTAGAAAGTGTGCTGCTTAATTTTACAACTAACGCAATTAAATACTCAAGTTCAGACCGTAAACCGGTTATTTCGTATGATTACGCCATTGAAAATGGTAAAAAAGTACTTTATATTAGTGATAACGGACTTGGTATAGACCTTAAAAAACACAAGAATGCGCTTTTTGGTATGTATAAAACATTTCACAAGCATCAAAACTCGCGTGGAATTGGCCTTTTTATTACCAAGAATCAAATTGAAGCCATGGGCGGTAAAATAGAAGTGACCAGCGAGGTGGATAAGGGTACAGTGTTTAAATTATATTTCAATGAAGAAGGTTAACTCTATGTATGTAATAGACGACGATAAAATATACCACTTTTTGCTTAAAAACCTGTTTAAGCAAAACAATATTGTAGTGGATCCGTTATTTTTTAGTAATGGACAGGAAGCTATGGATACCATTAAGAATGACCTGGCTTCGGGCAGGTTACCGGAACTTATTTTGCTCGATGTAAATATGCCCATTATGGACGGCTGGCAGTTTTTAGAAGAATACAAAGAACTGGTAGCAGATAACCCGGGGCAGTCAACCATATTCATGATCAGTTCATCTAATGATGAGCATGATATTATGAAGGCGCGCCAATATGAACATATCGTAAAAGACTATCTGCTAAAACCCATTTGCAAGGATGACCTTGACAAAATTTTTCAGGTTGAAGAAATATAATAGGGCAGTAGATTATAAATAACAAGGGGCAGTTAAAAACTGCCCCTTGTTATTTATTTATTGGTTTTGCAACGCTTCCTCGTTTTCCAGGTCCAGGTACCCCTGTACAACCTGTATGGCATTGGTTACTACATCGCTTAGTGCTACAATAAAGCTGCCGTCTTCGCCATTTTGTATGGCATGTTTTATGGCCTCCATTTCCTTAGGTATAATTTCATAGGTAACGGCTTTTCCGCTCAGCGCAAAGCCTTCCAGGATAAGTCCGTTTATGTTTTCTTCGGTACGCCCGCGCAAGTGTTTTTCATTTCGGATGATTACGTGGTCAAACATACGTGCGGCTATCATGGCACAATCGCGTATGTCCTGGTCACGCCTGTCGCCCACACCTGATATAATACCTATTTTTTTAGAAGCCTCCACGTTTTGTAAAAAGTCTTCTACCGCAAGATACCCAGCAGGGTTGTGCGCAAAGTCAATCATCACCTTAAAGTTACGGAACTCAAAAATGTTCATACGGCCCGGTGTTTGCGCAGCGCCCGGTATAAAGGTTTGTAATGACAGGCTGATGTCTTCGGTTTTAAAGCCCCATAGGTACGATGCCAGTGTAGCTGCAAGTACGTTGGCTATCATAAAACGTGCGCGGCCACCCAGTGTAAGCGGCACGTGCATGGCTTTGTCTATACGTATTTTCCAGCTGCCTTTTTTTATGGTAATAAAACCATTTTCGTATACTGCTGTAACACGGCCGGCTTTGGCTTCTTCTTTAATAAACTCACTTTCTTCGTCCATGCTGAAATATGCTACGTTGCACTCCAGCTCTTTACCTATTTTAATGCATTCCGGGTCGTCTCCGTTCAGTACAGCCCAACCATCTTTTTTTACACTGCGCGGAATAACGCGTTTTACCTTGGCAAGGTCGTCTATGGTGTGGATGTCGTTCAGCCCCAGGTGGTCTTCCTGAATGTTGGTTATAATACCAATATCGCATCGGCTAAAGCCCAGTCCTGAGCGTAGTATACCACCGCGTGCGGTTTCCAGTACGGCAAACTCTACAGTAGGGTCTTTAAGTATGTATTCTGCGCTGAAAGGGCCTGTAGTGTCGCCCTTTTCCAGCATGTGGTTTTGTATATAAATCCCGTCAGATGTGGTAAAGCCTACACGGTAGCCGTTGTTTTTTACAATATGTGCCAGCAGTCGGGTAGTGGTGGTTTTGCCATTGGTACCCGTAATGGCAAAAATAGGAATACGGCTTGGCTTACCCGGCGGGTACAGCATGTCTATAACCGGTGCGGCTACGTTGCGCGGCAGGCCTTCACTTGGTGCCAGGTGCATACGGAAACCCGGTGCTGCATTTACCTCAAGTATTACGCCGCCGTTTTCTTTAAGCGGCTCGGTTAGGTTTTCGGCCATAATGTCTATACCGCATACATCAAGCCCTATAACACGGCTTATGCGTTCGGCAAGGAAAATATTTTCCGGGTGCATCAGGTCGGTCACGTCTACCGAGGTGCCTCCGGTGCTTAGGTTAGCGGTAGACTTTAGGTATACTATTTCACCTTCGGCAGGAATGGTGTCTAGTGAGTAGCCTTTTTTTTCCAACAGGTCAGTAGTATCGCGGTCTATGGTAATTTCGGTTAATACATTTTCGTGTCCGTAGCCACGGCGTGGATCCAGGTTTTCTATGTCTATAAGCGCCTGAATGTTGTGTACGCCGTTACCCTTTACGTGTGCCGGAACCCTTTGGGCAGCAGCTACCACTTTGTTGTCTATAACCAGTACCCGGAAATCAAACCCGGTGATGAATTTCTCTACTATAACACGACTGCCGTATTTCTGGGCAAATTCAAGTCCGGCTACGGCATCTTCAAAGGTTTTTACATTTATAGATGCTCCTTTGCCGTGGTTGCCGTCCAGTGGTTTTAGTACTATAGGGTAACCTATTTTATCTATAATTTGTTGTAGTCCTTCCTGGGTGGTACAAATACCACCGCTGGCTACGGGTATCGATGCTGCTTCCAGCATACGCTTGGTTTGCTCTTTATTACAGGCAATGTCTACCGCTATGTGGCTGGTTTTATTTGTTATGGTTGCCTGAAAACGCATTTGATTAATGCCGTAACCCAGCTGCACCAGCGAGTTAGTGCCAAGGCGTATCCACGGAATATCTCGGGCTACGGCTTCTTCTACTATGCTTCCGGTGCTTGGTCCCAGGCGGTCGCGTTCGCGTATGCGGCGCATTTCCTGTAAATCGGCATCAAGATCGTATTCTATACCGTCTATAAGTGCCTGGGCTATCCGCACCGATGCTTCTGCGGCGTATATGCCCACATTTTCCTCAACATAACTAAATACTACATTGTAGGTGCCCGGCGTTTTGGTTTCGCGGGTACGCCCAAAACCGGTTTCCATGCCTGCCAGGGTTTGTATTTCCAGGGCTATGTGTTCTATAACGTGCCCCATCCAGGTGCCACGCTCTACACGGGCAAAAAAACCTCCGGGGACGCCTTCGCTACAGCGGTGGCTGTACATAGAAGGTATAAGTGCTTCTATACGTTCGCGAAATCCGGGTATCTTATTTGTGGGTGCCTGTTCTAATTCTTCGAGGTTAAGGCGCATCTGGATCAACTTTTTACGCTTAACGCTCCAAATGTTGGGACCTTTCAGGGCCTGGATTTTTTCAATTTTCATAATCGGTAGTCAGGAGATAATGGGTTAATTTTTTGGTGCTTATGTTTTTGGAATTTACTGAAATTTAACACAAACTCCAGTCTTTGTGTTTTAACGAAAGAAAATTAGTTAAAAAAAATAATTTAAACGGCGGGATTGTTGAAATTTTTTCACCTAAAAACAGTTGCGTAACGTTGCGGAAAGAAATAATTAACCCAGTTTACGCGTTTTTAGCATTTTAACGTATTTTTGCACCTATGAACAATGTAAAGGGAAAATTAATAATTATAGGCGGTGCAGTTGATAAAGGCAGCTTCACTGAGGTGTCATTTGACCAAAACGTTGCCAACAACCTGAACTTTTTTGAAACCGGCATCATGAAACGCATCATCAGCGAATCAAAGCATGGTGAGCAGAGCCGATTAGAAATAATCACCACAGCATCGGTTATACCGCGTGAGGTAGGTCCGGAGTATATTAAGGCGTTTGCTTACCTTAACGCTCATAATGTAGGGGTGCTGTATATAGAAAAACGCGAACAGGCACACGACCCCGAAGTGTTAGAGCGCCTGCGTAATGCCGATGTGGTTATGTTTACCGGCGGCGACCAGCTGCGACTTACGTCTATACTTGGCGGTACCGAGTTTCATGATATTCTTTTAGATAAGTTTAAAAACGAAGATTTTATATACGCGGGTACCAGCGCAGGTGCTGCGGCAGCCAGTAACAACATGATTTACCAGGGCAGCAGCAGCGAAGCATTGCTTAAAGGCGAGGTGAAAATTACCAGTGGGCTGGGCCTGATACAGGATGTAATTATCGATACACACTTTGTGCAGCGCGGGCGTATAGGAAGGCTGTTTCAAACCGTGGTGGGTAACCCGCGTACCATAGGCATAGGCCTGGGTGAAGATACCGGCCTGCTTATTACCGGAAACGGACGTATGGAAGCTATAGGTTCAGGGCTTGTGATTATTGTAGACGGACGCCAGATTAAAGATACTAACCTTACGCAGGTAGAACTGGGTAAACCTATAAGCATAAACAACCTGGTGGTACACGTAATGAGTATGTACGATACCTACGACCTGCACACGCATCAAATGGAGATCCGTAATTCGCAGTACTCTATTCCGCTTATGGCAGAACAGGACAGCGACGATGCCGACCCTAAGGTAAGTGCGGACGATAGGGAGTAATTTTCTATTTTGAATTTTTTATTTTAAATTTTGAATTGAGCTTCACTCATTCGTGCTATGTCGTTTTGGGGTGAAACGAAGCAATATCATAAAAGGTTTATTTTGAATTATAAATTATAAATGGGGCGCAAAGCGTTGCAAAGTTTTAATCCTTTGCAACACTTTGCGCCTTCTTTGTGTAGTTTTGTAAAGTACCTATAAAACAGTAAAATGAAGATAATCATTCACGGTGGTTTTTTCAGTGAATCATCAACCGACCTGAAAACGAAAACAGCCAAGCAGGAAGCGCTAACGGCTATTGTGAAACAATCATATGAATACCTGAAAACGCATACCGCTACCGAAACCGTGGTGTATGCCGTAAGCCTGCTGGAAGATGATGTATTGTTTAATGCAGGTACTGGTTCGCAAATACAAAGCGACGGACAGATACGTATGAGTGCTGCCCTTATGGATGGTACTACTCAGAAAATGAGTGGTGTAATTAACATTCAGGATGTGAAAAACCCGATACAGGTAGCTGAACAGCTGATGCCTTATGATGACCGTGTTTTGGGTGGTGAAGGTGCAACTGCCTTTGCCCGTAAAAACGGTTTTGCCGAATATAGTACAGAAACTCCTGAACGCCGTGCCGAGTTTGAAAAGAAACTTGCCGCTACCGGTACAGGTACTGTGGGCTGTGTAGCACTGGATGCCAATGGCAAAATTGCGGTGGCTACTTCTACCGGGGGTAAAGGCTTTGAAATGGTAGGTCGTATATCAGACTCTGCTACCGTAGCGGGTAATTATGCCAATGCTTTTTGTGGCATAAGCTGCACAGGGGTAGGCGAGGATATAGTAAGCAATGCTACGGCTGCAAAAATTGTTACCCGCGTTACCGATGGTATGCCCATATGCGATGCCTTTGATAAAACTTTTGAAGAGCTAAAGCCTTATGACGGTTTTGCCGGAGCTATAGGGATTGATGCTCGGGGTAAAATTTGCCATAGGGACTCACACCCCAGCATGGTATTTGCCAGTTTTGACGGTGACAATGTTGAGGTGTTTGGGTAAGACTTCTTAGATTTTTGGACTTGTTGGATAATTAGATTTTTGGAGTGATTAGGTGAAACAGAAGGAATCTTTTATAGCTGTTAAGGATTAGTATTGTTTTTTCCAACAACTAACAACCGGCAACCATCAACCAAAAATAACTAACTTTGCGCCATGCCAAGAGAACTACAATTTCAGGTGGCGCCGGAGGTGGCTGCACAAATGCCTTTGCTTACAAATTATGTGGCAAAGCTGATGCACGTGAGCCCTGGCGACATTAAGCACATAGCCATACTAAAGCGCAGTATCGATGCGCGCCAGCGTGCCATTAAGGTAAACCTTAAAGTGGCGGTATACCACAATGAGGAATACCACGAAACCACCATGCCCCTACCTGATTACAAAGATGTAAGCAATGCCCGCGAGGTTATTGTAGTAGGTGCGGGCCCGGCAGGTTTGTTTGCCGCACTGCAACTAATAGAGCTTGGCTTAAAACCCATAGTACTGGAACGTGGTAAAGACGTGCAGGAACGCCGCCGCGACCTTAAGGCTATCAACCGCGACCATATAGTAAACGGCGAAAGCAACTACTGCTACGGCGAAGGTGGTGCCGGTACGTATAGCGACGGTAAGCTGTATACCCGCAGTAAAAAACGCGGCGATGTAGATCGTATACTGCAATTGTTTGTCGCCTTTGGAGCCTCGCCGGAGATACTGGTGGAGGCGCATCCGCACATAGGTACAAACAAGCTGCCGAAGATTATCAAAGCCATGCGCGAAAAGGTGATTGAGTTTGGTGGGCAGGTGCTTTTTAATACCAAGGTTGTAGACATCCTTGTAAAAAACAGCGAGGTTGACGGCGTGGTGACCCAAAACGGCGACACCATACATGCAAGGCAACTCATCCTTGCTACAGGCCACTCGGCGCGTGATATTTTTGAATTACTTCACAGAAAAGAAATATTTATTGAGGCTAAGCCTTTTGCACTGGGCGTTCGTGCTGAGCACCCACAAAAGCTTATAGATAGTGTACAATACAGTTGCGATTACAACCAGGGGCGCGGCGAGTTTCTGCCACCAGCCGCTTATGCCATTGTTAAGCAGGTAAACGGACGCGGTATGTACTCGTTCTGTATGTGTCCGGGCGGGGTTATCGCCCCGTGTGCCACCAGTCCCGGTGAGGTGGTAACTAACGGATGGAGTCCCAGTAAGCGCGACCAGGATACGGCAAACAGTGGTATCGTGGTAGAGCTGCGCCTTGAGGATTTTGCCCCGTTTGCTAAATTTGGCCCACTTGCAGGTATGGAATTCCAAAAGGCAATAGAGCAACAGGCATGGCGTGTGGCAGGGGAAACGCAACGTGTACCTGCGCAGCGTATGGTTGATTTTTCGCAAAACAAACTTTCGGTAGATATTCCTAAAACATCGTATGTGCCGGGAACCACTTCGGTGGAGTTAGGACAGGTGTTTCCGGGTTTTTTAACCCAAACCATGCGCGAGGGCTTCCGTGAATTTGGCAAATCGATGAAAGGTTATTTTACCAATGAAGCCATACTGCACGCGCCGGAATCACGTACGTCGTCTCCGGTACGTATACCACGTGATGCCGAAACATTACAACACCTTCATATAAAAGGACTTTACCCTTGCGGCGAGGGCGCAGGCTATGCCGGCGGTATTATCTCTGCGGCTATAGACGGAGAAAAGTGTGCGCTGAAATGCGCGGAATAGATAGGCTGGATTATTGGATTGTTAGAAAGTTAGATTGTTGGATTTTTTAGGTTTTAGATGCTGGAGCTATTGGCGGTTAAATTCGTTTAATTAGTGTAATTCGTGGCAAGAAAACAACTCTTTGCGTGTTTTTTCGTACCTTTATACTAATCAAAACACCCTATGAAAACACTTATCAATATCTTTTTTACAACCATATTTGTACTGGTACTGGCGCATTACCTGCCGGGTATTTATGTAAAGGACACATATACGGCGCTAATAGTGGCGGTGGTGCTTGGCCTGCTGAATATTTTCGTTAAGCCTGTACTGGTATTCTTTACGTTTCCGGCTACCATATTCACGCTTGGGCTATTCCTGTTGGTTATTAATGCTGTAATCGTGCTCATTTGCGATTATCTTGTAAAAGGTTTTGATGTAGCCAACTTCTGGAACGCACTGCTGTTTAGCTTGGTCCTTTCGTTTGGGCAGGCGCTTATTTCAAGTCTTACCGATGATAAGAAAGAGAAAAGGTAGGCTGCCAAATAGAGGAATCATAATTTATAACTTAAAATTGGGATAAAGATGCTCTTTGGTCAGGTCTTATAAAATGAACCAAACCCAATATGGATACAACCTTCACCGTTACAGATACTTTTTAATTATTAACCCGCCTGAAATTTGCTTCATTATTAATACACAGAAAAATGAAGAAGACAATTTTTATTACGGGGGCATCATCAGGTTTGGGTAAAGCTACTGCAAAACTGTTTCATGAAAAAGGTTGGAATGTAGTTGCTACCATGCGTAGCCCTGAGAAAGAGACTGAATTAAATACATTAGAGAATGTAACCCTCCTGCCACTTGACGTTACGAATCTGCAACAGATTAAGGACACTGTGGCTAAGGCCATATCATTACACAGTATTGATGTTGTGTTTAATAACGCAGGCTATGGCCTTATGGGGGCTTTGGAAGCCCTTACAGAAGAGCAGATCTTACAGCAACTCAATACTAATTTTTTGGGGGTAATCAGAATAACCCAGGCGTTTATTCCGTACTTTAGGGAAAAGAAAAGTGGCCTGTTTATCAGTACTACCTCAATGGGCGGTTTCCTTACCTTTCCGCTGCACAGCCTTTATCATGCCACTAAATTTGCCTTAGAAGGCTGGTCTGAAGGAATGTCTTTTGAGCTTAACCTACACAACATAGGTATAAAAACGGTAGCTCCGGGCGGTATAATCACCGATTTTATAACGCGTTCGTTAGATAAGAGCTTGCATCCTGAATATGCTGAACTGGAACATAAACTTTTCGGCATTGTTGATGCCATGATGAATACCGGGGCTAAACCCGAGGAAATTGCAGCTATAGTATATGAGGCCGCTACCGATGGTAAAGACCAAATACGCTATGTAGCAGGAGCAGATGCCAATGCCATGTATCAAAGGCGGCTTGAAATAGGTAATGAAGCGTTCCGGAAAGAAATAAGGCAACAGATTTTAGGTAATTAAAACTTTTATCCGGGCTGCATAAGTTTGCTGCCCGGATTCAATAATGTGAAATATGATTACAATAAATTCCATCACCGAATTTCATAGGTTGGTTGGGCTTGCAGATCCATTACACCCTCTGATAAGCATTTTTAAGGTTTCAGATATGCAGTTTGAAAATACTGAAATATGGAGACAGTTCAGTTTTAATTTCTATTGTATTTCGCTAAAGAAAGGTGTGGAAAGCAAGGTCAAATACGGCAGGCAATATTATGACTATGATAAAGGGGTAATGACGTTCATTGCGCCCAGGCAAGTACAATCACTAGATATTCCACATAATGAGATATTGAGTAATATTGCGGGCGACGGATATACACTTTTAATTCATCCGGATTTACTATACACCTATCCTCTTGCTGAGAATATAAGGCATTATGGCTTTTTCGCTTATGAGGTAAATGAAGCATTGCATCTTTCAGAAAAAGAGGAACGGTATATTGTAGATATTTTCGATAAAATAAGCGAAGAATGCATCCATATAGACCGCACTACACAGGATATCATAATAGCACAGACGGAGCTGCTGCTTAACTACAGTAAACGTTTTTATGAACGCCAGTTTATTACACGAAAACCTGTAAACCATGATATGGTAGCCAAGCTGGAAAGAATCCTGAACCATTATTTTGATTCTGAAGATGTTATTAATGATGGTTTGCCTACAGTTGAATTCCTGGCAGAAAAGCTATGCCTTTCGCCGCACTATCTGAGCGATATGCTGCGTACCCAGACCGGGAAAAATGCTCAACAGCACATACAGGATAAAATTGTAGAAAAAGCCAAAGAGTACTTAACTCTAACGAGTATGTCTGTTTCGGAAATAGCTTATAAACTGGGATTTGGATATCCTCAGTCATTTAACAAAATGTTTAAAAGAAACGTGTCATTATCGCCTTTGGAGTTCAGACAGTCTTTTAATTAAGTGAACCGGTCAAATGTAGCAACTCCAAACTCACTGTGATACAACTTTTGCAGTTTAGCATCTTTGCCAGGAATTCTTACCAAAAGATTTCTAAAGGCCGCGTTGTGTTGCGTAATTCCGGCTTTCAAGAGATGAACAGCTTTCCCAAGCTTAAAATAAACCCGAAAAATATCAAAAAAATGGTGCTTTTGCAGTGTTGACATTCAATACTTTAAAAAGTGTTGTTTGCAAAATAAAAATGCACTAATTTTGCCACCCATTATTTGAAACAAAATATTTTCACAGATGAACATTACTAAAGCGCAGGTAGATGCACTTAATGCTGTTGTTACAGTGGCCATTACCAAAGAAGATTATAAGCCGAAAGTAGATAAAGTACTTCAGGACTACAGGAAAAATGCTAATATTCCCGGCTTCAGGAAAGGTGCTGTGCCTATGAGCCTTATCGAAAAACAATACGGCAAAGCCATATTGCTTGATGAGGTAAACAAGCTGCTTCAGACTTCACTGAACGACTATCTTGTAGAAGAAAAACTAGACATACTGGGTAACCCACTTCCTAAAGTTACGGAAGATTTCAACTGGGATGCCGACGATTATTCATTTGAATTTGAACTTGGTCTTGCTCCACAGTTCTCAGTAGACCTTGCTGCTAAAAACAAAGTGGTTAAGTATGACATCGTTGCCGATGATAAAATGCTTGACGAGCAGGTAGAGCGTATCCAGAAGCAATTTGGTAAACTAATCGCTAAAGATACTGTAGAAGAAGGTGATGATATTGCCGGTACTTTTACAAACGAAGAAAAAGGTATAAATAACCGTACTACAATTTCTACTGACGTATTCAAGACTAAGAAAGACGGTAAAAAATTCATTGGTAAAAAAGCCGGTGATGTAGTTACTCTTTCTACTAAAGGTCTTTTTGATGACGACCACAAACTTATGGACTACCTTAAAGTAGGTCATGACGATGTACACGGTCTTGATATTGAGGTTAACTTTACTATTGAAGAAGTAAACACTCACGAAAAAGCGGAACTTAACCAGGAGCTTTTTGATAAGCTGTTTGGCGAAGGTGTAGTTACTTCTGTTGAGGATCTTAAAGCTAAAATTAAAGAGGATGCTGAGCAACAATTTGCACAACAGGCTGACCAGAAATTCCTTAACGACGTTACTGAGTCTCTTATAGAGAATACTTCGTTTGAACTTCCGGCTGAATTCCTTGTAAAATGGCTTCAGACTGCAGGCGAAAAACAACTTACTGCTGAAGAGGCAGAAGAAGAGTACAAAAAATCTGAAAACGGCCTGCGTTACCAACTTATAGAAGGTAAAGTAATTACTGAAAACGGCCTTCAGATTACGTTTGACGACCTTAAAGCTTATGCAGGTAAGGTTATTAAACAACAAATGGCTCAGTTTGGTCACCTTAACCCAAGCGACGAAGAAATAGACAGCATTGCTGCCCGTGTACTTACTAACCAGGATGAGGTTAAGAGGCTTAGCGAGCAGGTTATGAACGAAAAAATGCTGAACCTGTTTAAAGAAAAAGTAAAATACAAAACCAAAGAAGTTACATATCAGGACTTTATCAAGGTAATGTACGGAGAATAAAATCTCGTAAAAAATGAGTATATTTGAACGTCGGCTTTACACAAGCCGGCGTTTTTATATTTAAATAACCACAAAAAGAAAGTATCAGACTATGGACTTTGGTAAAGAATTTAAAAAATACGCCACAAAACACCATGGCGTAAATAATTTATATTACGATAAACTGGTAACGCGCGTTACCCCAACTAACCTTACGCCGTACATCATGGAAGAGCGTTCTATGAATGTAACGCAACTGGACGTGTTTTCACGCCTTATGATGGACAGGATTATTTTCCTGGGCACAGGTATAGACGACCAGGTGGCAAACATAGTACAGGCGCAGCTGCTGTTCCTGGAAAGTGCCGATGCTAACAAGGACATCCAGATTTATATTAACTCTCCGGGTGGTAGCGTGTATGCAGGACTTGGCATGTACGACACTATGCAGTACATTCGCCCTGACGTGGCTACAATATGTACCGGTATGGCTGCCTCTATGGGTGCAGTATTACTGTGTGCCGGTGCCGACGGAAAGCGTAGCGCACTACCGCACAGCCGTGTAATGATTCACCAGCCATCGGGTGGTGCATCGGGTGTAGCTACAGATATGGAAATAAACCTTAAAGAAATGCTGAAGCTTAAAGAGGAGCTGTACAATATTATAGCAAACCACTCTAAGCAGCCGTATGACAAGGTGTATAAAGACAGCGAGCGTGACTACTGGATGAAGGCTGATGAGGCTAAAGAATACGGTATGATCGACGAAGTTTTAAGAAGAGAAAAATAAAACAGTCACAGTCGCAGTTTACATATAAAATGAAAACTGCGACTGAAAACTAATAAAATGGCAAAAGAAATTTTAGAATGTTCGTTCTGCGGCAGAAAGAAGCCGGAAACCAACCTGCTTATTGCAGGTATTAGCGCCCATATATGCGACAGGTGTATAGAACAGGCGCACGGCATAGTGCTGGAGGAACTTAAGCAGAGCGGATCGGTATCATTAGCGGGTGAACTGGAACTGAAAAAGCCGAAAGAAATCCGTGCTTTCTTAGACCAGTATGTTATTGGCCAAGATCAAACCAAAAAGGTGCTTTCTGTAGCGGTATACAACCACTACAAAAGGTTGCTGCAACAGCAGGGTGAAGATGAAGTGGAAATAGAAAAAAGCAACATCCTTATGGTGGGCCAAACCGGTACGGGTAAAACCCTGGTGGCAAAAACCATAGCCCGTATGCTTAATGTACCGCTTACCATAGTAGACGCTACCGTACTTACCGAAGCCGGTTATGTAGGTGAAGACGTGGAGAGCATCCTTACACGACTGTTACAGGCTGCTGATTATGATGTAAAGAAAGCCGAGCGCGGCATAGTGTTTATTGATGAAATAGACAAGATAGCCCGTAAGAGCGATAACCCGTCTATAACCCGCGACGTAAGTGGCGAAGGTGTACAACAGGCGTTGCTGAAGCTGCTGGAAGGTACTGTGGTAAACGTTCCGCCTAAGGGTGGGCGCAAGCACCCCGACCAGAAGTTTATAGAGGTAAATACACATAATATACTGTTCATAGCCGGTGGTGCTTTTGATGGTATAGAGCGTATTATCTCTAAAAGGCTAAACCGCCAGGCGGTGGGTTACAGCACCTCTAAAAACACAGACAACATAGACCAGGATAACCTGCTACAGTATATTATCCCAAAAGACGTGAAGGATTTCGGGCTTATCCCGGAAATTATTGGGCGTCTTCCGGTGCTTACGCACATGGATCCGCTGGATAAGGAAACCCTGCGCGCAATACTTACCGAGCCTAAGAACGCCCTTGTAAAACAGTACGTAAAACTGTTTGAAATGGACGATGTAGAGCTTAGCGTAAGTAACGATGCACTGGATTATATTGTAGACAAGGCACTGGAGTACAAGTTGGGTGCGCGTGGCCTTCGTTCGTTATGCGAAGCCATACTTACCGAAGCCATGTACGAACTACCGGGCAGCGACGAGCGCGAACTTCACATAGACCGCGAATACGTGGAGCACCACCTGAACAAAACCCTGCTTAAGAGGTTGAAAGCAGCTTCGTAGTATGTGGATTTGTTGATGTACGGATTTGTTAATTCGTACAGAAAGACGCAATATTTCAATTGTACATAAAAATAAAACCCGCATTTCGCGGGTTTTTGTTTTATAAAATGAGCTTTAATCTCAAATTCTGTTTTGGTTTGTGATTCATATAACTCCATACTATCAAATAAACGAATTGACAAATCCACAATTAACGACTACTTCGCCTTCTTAACCTTTTCTTCCCGCACTACGGTATTGGTTTTTTCGTTATAAATAGCTTCATCTATGGTTTTTCCGGTTTTGCTGAATACCTTAATCTTAGGGTCGTTGTGCGTGCCGGTTACCGTTACCGGAACACCGATAAGCCCCATAGGTGGCAGCCCTACGCGTATGCGCAAATCAAGCAGGCCGTTAAAGCTGGTAGTACCTTTTATTGTAGGACGGAACAACGATACCTTAAACGTAAACGGATCTATGTGTATCAGATTGTTGTCTATGTGGCTTTTTATGGTAATGCCCTCAAACGAAGGGTTATTCAGTCCATCCTGACCGGTTTTCTTACTTAAGGCGCCAAACATTTTCAGTCCCTGCACTTTTATATCGCGAAGGTTGATAATCCCATCGCCCTGTAGCGACTCGTATATGGGGCCCATATTACCGTTCAGGTCGCCTTTTACAGTATAGTCTATGGATATGATGCCTTCTGCTTTACTTGCGGCAGTAGCCATTTCGCGGAACATGGGTATTTCATTATACGCCCGCTTTACACTAAAATCTTTGGCGGTAAAATGAGCATCGAAGTTGGCCGCAAGCGCTGACTCATCATCATAGCGGGCATCAATACCCACCTTGCAACCTATAATCTCAAAGTTAGCGCCCTGCAGGTACATCTGTCCTTTGCTTATGCCGGTCTTGCCTTTCAGGTTTTGTATCAGCAGGCCGTTATACTCCACCTTTTCCGCATTGGCACTAAGCCATACATCCAGGTTTTTCGGTACGGCTACTACGCCGCTCATTTTAGGGTTTTCTTCTTTGGCGTATACTACGGCTGTTTTTCGGTCTTCGTTTTCACCGTCTTTAAGCGACATGAATTCGTCTATGTTAATCAGTTTTGAGTTCAGGTTAAACTCGCCATGCAGTGTGCCTTTCTGCTCTATGAAATAGTTTATGGTATTCAGCAGGTAGCCGTTCAGGGCAAAGTCGCTTTTACCGTAATTGGCGGCAAACTTCTCAAACCACATTTTCTCATTCTGGAAGCGGAACAACCCTTCGTTTATAAAAAACGCTTTCGGGAACAGTTCACTTGTGGTTTTTATATGCTTTAGCAGCAGTGTGCCTTTGTTGTCCAGCTTGCTGTACTGGCCGGTAGTGGCATAGCTCTGGCGGCCTTTAAGGCTCAGGTCGGCTTTGGCGTAACCGGTAACGTCCATGCCTTTTTGTTTAAATACCTGGTATATGCGGCCTACGTTCAGTTCGCCTTTTATGCGGGCATTGTACAGCACATCGGTAAGGTCTTCTATGCTGGCGTTTACAAAAACAGGATTTCCTTCAAACACAAAGCTGGCGGGCGTTATGGCTACTTTTAAGTCCTGGTAAGTACCTTTAGGGTTGTCTACTGTGGCTACAAATGTAATGTCTTTTATGGGGTTAGGGTAGTGGGTGGTTTTCAGCCATCCGTCTTTTAGTATAATATTCCCTTTGGTTTTTGGCAATAGTTTTTTATCGGCATTAAAAAAGCCGTTGGCTACCAGCTCAGCTCTTAGCGTGCCTTTCAGGTCTACATCGGGCAGGCCCAGTGCGGCATCCAGTTCGGCAAGGTCCAGTGCACTTTTTACATCGGCTCTTACAGCAATATTCTCAAAGCCTTTAGTGTTTACCCTTGCCCTGAAGAATCCTTTTTCCCCCACTTTAAAATCGAATGCCTTTACGTCGGCAGCCAGGCGCTTTATGTCTAATGAAGGCAGCATGGCGGCAAGGTCTATGTTCAGGTCTTCAACCGATGCAGGTGCATCTTTGTATTCTATAGCACCGTTATCTACCTTAAGCGATACGCCCAGGTCGGGTTTTTTGCCTACCGCTGCGTTGTAGCGCCCTTTAAAGGTGAAATGCAGGTCGGCATCACCTTGTATTTTAGTGTTCTCCATCCAGGTAAGGTAAGGCGGTGGCAGTACGCTAAACAGGTCTTCCAGGGTAGTGTTTTTACTGGCGGCATCTATACCTATGTTATAGCCATCGCGCAGAATGGTAAAGAATCCCGTAAATTCAAGAGGGAGTTTATTAATCCGCAATTCGTTTTTTTCAAGGATAAACGAAAGTGCATTAGTGTTAATACGGGTTATCAGGTCAGCATGTACCTGTTTGCGTTCCAGGTAAGGCACACGATCGTAGTAGAGGTCTATAGAGTCTATATTTGCATCCGTTTCCAGGTCAAATACTTCTTCACTCAGTCCGCCTTTGCCCAGGTAGTTAAAGCCGTGCGCATCTACCAGTATCTTAGCCGATCGGTCGTTGTATACTATGTGGCAGTTTTCGAATTTTACTTTGTCCAGCTGTATGGCAGTGCCCTCTTCGGGGTCATTTGCTGTTTTAGGTTCATTTTTATCTTCCTTGTCTGGGCTTTTGTACACGTTATAGTTGGCAGCACCCTTGGTGCTTATCTGCACGTTTATATAGGCGTTGTCTACATATATTTCATCTACTTTTACCGTGTTGTCAAATATCAGGCGTTGCAGGTTAATGCCGCACGATATTTCCTTTGCCTTTACAAGGGTATCATTGCTGTACGGTGCCGACCCCATGAGTGACACATCTTCCATAGAAACGGTAAGCGACGGGAAGTGCGTAAAAAACGACAGCCGCGTATGCTTGAAGTCGAGTTTTGAAACCAGGCTTTTGTTGGCCAGTTTGCGTACTTCCGATTCAATTTTTCCGGGAAACAACACCGGTAGTAAAAAAAGCAGCAACAGTAAGGCTGCTATGCTGATGCCCGCCCACTTCAGGGTTTTAAGGGCAATTTTTTTTATGTTGATTTTCATGGCTTTCCTTCTTTTTGTGTAATAAAGTTAGGTTTTTCTTGTTAAGGGGATTTAGGGTTTAACGCGCCTTTAATAATTTCCAAAGGCATTTAAACGTATTTTGCAATAAAAAGAAAAGCCTTACAAACTTGTATTTGCCCGCAATAGCTAATATCTTTACTATGATGACCGCCTTACGAAAAACATTGATTGTACTAACACTAACCGGAACATTTATGTCCTGTAATAAAGAAAACAAAGCCGGCACCATAGGTGACGACAATCCATTGCTGGCTACCTGGGATACCCCTTATGGCGTGCCTCCCTTTAATCTTATAAAAAACGAACACTATAAGCCTGCCCTATTGGAGGCCATACGCCTGCACGATAGCGAAATAGCCGGTATAGCAGCAAGCCACGAAACGGCAAGTTTTAAAAACACCATACTTGCACTGGAGGAAAGCGGGCAGTTGCTGAATCGTATTTACACGGTATTCAATAACCTGAACAGTGCCGAAACCAACGCAGAGTTGCAACAGATAGCCCAGGAGATAGCGCCGGAGATTACTAAGCATAACGACAACATTTACCTGAACGATAAGTTGTTTGAACGCGTGAAATATATTTGGGATAACCAGATAGACATGCACCTGAGAGCCGAGGATGCAAAGCTGCTGGAACGTAAGTACAAAGCTTTTGTAAGGAACGGTGCCGGGTTGCCTGCCGATAAAAAGGAACGCCTGCGTAAGATTAACGAAGAGCTGGCGGTAATATCGCTGAAGTTTGGAGATAATGTGCTGGCTGATACTAACAGCTACGAGCTGGTTATAGATAATAAAGAAGACCTTGTGGGATTACCACAGAGCATAATAACCGCTGCCGCCGAAGATGCCAAGGCGCATGATAAAGAAGGAAGGTGGGTATTTACCCTGCAAAATGCAAGTGTAATGCCGTTCCTGCAATATGCCGATAACCGCAAGCTGCGCAAGGAAATATGGGAGGCGTACCAAAACCGCGGCAACAATGGCGACAGCCACGATAACCGTATTAATATAGTACAGCTGGCCAACCTGCGTATGGAGCGCGCGCAGATACTGGGGTATGAAAGCCATGCCCACTATGTGCTGGAAGAACGTATGGCGCAGACTCCCGAAAAGGTATATGCCCTGCTGGATGAAATATGGGCTCCTGCATTGGCGAAAGCCAAAACCGAAGAAGCTGATATACTGAAGCTTATGCAGGCTGATAAAATTGAAGGGCCTGTAATGCCGTATGACTGGCGCTACTATACCGAGAAGATACGCCAACAACGCTACAGCCTGGATGAGCAGGAACTGAAACCTTATTTTGGGCTGGAGGCTGTGCGAAACGGCATTTTTATGGTGTGCGATAAGCTGTACGGACTTAAGTTTAAACAAGTGCAGGATGTGCCCGTATATCATAAGGATGTTACAGCGTGGGAAGTACATGATAATGATGATAAGCTGCTGGGGCTGCTATATATGGATTTCTTTCCGAGGGAAGGGAAGAAGGGTGGTGCCTGGATGACCAGCTACCGTAAACAGAAAAGGACTGATGGAAAACGTACAGCGCCCATTATATCTATAGTGTGCAACTTTACCAAGCCTACTGCGACCGAGCCATCGTTGCTTACCTTTGATGAGGCGAGTACGTTTTTTCATGAATTTGGGCATGCGCTGCACGGGCTGCTGAGCAATGTTACTTACGAAAGCCTTTCGGGTACGAGTGTGCCAACGGATTTTGTGGAGCTGCCGTCGCAGATTATGGAAAACTGGGCATCGGATCCTGAGGTGCTTAAGCTGTATGCTAAACATTACAAAACCGGTGCGATACTGCCCGATGCGCTAATAGAGAAAATGCAGAATGCCGGAACGTTTGACCAGGGGTTTGCTACGGTAGAATATTTGGCGGCTGCCTACCTGGATATGGACTACCATGCCCGTACTGAACCCATAAACCAAAACGTGGTACCTTTTGAGCAGCAGGCTATGGAAAAGATAGGGCTTATAAGCAGTATTATTCCGCGTTACCGCAGTACCTACTACAACCATATTTTTAGTGGAGGCTACAGTGCCGGCTACTATAGCTATATATGGAGCGGTGTGCTGGATACCGATGCTTTTGAGGCTTTTAAGGAAAAATCTGTTTTTGATAAAAATACCGCTACCTCATTCAGGAAAAATATACTGGAGCGTGGCTACACAGGTAACCCTGTCGATATGTACAGGGCGTTTCGCGGTGCCGACCCAAGTATAGTACCATTGCTTAAAAAGCGTGGGCTGTATGAAGAAAAGTAAAACCGGTGTTACTCGGTAATACAAAAAAAGACCGAAACTTAGTTCCGGTCTTTTTTGTACTATTTAGCAGGCTATATGCGTTGCCATAAAATCCTCGGCAACGGTTTTTATTTCATTCCGTACTTTTCTGAAGGCTTCGGTTATTTCTTCATCCGTGCCTGTTATAGCCAAAGGGTCGGCAAATTCGAAGTGGAATTTCTCTACATACTTCGGGTATGCCGGGCAACTCTCGTCGGTATCGCATACCGTGATTAGGTAATCAAACGTAATGTTGTTGTATTCGTCTACATTATTACAGGTATGATCGCGAAGGTCTATTCCTGCTTCTGCCATTACTTCTATGGCTTTTGGGTGGATGCCTTTGGCTTCCATTCCTGCACTGTAAATATTGGCTGCCCCACAGGCGTAGAATTTAAAAAATCCCTCAGCCATTTGGCTGCGACAGCTGTTACCTCCACATAAAATCAAAATATTTTTCATTATATCCATTGCTCAAGCTGTTTTTTAGCTGCGCAATATAGTAAAAAGCCAATCCCTTAAACAGTGTATAGGGTGTTTTTTTGTAACAAAAAGTTAAAAATTAATTAATGTACTGTTCTATGAATCCTTCCATGTAGTCTTTAATCATAAGTCTTACCCTGCGGAATTCTTCTGTGATTTCCTCTTCTGTACCTGTGGCTTTTGCGGGGTCGGGGAAGTTGTGGTGGAATTTTTCCGCCTGTGTAAGGAAGAAAGGGCAATGTTCTTTTGCATTGTCGCACACGGTAATAACATAGTCAAATGGCACCGATGTGTACTCGTCTACATTGTTGCTGGTGTGGCTGCTAATGTCTATACCGTCTTCTGCCATAATAGAAATGGCTTTAGGGTTTACACCGTGGGTTTCTACCCCTGCGCTATAAATGTTAGCCTTACTGCCTGCAAAATAGTCAAGATAACCATGGGCAATCTGGCTGCGGCAACTGTTGCCGGTACACAATACTAAAATGTTTTTCTTTTCCATTGTTTATACGAATAACCAAATAATGTTTATGATACAAAACTTCGGGTCGAACCCGAAGATCAGTTGCAATACAGCCACCGATAATGTAATGATGGCAAACTTGCGGTAGCGCTTACGTTTTTCGGCAGCTTCCATATTAGCAGCATCCCGAACCCGGCGTGCACGACGACTGCGCCTGTAGTTCGCTTAGTTTAAGTTTAGGTTTTGCTGCCGGTATACCGCACTGGTCTGTGGCCAGGCAGGCTGTTTGTTTAGAGGTAAGCACAAGGCTGCTGCCGTTGTATGTAAGGCCGTATTTGCCTATTGTTGCAGCCTGGTATTCTACTTCTATTTCGCCGTCTTTCAAGCCCAGTTTTTCTTCAGATAGGTTAATGATGTTAAGTAGTTTTACCGGTGCCAGGCGGTGGTCTGTATCGGTAGAGCTCCACAACTGAAAGTTAACGGCATATTCTGTCCTTATGGTGCCGCCGCAATCTATAAAGTGTTTGTTTACAGCACCCACTTCGGTTACGTGAAAATGGGCAGGTACGGCAGTGCCGTCTTCCAGGCTGAATGATACATCATTAAGCCCTGCCAGTATGGTTTTAAGTTCTGAAAGTTTCATGATCTATATATTTAGCAACAATTGTTATTATTACATTCCAGTGTAGCAGCCATATTGCCGAAATAGGCTTTAAGTAATGCTACTGCTTCTTCGTCTATACAGTAACAAATAGAAGTTCCCTCTACGCTACCCTTAATAATACCTGCATTTTTTAGTTCTTTAAGGTGCTGCGATACGGTAGGTTGTGCCAGGGGCAACTCGTTTACTATATCTCCGCATATACAGGTGTTTACCTTAAGCAGGTATTCTATTATTGCCACACGTGCCGGATGCCCCAGAGCCTTTAGCATGGTGGCAAGTTGGTTTTGTGCGTCGGTAAAATGTTCGGTTTTCGAGATCCCCATAATATGGCTTCATTATTATATTGCAATATTACGATAAAAGAATATAGCAGCAAAAGTTTATTCGTTAATTCGGTTATTTGGTTATTCGTGTGGAGGGTCAGATTGGTTTGTAAAAGAAAAGACCGCACGCTGGCGGTCTTTATTGTTTTATCAGATTGCTTTGTTACGCAATGACGGGGTATTCTAAATTTTGAATTGAAGCTTCAAATTGACAAATAACCGCATCACCGAATAACCCGGTTACGCATTAATAGCTTCTACTTTAATGTCGTTATCATTCAGCATGTCTTTTAGCATGTTTTCTATACCGCTTTTCAGGGTAAAGGTGCTGCTTGGGCATCCGCTGCATGCGCCTTGCAGTATTACCTTTACGCGTTTGTCGGCCTCGTCATAGCTTTCAAAGGCTATGTTGCCACCGTCGCCCTGTACGGCAGGTTTTACGTATTCTTCGAGGATGTTGATAATGCGTTGCGACGTAGTGTCCAGGTTGTCAAAGTAGGCTTCCTGTTGTTTTTCTGCCTGAGGCGTTTGCTGTATCAGCGATTCGTCTATAACCGTGTTTCCTTCTTCAATAAACTTGCGGATAAAGGCACGTATTTCGGCTGTAACATCATTCCATTCTGCTACAGCGTATTTTGTTACAGAAACATAGTTTTCGTCTAAAAATACTTCTTTTACAAACGGGAACTTAAACAGTTCGCGTGCCAGTGGAGACGGTGTGGTTTCGTCTATGTTTTTAAACTCGGCTACGGTTTTAGTCAGCAGCTTGTTGCTAACAAACTTCATTACGGCCGGGTTTGGCGTAGTTTCCACATATATGGTAACCGGTAGTTTTTTCTTCACTTCTTCGGTCACTTCTTTTACAATTTCGCCGCCGTTGTTTACAAAGCTCTCTATTTGTTCGGCTACGGCATCTTTAACGTCTTCCCATTCTACAATGCTGTAACGTTCTATGGCTACAAAGTTGCCCGAAATGTATACGCTTTTTACAAATGGCAGGTAAAACAGCTGTTTAGCCAGTGGGCTGTTAGCGGTTTCGTCTATATTTTTAAACTCGTAGTTACCGTATTTTGCTATAAAGTCGCTAAACTCAAATTTTATAATGGCAGGGTTTTGAGTGGCCCTTATGGTTATTTTTTCCATGGGAATTAAATTTAAGACAAAATTACGATAAAAAAAGTTTAAAAAAGGGGTAGGGTATAGTGTGTTAAGACTGTTACACATTTACGGACGCCTATGTTATTAAATCATATCTTGGAATTTAACATTATAATATCAACTTTGTTATTTTTTCGAATTTAGCATTGACAGTATTAACTAATATTTATATTTGAGGGTTTATAAGATAACATTTTGTTAAGTTTTTTTAGAAAACCAATTTAAAATACCTGAATAAAAAATTAGCTATATGAGGAAAACTCTACTCTCTGCCTTATTATTGCTGTTTACCGTTATAGGGATGTATGCCCAGCCGAATGTTGTTGTGTACAGTAACAACAGCACCATGTCTTATGATGACGGCGAGGTAAATACCTATGTGTTTACAGTAACCAATACCGGAACCGCTGCGGCAACAAATGTTGTGGTGTCTTACCCTATTCCTGCGGGAATAACTGCACCACCGGCTGCACCATTTGCTTCTGTGGAGGTTTTTACTTGGAGTGGTAACAGTGCTACCGGTACAAACGTAGCACTGAATAATACCATAGCCAACCTTGCCGTAAACCAAACGGTAACGTATACGGTAAATATTTATGTGCCGCACAACTATGCCAATTTGCTGGCGCTGCCTACGGTTACCTATGCTACCTACAGTGACATAGAAATAGTAAATACTAATAACCAAACCGAATATACCCCGGGAAGTACGGTAACCTACACGGTAACCGTAACAAATAATGGTCCGCAGGCTACTACAACAGGGGTTTTGGTGAGCAATGCCATTCCGGCGGGAGTTACGGGCTTTACCTGGAGTAACAGTAACGGACAAACGGGTACTACTGCTATAGCTAATAACAATACTGGGATACTTGATGTAAACGAAACTGTTACCTATACCATATCGTTTACTGTACCGGCAACTTATACCGGCAACCTTGTAGATACGGTAACATATACTGCTAACGTAACAGACCCTGTGCCGGGCTGCACACAATGTGTGGATACTGATACAAGTGTAAATGAGAATATTGCTGATATAGTTATTGTTAATACTGATAGTGCTACCACCTATACACCGGGTGGTACTGCCGTTTATAATGTTGTCGTAACAAATACCGGTCCCGGTACCGCACAGTATGTAAGCATTACTGAGGCTGTACCTGCGGGTATTACCAACATGAGCTGGTACGGTAATAACAATGCCGGTACGGGTGCGCTGAATAATGTTATAGTATCGCTTGCTAATGGCGAAACGGTAACATATACAGTAGAGATGCAAATACCTGTTACATTTACCGGAAACCTTACCAGTACGGTAGCAGTTGCCTCCTCTACATCTACAGATCCAGACACTACCTGTTTAGGTTGTACCGATATAGATGCTGCACCTGTTGTTGCAGACCTTGAAATAACAAATACTGATGGTCAGGATACGTTCCTGCCGGGTAATACATTAACCTATACACTTGCTGTTACTAACAACGGCCCTTCGGCTGCTACGGGAGTAGTGGTTACTTATCCTGCTCCTGCCGGTACTACCATTACAGGCTGGTCTAACAGTGCCGGCACTACCGGTACGGGTAACATAGCCGATGCTCTGGGAGGTATTGCTGTAGGCCAAACGGTAACCTATACAGTTACAGTAGCTGTACCTGTGGGCTATACAGGTTCGTCTGTTGTAGCTGCTGCCGGTGTAACTTCTACTACGGTAGACCCAACACCTACATGTACAGCGTGTGCTGATGTAGATACGTTGCTAACAGGTGCCGACCTTGTAGTAACCAATACCGACGGGCAAACTACTTTTGCACCCGGCGATACACTTACTTATACCCTTACTGTTACAAATAATGGTCCGGACGAAGCTACCGGTGTTGTGGTAAATTACCCTGCGCCTGCGGGTACAACCATTACTGGTTGGACAAACAGTGCTGCTGCAACCGGTACAGGAGATATTGCTGATGCTCTGGGAACCATTGCTGTAGGACAAACAGTAACCTATACTATTACAGTAGCAGTACCTCTTACCTACACAGATCTTGCAGTAGTGGCTAACGCTGATGTTACCTCGGCTACTACAGATCCGGTGCCGGGCTGTACTGCTTGTACCGATACAGATTACGGAACAGTGGGTGCCGACCTTGTGGTAACCAATACCGATGGTCAGGATACCTTTGAGCCGGGTGATGTGCTTACCTATACGCTTACGTTAACCAATAACGGCCCTCAGGATGCTACCGCTGTTGTAGTGGCTTATCCATCGCCTGCCGGAACCACTATTACAGGCTGGACTAGCAGTGAAGGTGCTACAGGTACAGGGGCTGTTGCAGATAACCTGCTTACACTTACCGTGGGGCAAACAGTAACTTATACAGTTACGGTACAGGTGCCTGCAGGTTATACAGATACTACTGTTGTGGCAACTCCATCGGTTACCGCTGCTACGGCAGATCCGGTGCCGGGCTGCGCAGCATGTACCGATACTGATACACTGGAATATTCTCAGGCTGATGTTGTAACTACGGTTACCGATAACACGGCCACTTATATAAACGGAAACACCAATACTTACACAGTTACCGTAACTAATAACGGTCCGGGTACGGCTACTAATGTACAGGTTGCGGCTGCTGTGCCTGCGCTGGTACCTTACGTGAGCTGGACGGGTTCTAACGGTACTTCGGGTACAGGCGCTTTATCAGATGTGATAGCTTCTCTTCCTAATGGCAGTACTGTAACGTATACCGTGCAGCTACAGGCTCCTGATGATTATTACGGAACCATTACATACCAGGTAAATACTTCGTCTGATAATGATCCGGATCCTTCGTGTACTGCTTGTTCGGACACCGATACAAACCAGTTTAATCCTGCCGATATAGATATTACACTGGTAGACGATAACATAGAAATATATACACAGGGCGGTACTTCTACTTACACAGTAGAGGTAACTAATGTAGGGCCGTCTGTGGCTACAGATTTTATGGTGAATGTACCGCTGCCTGCCGGTGCTACAAACTTTACGTGGAGCGCTACTGATGGCAGTTCGGGTACAGGTGCCATTAACGAAAACCTTGGCGATGTACTTCCGGGTACGGTAGTTACGTATACCATTGTTGCTAACATTAGCGCTTCGGCTACGGGTGCTATAACACTTGCTCCGCAAATTTCTACATCGTCTTATGATGTTGAGCCGGGCTATACAGACGGAACTGATACCGACTACGGTACATCTTCGGCAGATATTGTAACAACCATTACTATACCTAATGCTACCTATACAGCGGGTACTAATGCTGTGTATACCGTAACGGTAACAAACAATGGCCCCGATGCTGCGCAAAACGTAGCAATAAGCAATACGGTTCCTACGGGCTTTACTGCTGCCCAGGTTACCTGGACCGGCAATGATACAACTGGTACAGGAACCCTGACAGATACTATAGGCCTTTTATTGCCGGGTGAAACCGTAACCTATACATACAGCATAGCTGTGCCGTCTGGCTACGACCAGTCGGCAAGTATTGTTAATGCTGTGGCGGTAACATCAACTACGCCTGATCCTAACCCTGAGTGTACCACCTGTAGCGCACTGGCTACACCGGCGCCTCAGGCTGATCTTATTACGGTTAAAACAGACAACCAAACCACCTATGTTACAGAAGACGCCGAGTTTAACGGCGCGCTTACATACTATATTACAATAACAAATGCGGGTCCGAGTGATGCGTACAACGTACAGGTTACAGATAATAAGCCGTACAATATTGTACAAATGACCTGGAGCGGTAATGATACCGGAGGTATCAGTAACATGAGCGATACCATTGATGTTATTCCTGCCGGTGAAAGCGTAACCTATGAGGTTACCATCATTGTGCCAACCGGATATAATACTACAGTGGGTACGCTTACTAATGTTGTTTCGGTAACATCGGGTACGCCGGATCCTAACCCTGCATGTCTGCAGTGTACAGATGTAGATACCCCTGCGCCAAAATATGTTACAGTTACTAAAAACCAGTACACCGTACAGCAGCTTGTAGAAGATGTACTTATAGATACAGACTGTGTTACCATACAAAACATAACCTATTCTGCAGGTTCGGTAACCGGTAACTTTGGTATTGGCTATTTTGAAGCAAACAACTCTACTTTCCCTATACAGAATGGTATCGTTATCCGTTGTGGTAACGCGCTTGCTACGGCCGGTCCTTATTCTGAGGCGAATATCAGTACAACAGGTTCGGGTGTTACCGATGCTAACCTTCAGACAGTAAACAATGCAAATGGTCAAACAGGCCCTATACAGGATGCCAGTTATATTCAGTTTGAATTCATTCCGGTATCAAACCATATGAGCTTCGATTTCCTTTTTGCGTCAAATGAGTATGGTACTTTTCAGTGCGGTTATAGCGATGTTTTTGCATTCCTGCTGTCCGACCTTACAAATACCAGTTTGATGACTAATAATAATATTGCACTTATTCCGGGTACATCTACTCCGGTATCTGTAACCAATATTAGAAACAACCTTTATAATGCAGGTTGTGGTTCTGTAAACGCAAGCTTCTTTGGCGTGTTTAATGCCCAAAATGCGACTACCCAGGCTAATGCTGCTATAAGCATGCGTGGGCAAACCGTAAAAATGACAGCTGAATCTGATGTAATAGCGGGTCATACTTATAAAATCAAACTGGCGATAGGTGACTATAGTGATTCGCTTTATGACTCTGCTGTATTCCTTGAGGCTGGTAGTTTTGATATAGGCCAGCCGGAGCTTCCTACCGACCTTACCTTTGCTAACGCAGCGGCACTTTGTTATGGTGAAACCTATGATGTTATTGCAAACGTTGCAAATGAAAACATGCTTGTAAAATGGCAGAAAGACGGCCAGTGGATTTATAACACAGATGGTTCTTTCTACCAGGAACAAACCTATACCGTTACTGAGGCAGGTACGTATACCATATTAGGATACCTTGCCGGTAACCCTGATTGTTTTATTACCGATGATATCATTGTTAACTATTATGACCCGATACTTTCGGGCGACCCTGTAACATTAGTTACTTGTGGCGACCCTGCCGGTACTGCTGTTTTCAATCTTGAAGACAACCTTGAGGCTTTAGAGTCGGGCATGATAGACCCTTCGCTTATTACCCTGTATTACTATGACAACCTTAGCGATGTACAAAATAACGAACCTTCGCTGTTTGGTATTAATAACTACCAGGGTACAGATAACCAGATTATCTACGTGGTACTTGAAGATTATGAAACAGGTTGCCGTACAATGAAGCAGTTTACCCTGGATATTATGGCGTGCGATGTGCCGCTGTCTCCTATAGGGCCAATTGTAATTTGTGAGCCTGCGCCGTATGATAGTACAGAAACAGTAGATCTTACACAGTTTAATGATACATTGCTGAACCAGATTTCGGATACGTCTTTATATACGGTTTCATATCACGAAAACCAGGGTGACGCTAACAGTAACAGTAACCCTATTGGTAACCCGCAAACGTACACCGCTACTAACGAAACAGTGTACATAAGGGTACAAAACAACGAGTATACTTATGTGTATAATACACAACCGCTACAAATTATAATAAACCCTCAGCCTGCTCTTGAGCCAATCAATGATGTTTCGGCTTGTGACAGCTATACGCTGCCTCCGCTTACCGAAGGTGAATACCGTAATGCTTCGGGCGGTGCAGGCGATGTTATCCCTGTGGGTACTGCACTTACGGCTACACAAACAGTATACGTGTACGAAGTTACAGGTACTGTTCCTTATACATGTACTTATGAGCAGAGTTTTGTTGTAAATATTTATCCTACTCCTGATGCTGATAACCTTCCGGATGTAGAGGTTTGTGATAGCTACATTTTACCTGTTCTTACTGTGGGTAGTTACTACTCAGGGGCTAATGGAACCGGAACGCAATTTGCTGCAGGTGATAGTATAGATACTACCCAACTGATATATATATACGCAACAAGTGGTGACGCTAACGTAACCTGTACTGATGAGACTTCGTTTACCGTTACGGTTAACTATGCTCCTGTACTTGCTGCGGTAACTCCGCTTGAGGCTTGTGACGATGTAACTAATAACGGTGTTGAAATATTCAACCTGACTCCTGCGGGAGCACAGGCGGTGAATGGCTCTACCGCTTATACATTAACCTACTATACTACGCTGGCTGCAGCCCAGGTAGGTGGTGTAGGCGGACAAATTACCGATCCTACTGCTTATGAAGGCTCGGGTACTGTGTATGTAAGGGTTAAAGAAACCGCTACAACTACTGATTGTTATTCTGTAGCAGCTATACAACTTATCGTCCACCCGAAACCGGATGTACTACCGGTATCGGATTACATACTGTGTGATGATACAGCTCCTGCATTAGACGGCATCGAAACCTTTGACTTGACAACCAAAAATACAGAA
>NZ_JBKJHC010000014.1:0-96592 GCF_046613565.1 Flavobacterium sp. RHBU_3 | reverse complement strand
TAGTTCAGCCACTTTTGGCTTATAGAAATTTACATAAAAGAAATTATCTTCTTTAATACCGGCATTGTTTACAAGGTGCTTTATTTGCTCGGTTTTTTCTATATCTACTTCGGGGCTTATTCCTAAAAAAGAAATAAACTCCCTAAAGTTTTCAAACCTAAAGCTAAGTGATGTATTCAGGGAATAAGGTGTAATACTGTATTCGGGTTTGGTATGGATACCCGCTTTTTTAAAAGCTTTGCGTATTATCTCAAAATCAGTATTCATTTTGCTTGCTGTTATGTAATTTCATTCTATGGTACTGTCGTTTTTTATAACGTGTATTTTACCCGCAGGTAGGGTAGCGGTTGTATCCTTTATTATAGTAAGCCCCAGTATGGTAAGCGGTATTTCTATAGGTTGTTCGCCTGCCTTAAACTCGGCTGCTATCCTGTTATAATCTGTTTCATTTAGTACAAGGCTGTCGCCCGGTTCTACATTGCCCGAAAATAAGAAGTCGCGTATGGAGGCTACGTTTATTTCGGTTCCGAAAGTGGTGTGATTTGGCATGGTGATTATTTTTTATTTAAAGTTAGCAATGTTATTTTCAGCACTGTTCCAAGCTTTTGTTAAATCAATGTTTACAGGCTGTTAAAGCTATATTTCTGTCACAAAACTATTTGCACTATCTTTGCAGCAAAAAGCTACAGCAATGCCTACATTTTTAGACTTCGATTTGCCAAAATCACTACAAAAAGCCATAGACGAGCTTGGGTTTTCCACGCCTACACCCATACAGGAGCGTGCCCTGCCCGTAATTATGAGCGGTCGCGATATGATGGGTATTGCACAAACCGGTACCGGTAAAACATTTGCCTACTTATTGCCAATACTTAAGCAATGGAAATTTATGGCTACCGATACGCCGCGTGTACTCATATTAGTACCCACGCGTGAACTGGTGGTACAGGTAGCCGAGGAAGTAGAGAAACTTACCAAATACATGTCGGTGCGTGTGCTGGGTGTGTATGGTGGTGTAAACATTAATACCCAAAAGACAAAGGTCTATGAAGGTGTAGACATACTTGTGGGTACTCCGGGCCGTGTTATGGATTTGGCATTAGATAATGTTATCCGTTTTGATGCGCTGCAAAAACTGGTTATAGACGAGTTTGACGAGATACTGAACCTTGGGTTCCGTTTTCAGGTAACGTCTATCCTTACCATGTTAAGGAATAAAAGGCAGAATATTCTTTTCTCTGCTACCATGACCGATGAGGTAGACGAAATGCTGAATGAGTTTTTTGAATTCCCTGAGGAAGTTTCACTGGCTCCAAGCGGTACACCACTTGAAAAGATAAGCCAGCTGGGGTATGTTGTTCCCAACTTCCTTACCAAGATAAACCTGCTGAAAGACCTTCTTAACAATGAAGGTATGGAGCGTGTACTGGTTTTTGTAAACAACAAAAAAACGGCAGACCTTGTAATGACTGCGCTCGATGATGATTTTTCGGGACAGTTTGGGGTAATACACTCTAACAAGTCGCAAAATTACAGGCTTAATACCATGGCCGAGTTTCAGCGTGGCGAACTAAGGGGTATTGTTACCACCGATGTTATGGCGCGTGGCCTTGATATTTCAGATATTACCCATGTTATAAATATGGAGTTCCCCGAAGTGCCAGAGCAATACATACACCGTATAGGCCGTACCGGGCGTGCCGATAAAGAAGGTACAGCCATAAGCTTCATATCGCCAAGGGAAGAAGAAATACAGCTGGCGGCAGAGGTATTAATGGAAAAGGAGATAGAAATACTTGATTTTCCTGAAGGGGTAAAAATAGAGGAGAAGTTACTGGAGTTTGAAAAAGACAAGAAGAAGGTAAAATTCCTGATGAAAAAGGTAAAGCTAGATGGTGGTGGGGCTTTCCATGATAAAAAAGATAAAAACAAAAAGGTGAACCTGGGCGGTCCAGGAAAGACCAAACCCCGCAAAACGGCTCCGCGTAACCGTGCTGTAGAGGCCAAACGTGCCGGTAAAAAGAAAAAAGGAAAATAATTATACCAAAAATTAAAAGCCTCCCAAACGATGTTCGGGAGGCTTTTTAATACACCTGGATTTTTATATATGGTAATCCGTCCTCAAAGTTTTTCAAATTTTTTAGCCTGGTTAAAGCCGGTAGTAACTACGTTAACCGTCTTGTCCAATCTTTAGAGTTAATAGTCTTCACCCCTAAGGGGCAATGGGCTATCATCATCATCTTTGCCGCAACCCACTATAAGTATGACTATTATGGCGCAGCACATTTTGGTAAAACTTTTCATAAAAGCAATTTTTCTGGTTTATATAACGGTTTTGATATGTATGTAAGCTATAAAAGTATTAAAAAAAGCCGAATTAAATGTTAATATTGTCTGTTAACAAGATGAATAAGTCGGTAAATGGTTGCGTACAGGGCAGCCTAACATAATGTTAAAGTTATATGAGGCTTTTAGGAGGAAAAAGTTTAAAATACCTTCGGTAGTTTGATTGTATTTATTATTTTTGTTGCACTTTTAATACGATAAACGCATATATCATGAATTTACACGAATATCAGGGAAAAGAAATACTGGCAAGCCACGGTGTACGTGTGCAACGCGGTATTGTTGCAAACAACCCTGCCGAAGCGGTAGCAGCTGCTAAAGAGCTTACTGCACAGACCGGTACTGGCTGGTATGTTATTAAAGCACAAATACATGCGGGTGGCCGCGGAAAAGGCGGTGGCGTAAAACTTGCCAAAAACCTTGAGCAGGTAGAAGAAATTGCAGGACAAATAATAGGCATGGACCTTATTACTCCGCAAACTCCTCCAACCGGAAAAAAAGTACACAAAGTACTTGTTGCTGAAGATGTATACTACCCTGGTGAGAGTGAAACTTCAGAATTCTATATGTCTGTGCTTCTTAACAGGGCAAAAGGCCGTAACATGATTATGTATTCTACCGAAGGTGGTATGGATATAGAAGAAGTTGCTGAGCATACACCAGACGCTATCTTTACTGAAGAAATCGATCCATCTGTAGGCCTTCAAGGCTTCCAGGCTCGTAGGATTGCTTTTAACCTTGGCCTTAGCGGAAATGCTTTTAAAGAAATGGTATCTTTTGTTGCCGCTCTTTACAAAGCGTATACAGACAGCGATGCATCGATGTTTGAAATCAACCCGGTGCTTAAAACTTCAGATAACAAAATTCTTGCTGTAGATGCTAAAGTAGTGCTTGATGACAACGCTCTTTACCGTCAGAAGAAATATGAAGAAATGCGCGACGTTCGTGAGGAGAACCCAATCGAAGTTGAAGCTAAAGAAGCCGGTCTTAACTATGTAGACCTTGATGGTACTGTAGGCTGTATGGTAAACGGTGCCGGTCTTGCAATGGCTACTATGGACCTTATTAAATATGCAGGCTTTGAGCCGGCTAACTTCCTTGACGTAGGTGGTACTGCCGATGCTAAGCGTGTAGAAACAGCGTTCCGTATCATCCTTCGTGACCCGAACGTAAAAGCTATCCTTATCAACATCTTTGGTGGTATCGTTCGTTGCGACCGTGTTGCACAAGGTGTTGTAGATGCTTACAAAAACATGGGCGACTCTATCAGTGTGCCTATCATTGTACGTCTGCAAGGTACTAACGCCGAGCTTGCAAAAGAGCTTATAGACAACTCTGGTATGCCTATCCTTTCTGCTACCCTGTTCCAGGAAGCTGCAGATCAGGTACAAGCTGCTCTTAGCTAATAATTTAATATTGCGCACACTCCCCGCGTCATTGCGAGGAACGAAGCAATCTAAATATCAAATCCCGTAAGAAATCTTACGGGATTTTTTTGTTTCAGCTATTTATTACCTGATAAGAGGAAATTGATTATTTCACCCTTTTTTAATATATTTGTAAAAACCGTGTTTTTGCTTGTAAACACGGGGATTTTTCGACCTAACAAACACAAGGAGGCAATACATGGACGAAGAACACTTAGAGCCTTTAGAAGGGGGCGAAGCCCACTACGACCCGCAGGGACATGAGCCCGAAGCGGGCGAAACCATTACTAAAGTTACCGGAATGTACAAGGACTGGTTCCTGGATTACGCGTCTTACGTAATCCTGGAACGTGCCGTACCTGCTATTGAAGACGGTTTTAAGCCTGTACAGCGCCGTATTATGCACTCGCTTAAGGAGCTGGATGACGGCCGTTACAACAAAGTAGCAAACGTGGTGGGGCATACCATGCAGTACCACCCACACGGCGATGCCAGTATTGGCGATGCCATGGTACAAATAGGGCAGAAGGACCTGCTAATAGATACACAGGGTAACTGGGGTAACATACTTACCGGTGATGGAGCTGCGGCTTCGCGTTATATAGAAGCAAGGCTGAGTAAATTTGGCCTTGAGGTATTGTACAGCCCTAAAATTACCACCTGGCAACTAAGCTATGACGGACGTAAGAATGAGCCGGTAAACCTGCCGGTGAAGTTTCCGCTGCTGCTTGCGCAGGGAGCCGAGGGTATTGCGGTGGGGCTTTCTACAAAGGTATTGCCGCACAACTTTAATGAGCTTATAGATGCCTCTATAAAAGTTTTAAAGAACAAACCGTTTACCATATACCCTGATTTTCCTACAGCGGGTATAGCAGACATGACCAATTATAACGATGGTATGCGTGGTGGTCGTGTACGCGTGCGCGCTAAGATTTCTCAGCTTGATAAAAGTACGCTGGTTATTACACAGATACCTTTTAGTACTAATACCGGTACACTGATAGACAGCATACTTAAAGCTAATGAAAAGGGGAAAATAAAGGTTAAAAAGATAGAAGACAATACAGCCGCCGATGTGGAAATCCTTATCCACCTGCCGCCGGGTGTGTCGCCTGATAAAACCATAGATGCCCTGTATGCCTTTACGGCGTGCGAAACGTCTATAGCACCACTGGGCTGTGTGATTGAAAATCATAAGCCGTTTTTTGTAGGGGTGAGCGAAATGCTGCGTATTTCTACACACCGCACGGTAGAACTTTTAAGGCGTGAGCTGGAAATTGAACTTGGTGAGTTAGAAGAGCAATGGCATTTCCTTTCGCTGGAGCGTATATTTATAGAAAACCGTATCTATCGCCTTATTGAGGAGGAAGAAACCTGGGAGGGTGTTATACGCGCTATAGATGATGGTCTTAAGCCGTTTACCAAACATTTAAGGCGTGCCGTTACCGAAGAAGATATTGTACGATTAACCGAAATAAGGATTAAACGTATTTCGAAATTCGACATTGACAAGGCGCAGGAAAAACTTGAAGCTCTTGAAGGTGAAATTGAACAGGTAAAATACAACCTGGAACATATTATTGATTTTGCTGTTAAGTATTTCCAGAATCTTAAAGATAAGTACGGCAAAGGCCGCGAACGTAAAACCGAGATACGCAACTTTGATAATATAGAGGCTACCAAGGTGGTACTTCGTAATACCAAGCTTTACGTAAACCGCGAGGAAGGCTTTGTGGGTACCGGGCTTAAAAAAGACGAGTACGTAGCCGACTGTAGCGATATTGATGATGTTATTGTTTTCCTGCGCGACGGTAGTATGATTATTACAAAGGTAGACGTTAAAACGTTTGTGGGTAAAGACATTATACACGTAGCGGTATTTGACAGGAATGACAAGCGCACCATCTACAACATGATATACCGCGACGGTAAAAACGGCCCGAGCTATGTAAAACGCTTTAACGTATCGGGGGTAACGCGTGATAAACCGTATGACCTTACTGCGGGTACAAAAGACTCTATGGTACTGTACTTTAGCGGTAACCCTAACGGTGAAGCAGAGGTTGTTACGGTGCTGTTACGTCAGGTAGGTAGTATTAAGAAGCTGAAGATAGACCTTGATTTTGCTGCTATTGCCATAAAAGGCCGTGCCTCAAGGGGTAATACCGTTACTAAGTATCCTATTAAGAAAATAGAGCTTAAGGAAAAAGGTATCAGCACGTTAAAGCCGAGAAGGATATGGTTTGACGATACTGTTCATCGTCTTAACGTAGATGCACGCGGGGAGTTGCTTGGTGAGTTTAAGCCAAACGACAGGCTGCTGGTTGTAAACCAAAACGGTAAGCTTAAAACCATTGTTCCTGAACTTACTACGCATTTTGACGATGGTATGATTGTTTTGGAAAAATGGAACCCTGATAAGCCGCTTTCTGCGATTTATTACGATGGCGATAAGCAACGTTACTACATAAAGCGATTTGTAGTGGAAAATGAAAATAAAGAAGAAACCTTTATTACAGACCACCCAGAATCGCGACTGGAAATTGTAAGTACTGACTGGAGGCCCGTAGCAGAGGTTATTTTTGCTAAAGTAAAAGGTGTACAGAAAGAAACTATAACTGTAGATATTGAAAGCTTCATTACCGTAAAAGGTATAAAGGCACAGGGTAATCAGCTGACTACCGATAAGGTAAAAGAAATTAACCTGCTGGATCCGTTACCTTATGAGGAACCGGAGCCGGAAGAACCCGAAACTATTTCAGATGAGAATGAAGGTGACGAACCATCAGTAAGCCTGGATGACGACGGACAAATAACACTAAGCCTGGATTAGTATAAAAGCACTCTGATAAGGAGTGCTTTTTTTATGTTTAATGAGTTTCCTGTTTCAAAAACCTGTATGGATTTAGAGAAATAATAGCTTTAGTTCTTTTTCAAATCATTAATTACATTTTTACTTCCATAATCAAATTATGTATAGTTATTTTTTAAATTATTAATTTAACCGCTATTTTTTTATTTTATTATTACTTTTTAAACAAAATTTTTATTAAATTTAAATCAAATAGTGATTTGTAAAATCTGTAAGAAAGGTTTTAATAATTAATTATTAAAAATTTTAGTGTAGAATATTATTAAATCAATCAGTTATGGAACCTTATTTTTTGTTATTGCAGTTAGAAGATGATCAAGGCCATATACCTGACGAGGATACCGCTACAATTTGCGATACCGCCGCCCAGGCATTATTAACAGGTAAGGCTAATATTGTTTGTATGAGAAATGATACAGGTGTCTCTGAAGACCTCAGGGCCCATGCGAGTACTCTCAAGCGTTTTACTACCTACATTATTTTACAAATCCATGCCACAAGCTGTGATTTAGTACACAGTGCTATTTTCATCCGGAAAATATATAAGTGGCTAAAAAACTCCTGTAGTTCTGAGTTGGTTCATTCCGAAAATAATTACAGGCTTATTGCCGTTACCTAACAAAAAGAGCAGCTTATAGCTGCTCTTTTTGTTATTCCTTAATCCAGGTATTATCACTTATATTAATATCCGGTACATAGCGTCCCGGGTCTATATCCAGCATTTTTATTTTCTTGGTGGTTTTAAGGAAATGATCCCACTGGTTACCGCGCTGCCATATTTCTACCGGCAGGGTACGCACCTCGGTAGTGTTGTCGTCATAAGTTATTTTATAAACTACAGGAGCAGGCATATCGCCTTTGTTAGTAAAGGTTATAAGATATCCGTCTTTTTCTTCAGCTACAGCAGAAATGCCCAGGTCTATGTTAGCATTGCTCATAAACCATCCTCTCCAAAACCAGTTTAGGTTTTCTCCGGCAGCATTGTCCATGGCGTTAAAAAAGTCGCTTGGTTGTGGGTGCTTGTACGCCCAGTTTTTAATGTAGTTACGGAAAGCATAATCAAACCTTTCGTGTCCCAGTATGTATTCGCGAAGCATTATTAGTCCGGTAGCGGGCTTATAATAAGCTGTATAGCCTAAGTTCATTGATCTTGCTATATCAGGGTAGGTAGCTATACTTTCGCGTTTGCGGCTCTTTAGCCAGTATACATGCTGGCGGCTTTTGGCTATATTACTCGGGTACTCATTATTGTTAAAAGCCCCTGCGCTGTAATAGTTGATAAAAGTATTAAAACCTTCGTCCATCCATGCATAACGGCGCTCATTACTGCCTACTATCATAGGGAACCAGTTATGGCCAAATTCGTGGTCGGTTACTTCCCAAAGGTCGCCACGGGTACTTTGCGCCCCACAGAACGACATACCCGGATATTCCATACCACCTACATTACTGGCTACGTTGATAGCGTTTGGATAGGGGTATTCAAAATAGGTTTTAGAATAGTGTTCTATGCTACCTTTTACATACTCTGTACTGCGGCCCCAGGCATCGTTACCGTCTACTTCTTTGGTATATACAGATTGTGCCATTGCAGGTTTACCACTTGGCAGATTTATACGGGCGGCATCCCAAATAAAATTCTTGGCAGTGGTAAACGCCACGTCGCGGGTGTTTTCCATTTTAAAGTGCCATGTAACCTTACCGCTCTGCACCGGGCGGGTTACTGTAGTGTTACCGGCCTCCTCAGGAGAAATAATATATACGGTTTTATCACTGTTTTTGGCTTGTTCCAGGCGTTGTTGTTCTTGCTTGGTAAGTACTTCACCGGCATTTACTAATGAACCTGAACCGGCTACAATATGGTTATACGGTACAGTTACTTTATAATCAAAGTTGCCGTATTCTACATAAAACTCGCCTGCACCAAGATAAGGTTCGGTATTCCAGCCTACAACATCGTCGTATACTGCCACACGCGGGTACCACTGCGCCATAGAGTAGGTAGTGCCACCCTGAGTGTTAAGTCGGCCCATGCGATCCATACCCTCCTCAGGAATTTTAAATTCAAAATCCATGCTTACTGTAGCTTTGCCACCATTAGCTTTTATCGGTTTATCAAAGAAAACCTGCATGCGGGTATCGCTTACCAGGAATTTAGTACCCGTAAAACCTTTTGTCTTTGCAGTAAGGTTGGTTATATTCAGTCCGCCATCGGTATCACCGCTATAACGGTTACCTGCAACCGGGGTGGTAAGTGTACCACGCGAATTTTCAGTAAAGCGGTTCTGCTCGGCGTACATCCATATATAATACAGGTCTTGCGGGCTGTTGTTATGGTATGTCATGGTAAGCTTGCCTTTTAGGGTGTTGCTTACATCGTCGAGCTCGGCCTCTATAACATAGTCGGCATGGTTTTGCCAGTATTCCGGGCCGGGTATACCACTGGCAGCCCTGTAGGTATTGCCGCGGCGGTACATAATGTCGTCAAATTTTTCCTGGTTGGTAGGGTCGGTTTCCTGGGCAAAGGCCGTAATAGCAGTAAGGCCTATGAACCAGAATATTTTTTGTATTTTCATTAAATTAAGGTAATGGTTATGTATCCTTTGCCACCAAAGATACCTAACTTAATGTAAATAATAAAATTGATATAATATTTTACTTATCATCTAATTTTATGAAATAACGGCTGCTTCAAACTGAAGTTTTGAGTATTTTTGCATGGATTTTTTCACAACAATCTTTGTACATACACAAATGAACAAAATAGCATCTTTCCTCTTTTCTACCCGTTTAATGGCCATGTTGTTCCTTCTGTTTGCCGCTGCCATGGGCATAGGCACATTTATAGAAGACGCATATAATACCGAAACTGCACGCGTATTTATTTATAACACATGGTGGTTTGAGGGAATAATGGCAGTTTTCCTGATTAACTTTTTGGGCAACATAAAAAAATACCAACTCCACAAACGCGAAAAATGGGCTACGCTGTTATTACACCTTGCCTTTATACTAATACTTACAGGGGCTTTTGTAACACGCTACCTGAGCTATGAAGGCATGATGCCTGTACGCGAAAAGGCTACCGAACACCAGTTTTATAGTGATAAGCCTTACCTTACCGTATGGGTAGATGGTGAATACCAGGGGCAGGTAATGCGCCGCAGCTATGAAAAGCCAATACTGATGACCAGTAAAGAAGTGCCGTTTTTAGCAAGTAACTATTTTGATATTAGTGACGAGTTTAACAGCATACCGTTTGACATAGAATATAAAAACTATGTTTTAGGTGCAAAGGAAACCATAGTACCCGATGCTAACGGAACCGATTACCTGAAGCTTGTAGAACAAAGCCAGGGCAAACGTGCCGACCATTACCTGAAGGCAGGTGAGGTACAAAACATCAATAACATACTGTTTGCCTTTAATAAGCCTACAGCGGGTGCTATAAACATTACCAAGACAGGCGAGGAGTATACATTAAGTGCTCCGTTTGAAGGTAGTTTTATGCGGATGGCCGATCGTATGCAGGGTAAAGTAGCTAAGGACACAGTACAGCCGCTTATGTTCCGTTCGTTGTACAATGTGGCAGGTGCTATGTTTGTATTGCCGGAACACGCCATAAAAGGTAAGGTTTCTTATGAGTTTAACGGCGATTATAAAACCAAGGAAGAATCGGCTTTAACGGTTACTGTAAAAAGCCAGGGCGAGGAAAAAGAAGTAACCCTTATGGGTGGAATCCAAAAGGTAGGTGTACCGGTAGCCTTTAAGATAGGAAAACTTGATTTTACGCTAATCTACGGTAGTAAAACTTACGATCTTCCGTTTGATGTAACACTTAACGACTTTATAGCAAACCGCTATCCGGGAATGGAAGGCATGAGTGCCGGCTATTCTTCATTTGAAAGTAAGGTTACCATAAATGATACTGAAAAGAAAGAAAAATTTGACTACCATATTTATATGAACCACGTACTTGATTACCGCGGCTACCGTTTCTTCCAGTCGGGGTTTGATCCTGATGAAATGGGGACCAGGCTGTCTGTTAGCCACGACTTTTGGGGTACATGGCTTTCATACGCCGGTTACTTTTTATTGTACATAGGGCTTATGGCTATATTATTTGACAAAAACACCCGCTTTGGCGACCTGAAAAAGAAAATAGATAAAATCCGTGAAAAGAAGGCGGGACTTACCGCTTTACTTATACTGTTCTTTGCTTTAGGAGGGTATGCCCAAAATCATGATCATGACCATGCTAATGAAAAGAACCATCAGCACGAAAGGCCTACTGAGAAACAGCTGGATTCTGTTTTTGAGAAGTACAAGATAAGTAAAGAACACGCTGCCAAGTTTGGCCGTATCCTTATTCAGGACAATGGACGTATAATGCCTGTAAATACTTTTTCATCAGAACTTTTGCGCAAGCTGAGCAAAAAGGAAACATTCCACGGAATGAATTCAGACCAGGCGCTGCTTTCTATGTCGCTTATGGACAGAATGTGGTATGAAGTTCCGGTTATTTTCCTTGCAAGGCATAATGATAGCCTGCGAAAAATAACAGGCTTACCTATAGACGCTGAGTATGCTGCCATGTCGGACTTTTTTGACAACAAAGGCAACTACAAACTGAGCGGGGTGCTGGAAGAAGGTGCCCATAAAAAAGAAATGAACAAGTTTGATAAAGACTTTAAAGATATTAACGAACGTATAGTACTGCTAAACCTTACCCTTTCGGGGCAGTTGTTTAAGGTGCTACCGGTACCGGGTAACAAAAACCACAAATGGGTATCGTATACAGAAGCAGTTACCGACAGTATTAAAGGTATGGATACCATACGTAATATAGTGCCATATTATTTTGGGGCGCTGGGTGCAGCAGTACAATCGGGTGGTTATAAAACAGCCGATGATATACTGGATAACCTTACGGTATATCAAAAGAAAATGGGAGGGGATGTAATGCCTTCTGACGAGAAGATAGAAGCAGAGCTGTGGTACAATAAAATAAATATTTTTGAAAAGTTGTTCCAGGGCTACCTGTACGCTGGGCTTTTAATGCTGGTATTTTCCATCATTAAGATTTTTAACGATACTAAGTTTGTAAATGGCGGTATTAAGGTATTTCGTAGCATTGTTTGGATATTGTTTATACTGCATACTATAGGATTGGGAGTGCGCTGGTATTTATCGGGTCACGCGCCTTGGAGTAACGCTTACGAATCCATTATTTATGTAGCATGGGCTACCATGTTCTTTGGTTTGGCACTGGGTGCGGGCTTTACGCCAAACGTAATGCTTTACCTTGTAATGAAGATTAGCTTCTTAAGGGATTATGTAAAGCGCAGGTCAGACCTTGTAGTTGCGGCAGCTGCTTTTGTAACAAGCATCATTCTTATGGTAGCACACTGGAACTGGCTTGATAGTTCTATTGCAAACCTGCAGCCGGTACTAAACTCGTATTGGTTAATGATACACGTAGCGGTAATTGTAGCCAGTTATGGACCATTTACCCTGGGGTTAATACTTGGGCTTGTATCGCTTACATTAATGCTGTTTGCTACAGAAAAGAACAAAAAGAAACTGGACCTGAATATTAAAGAGCTTACGTATGTAAACGAAATGGCCTTAACCGTAGGGCTTGTAATGCTTACTATTGGTAACTTTTTGGGTGGGCAGTGGGCCAACGAAAGCTGGGGCCGTTACTGGGGCTGGGACCCTAAGGAAACATGGGCACTGGTAAGTATTATGGTATACGCATTTGTAATACACATGCGCCTGGTACCTAAACTAAGAGGAACATGGATATTCAACCTGTTTAGTGCATTGGCATATTTTTCTATACTAATGACATATTTCGGGGTGAATTTCTACCTTACCGGCCTGCATAGTTATGCTACCGGCGAACCACGTACGCCTGCATACTTTTACTATATGGCGGCAGGTGTGCTTATCCTTGGCGGTTTTGCATACTGGAAATACAAGACGGTACTTAAGAAAAAATAAACCCGGTAACCGGGCATAAAAAAATCCCTTTACAATATTGTAAAGGGATTTTTTTATGCTTTAAGACTTTCGACTTTATAACTTTCGACTTTATAACTTTCGACTTTATAACTTTCGACTGACTAAAGGCTTAATATAAAATTATCTTTACTAAGCCCTTCAGATATTTGTTGCCAGTTTATGTGTACCACATCGCTCAATACTTTTTTAAGCATATTAAAGTCGTTTGGTTTCTTAATATAAACATTAGCGCCGGTTGTAAAAGTTTCCTCAATATCCTGCTCAGATGAAGAAGTAGAGTATATGGCTACCGATATTTTTTTAAGACGGTCGTTTTGCCTGATTTCCCTTAGGCACTCCATACCACTTTTTCGGGGCATATTTAAATCGAGGAAAACAATGTCCGGTAATACGCTGTCGGGAGTATTAAGATAGTCCATAAGCTGCTCACCATCATTAAAGGTGCTAATCTCATATTTTATCTTTACCTCCTCAAATGCCTCCTTAAAGAAAAGGCGGTCATCTTCATCGTCATCGGCAAGCATTATTTGTAATGGTGTAGAGCGCATCAATTATTTTTAAAAGTTCTTATTTGATATCTGTAATCCTCTTTTGACGCATTATTTTCCGGAAGGCAGAGGGCGTAACCCCTGTAATATTTTTAAATTGCTGGGAAAGGTAAGCCACACTACTATAATTCATCATAAATGAAATCTCAGTTAACGATAAATTTTCTGTTAATAATAACTGCTTTACTCTTTCAATCTTGTGCAAAATAATGAAATTTTCGATTGATATGAAAGTAACTTCTGAAAAAACCTGGGAGAGTGTACGGTAATTTTCACCAAGCTTTTCCGACAGAAACCGCGATATTTTAAGAGATTGCATCCCTTTATCTGCATAAAGCATTTCCAGGATTACATTCTTTATTTTTTGAACCATTATATTCTTTTGGTTGTCAACGATTTCAATCCCGAATGCTTCCAGAGATTTTAAAAAACTGCTGTAAACCTCGGGCGATACATTATTTTTTAGGTTTACATACCCCGGCTCTGTCACTCTGCTGTCTATATTAAATTTATCCAGTTGTTGCTGCAGCAAAACTTTACACATCGTGTCTATGTTATACTTAAGGTAAAGCTCCATAGGGTATTTTTTGTTAAAACCGGTTTTTGTAGGATATCTTCTTGAGTTATAAAAGTATAAAAATTTATAGTACTAATACTTACAGTTTTGTATCCTGCATAATATTGTAATATGTTTAACAGTGTTAAATATTAATGGTTTGTAAACGTGTGCTTTAGTTTGGTTTTTGTTTTGTAGAATTTTATAAAAAAATATTAAATACTTGCTTTTGTATAATCTAAACCAAGTATTTTTATGGGATAAATACTACTATATGCAGCAGCTTTTACCCCCGGATGGCGGTATAATTTATACCGAAACCGACATGCATTTTCTGTTTCCGGAACCACATAATGCCATTACATCATGTTTTTTCCTGATTATAGCCATTTACTGGACAGTTAAACTATGGGGCAGGGGCAGGCAGCATACCTTTCTGAGTTTTGCTCTGGTACTTTTGTATATAGGAGGTATAGGCGGTATGATTTATCATGGCCTGCGTCAGTGGTCTTTTTTTATAATGATGGACTGGGTGCCTATTATGCTGCTATGCGTTTTTGCAGGAATATATTTTATTAGCCACCTTACTAAGTGGTATTTTGCGGCACTTCTCGTTGTTGCTTACATGATTTTTTGGTATTTTTTACGAGCCAGCCTCAGAGGAACTACCGATATACAGTTGTACATTAATATTAACTATGCTGTAATGGCTTGTATTGTACTACTTCCTGTTTTGGGTTATTTAATAAAAACTAAGTTTAATCACGGCAGGTGGGTGGGCTTTGCTTTTGTGTCATTTATATGCGCACTTACGTTTCGTGTAGCCGATCCGTGGCAATGGTTAAGGTGGGGTACTCATTTTTTGTGGCACACATTTGGTGCGGTGGCAGCCTTTAGTATGTTTATGTATTTATATCTTATAAATAGTAAAATAGGCACAGCCGGTAGATAAACTAAATTAAAAAGCCTGTTTGCGGAGGCTTTGCAAACAGGCTTATAGCATTATACGGTATATATCCGACAACGTGTATTATTAAACTGAAAAGTTTGTTGCCGGAAAGAAAATTTTAACGTACCGAAAACAGTTGGTTTAGAAACTGATGCGGACTGTAAAATTAGGTAAAATCCCGGTTAACCCTATGGTTTTTTCCATAAAAAAAAGCCCAGGCAAAGGCTTTTTTTTATTTACAATTTAATTAATCTTAAAGAGTTGTTAAAAATTAACAATAGTGTTATATCTGTAACTAATTCATTTTCGACTTAATAAAGTCGGCAATTAGTGCGGCAATCACTTTTCCGGTAAGATGCACGTAGCTATTGCATTCAAGTTCAGGAACTGCTTCGCATACATGCAGGTAGGCAACATTGCGGCACTGCCCGAAGTAGTGTATAAAATGTCGTGCCTTCTCTATACTGAATCCGCTTGCGGTCATTGTATCAGTAGGGAAGTGTGGTAAAGCAGATAAGTCTATCTCCAGACCAAACGGGTCATCGGCTATAAAACCTTTGGCCAAAGCAAGTTCTTCGCTAAAGTGTTTTTCTTTTCGCACCGCTATTTGTTCGTAGGTGTTGTAGCGCAGGCGGTCGTTATGCTTTTTAATGGTCTCCAAGATTCCTTTATTGGCATAGCTTTCGTGCATACCAAAAATGAAATAGTTTTTAAGGAAACCTTCTTCAAAAGCATAGCTAAAGCCGTTACCGCTATGACGACCTTCCAGCATGCGCAGGCGTGCCCGGCTGTCGTAGTTTATGGCATTTACGGGTTTACCTTTAGCCAGTGCTGCGCCCTTTACATTGCCATAAGCATTGTTGTGCCCGCCACCCAGTACTATAGGGATTTTGCCTGCCTGAATAATGCGGCAAATGACATGAGATACGTCTTTATCTATCTTTTCAACCAAAGTGCTTAGCTGTCTTCTGCCTTCTTTTTCGCGTCCGTCGATGGTCGCAGCTGCTTCCATGGCTTCAGAAACGTCTACTTGTCCGAGTACAATAAGACTGTTTCCTTTACAAAAACGGTTGTGTTGCATGTTGCAAATGCTGCGCAGGGCGTAGTCCCATGCTTTTGCTGCACCGGGTTTGCCATGATTTGCACGTATGCCTATATCTTCGGGGATACCTACCAAAACAAACTGAGCCTCAGTTTCTTTGAGGAATTCAAAAGGATCAACTCCGTTAGGTATGGTTATAATTCGTTCTCCAAATTTAATTTCCCCGCTACGCTGTTTAGTATATTTTAACAGGTCTGCCGCTGTAAATAATGTAATGTTTTTCATTGCTTGCTTGTTATACCAAAAATAGTACTTTTCTGTAAAATTTTCTTAAAACGAGAACATCGTATTAAATTATAACTAAATTTGGAAAAACTAATTACATAAACGTTATGGAAGAAAATCAAAAGAGTAACTCCGGACTGAAAATAGTAATCATTGTACTATCACTCCTTCTTGCAGGAAGCCTTGTGATGATGTATAAAATGAGTACTGACAGTAAGCAAACTGAAACACAACTTGTGTCTGAGAAAGACAAATTAATGGCCGATCTTAAGGCTCAAAAAGAAAGCTACGACAAGGCTATTGCCGAGAATACGTCACTTTCGGGAGATCTTGAAGCTGAACGTGCCAAAATTGTAGAGCTTATGGCTGAAGTTGAAAAATCTAACGGTGAGGTTGCCGAGTTGCGTGGATTCAGGAATAAATATTCACAGCTTAAAAAACAACACGATAAGCTTATCGCTGAAAATAAAAGACTTGTAGAAGAAAACGCTACACTTACTACGCAGCGCGACAGTACACGCAGTGCACTGGATGATAGCAAACGCCTAAACGATACGCTTACTGCCCAGAATACTAATAAAGCTAAAATTATAGAAAAAGCACAGAAGCTTAGTATTACTAACGTACGTACCAAAACTTACAAGAAAAAAGGCTCTGGTAAACTGGTAGAAACTGATAAAGCGCGTAGGGTAGATGTTATAGATGTTACCTTTACCATTGCAGCTAACGAAGTTGCTATAGCCGGTGAAAAAACATATTACGTTCAGGTGATAGATCCTAAGAGTAATGTTATTGGCGAAAAGAAAACGGAGTCTTTTAACGGACAGTCGCTTACTTATAGTTTTATTACTAAGGCTAACTTCCAAAACAAAACAATAGATATCAATCAAACCATTAATGGAGATGATTTTGCAAAAGGTAACTATTTTGTAAACGTTTTTGATAATGGAGTACTTGTAGGAAGCTCAAGCTTTACACTACGATAAACAGAAAAAATACCACATTTAAAAAGCGTCTGAAAAGTAATTTTCAGGCGCTTTTTTATTCTACTTGTGTTTTATATTGAACTAAATGAATAACATTTTTAGTTTATAGAAACCTAACGATTTAAATATATGCTATTCTAAAAATCCTGTTTAAATACTAATGTAAAAATGCTTCCCTGTCCTGGTGTGCTGCTAACAGTAATAGTACCACCCTGTGCTTCCATAAACTCCTTACTTATGGCAAGGCCCAGCCCGGTTCCTTCCTTCTGGCTACCCGGCACCCTGAAATATTTATCGAATATTTTACCTATATAATGTTCAGATATTCCTATGCCGTTGTCTTTTACACTTATAGATATTGTATCAGCATAGGTTGCTGCCGAAACTGTTATCTCTGCATTTTCATAGGAATAGCGCACCGCGTTTGAAATTAGGTTAGAGATTATCCAGGTGGTTTTTTCGCGGTCGGCTAGTATGTCCTTTAGGTTTTCGGCAATCTGTACCTTAATGTCAGTATGTTTACCTGATGCCTGTATCCTGTTGGCATCAACAGCATCTTCAATTAGGATAGCCACATTGCAGGATTCCAGGTTTAGTGCTGTTTTACCAGTTTCTACCTGGGTTATGTTAAGTAATTCACCTGTAGTGCGCAGCAGCCTTGCGGTATCGTCTTTTATGCTTGCAAGCAATTCCTTCTGGTCGTTGTTAAGAGTTCCGGTTTTTTCATTTTCCAATAGTTGCAGGCTCATTTTCATACTGGCAATGGGTGTTTTAAATTCGTGCGACACCGTAGCGATAAAATTGGTCTTGGCCTCATCCAGTTCCTTGTGCGCAGTTATGTTTCTTAGTATAATAACCGAACCTATGGTATAACTTGCAGTTTCACCCGTAGGTACTACCTGTATCGGAATAATGTTCTTCTCAAAATAACTCTCGCGTCCGTCGGCGTATATTTTCATCACCTGCCTGTTTTGTGTTTCGCCTAATACCGCTTCACGGCTAAGGTCGCGCACCAGGTCATTGGTAAGGGCTACTTCGCTAATGTTTCTGCCTATAACACTCTCCTTTTTCAGTGCTGTAATTTTTAGTGCTTCCTCATTTACAAACAATATGTGGTGGGTTTCGTCCAGGCCAATAACGGGGTCTGCCATATTGTTTATAAGGGTTTCTACGCGCTTTTTCTCAGTCATTAATTTTGCCAGATCACTCGCCGAGTATTCTTCCAGCTTTTGCGCCATAGAGTTAAAGGTGGTTGCCATGGTGGCAAACTCGTCGTGCCCTTGTATATATACGCGTTGCGAATAGTTTTTCTCGGCAATCTGCCTTATGCTTTCGGTTAGTTTTTTTATAGGAGCTGCAATAGCCGTGGGCAAATTGATAAACAGTAAAAATCCGAGGCTTATACACAGTGCGGCAGTAAACGTAAGCCACAGTACCGAACTGTCGGCGGTTTTTTCGGCTATGGCGCTCTTACGTTGTATGGCATCCATGTTCAGTTTCATTACACTGTTTAGCGATTCCCGTATGTTGTGCAGGTGGGTTTTGTTTGTAGGTTCTTTTACCAGGCTGGCGTAGTGCATTTGCAGGTCGGTAGTGTATTCTTTTTCGCCTACTTCGGTGATGTTTGCCACCTGTTTGTCCATGTAAAATTTAAACTGTTTCAGGTTATTGGCAGTAAGCGTATCAGCATCTATGGCCTTTAGCATATTGCGGCTGTAATCCAGCGACTGGTAATTAGCCACCAGTATGTTCTTGGTGTCTTGCGCCAAAAGGTTTACCTGCCTTATGGCAAATGCCGATAGTATAGCAATGAGCAAAAACAACGTGCCGAGTGCCAGTTGCAGTTTGGTCCTTATTTTCATTTTTACGAAAGTATTACGAGGTCAATTTCGCTGCTGGACAGTTTGTTTAGCAACGACTTAAATACATTGGTAGACAAAATTACCTTAAATAAGTTTATGTGTGGCTTACCTATACAAATGGTAGTTACCTTACGGGCTTCGGCAGTAGCCATAATAGTAGATGCTACTCCAGGGCTTTCTATTTTTACAATTTCGGCACCAAGCTCTATGGCCAGTTTATAGTTGTTTATAAGATGGCGCTGTTTGTTCAGTGCTATTTTATCGGGTGCTTCGGCGGGAGTTTCTACATACAACAAAAACCACTTGCTGTGGTAGTAGTTAGCTAATCGGGCTGTTTTGCGTATTACTTTTTTGGCCGTAACGGGATTACTGCTTATACAGGCCATAAAACGCTCCTGCCTGCCGGTGTATCCGGTAACCTCAGTTTCTACCTTACGCTCTACCTGGCTGGCCACTTCCTTTAGTGCCAGTTCGCGCAGCTGAAGTATATGTTCTGCCTTAAAAAAGTTAGACAGGGCGTGCGGTATTTTATCCTGGGTATAAATTTTGCCTTCTTTAAGCCGGGTAATCAGTTCATCGGCAGTAAGGTCTATATTTACAACCTCATCGGCGGCTTTTAATACATTGTCTGGTATACGCTCCTTTACTTCAATACCCGTAATTTCCCTAACATCGTCGTTAAGGCTCTCTATATGCTGAATGTTTACCGCACTAATTACGTTTATCCCCGCATCGAGTATTTCCATAACGTCTTGCCAGCGTTTTTCGTTTCGGCTGCCTTCTATATTAGTGTGGGCAAGTTCATCTACCACAACCACTTCGGGCCTTAGGTTTATTATAGCCTGTACGTCCATTTCGTCCAGGTATTTACCTTTATAAAAAATAAACCTGCGTGGTACCACCGGAAGCCCATCGAGCAGCTCATGGGTTTCTTTACGGTTATGGGTTTCTATGTAGCCTATTTTTATGTCGATGCCGTTACGAAGCAGCGTATGGGCTTCCTGCAACATACGGTAGGTTTTGCCTACACCGGCACTCATGCCGATGTAGACCTTAAACTTACCCCTGCGCGACCGCTGAATCAAGTCCAGGAAGTGTTGCGCATTTGTATCTCTTTCTTCCATTAGAATGAAATTGCAAGTGCCGTAGTTACAAAAGTATTACTAGCGGTAAGACTACTGTTTTTTACAAAAATATCGTCTTTGCTGTTAAGGGTACGGGCTTCAAGTCGCCACATTACATTACTGTAAACATTATAATCAAAGTTTACCGAATAACCTGTGGTTTTAAAACCGTTTGGTGTTCCGGTAGGAATCATTACACCATATTTATCGGCATAATATTCGCCACGGGCACTAAGGTTTATTTTACTGTTTACCGAATAACGCGCTATAAGCACCGGCGAGTACCAACAGCTATAGCTGTCGCTGCCTTTGGCTTTTTGCTCGGCACCTATATCAAATCCTGCAATAAGCCCCCATTTGTCTGTAAGCTGAAAAATAGCGTACAAATTATGGAAGTAACGCATCCTTTTATCTACATTAGGATAGGTATTACCTACAAACGAACTGCTGTTTAGCGTAATTTTATCCGACGGCTTGTACGTAAGCTGGTGGCCAAATGACAGGCTTTTATTACCATCTATTCTTTGTATGCGCTGCCAACCGTTTAATACAAGACCGCTTATAAACCACTTGCCCGAAGGAGAGGTGTAACCTATCTTGGCACCACTTTCGTAATAAGGTGAATTATCTGCCAGGATACTGCGGGTAAGGTTCCAGCAATCTTTACCTATAGCACTTTCAAAGCCTATATGAGAACCAAAAATACCGGCATCTACCCACAGGTTTGCTGTTTTACTCAGTTTAACACCTGCATTGGCCTCAAATACGTTTTTCATTACACCTTGTTCAGAAGCAAGGTTGGCGTTAGCATAGGTACCTGCCATAAGTGCAAGGTTACCGCGCACCTGTCCGTTATCGTAGGCAGCTTTAATTAAGCCCAGGTTTAGTGCTACCTCATTATGCCTGTTGTGCGAATAAAAAAACGCAGGGCGGGTATTGTTTACCGGTTGATTAAAATCGTAAGCGTAGTAGGTTTCTATGTAAGCGCTAAGCTTAAGTCCGGCTACTTCGGGTTGCGGTAGTACCTTAATGGTATCGTTTTGGGCTATTACGGCACTGCCTGTTAGTACAAGTGCCGCAATTGAAAAAAGGGTTTTCATTTATTGTAAGTTGTCTATTGCTAAATTAAGTTTTAATACGTTTACTTTTGCAGGTCCCATGCAGCCAAGTAACGGTTTTTCGGTGTTATCTTCTATGACTTTAGTCACGGTTGCCTCAGTAAGATTACGGGCTTTTGCTACACGTGCCGTTTGTATGGCTGCTGCTTCGGGTGAAATGTCGGGGTCTAGTCCGGCCCCGCTGGCAGTAACCAGCTCAGCAGGAACATCTTTCCTGGCAACACCGGGGTTTTTTAGCAGAAAAGTATCAATACGACTTTCTACGGTTGCAAGATATTCCGGGTTAGAAGGTCCTTTATTACTACCACCCGAACCTGCTGCGTTATAATCTACAGCGCTGGGGCGCGACCAAAAGTATTTGTTCTGGGTAAAAGCCTGCCCCACATTAGTGTGGTAGCGTTTGCCCTTATTTTCGGTAATAAAGCCTTTTCCCTGATTGGGCGCTAACTGAGCAATTCCCAAAATGCTCATGGTGTAAATACCCGAAAAGAACAGGGCACAAAACAGGGTTAATCGTATGGCGGGAACAATATGTGTTTTCATTTTTATTTATTTTTAATGTTATGTGCAGTCCTTCCATTTCGACCGATAGGGAGAAATCTCTTTATGATGAATTTTTTTGAGATTTCTCCACTCCGCTGCGCTACGGTCGAAATGGAAGAGCGCATAGTATTACATTAGGTTAAAAGAATACAGCAACCAGCATGTCAATCAGTTTAATGCCTATGAACGGTACAATAACACCGCCTAATCCGTAGATAAACAGGTTACGACGCAGTAGTGCCGAAGCTCCGATAGGCTTGTATGCTACACCTTTTAGCGCCAGCGGAATCAGTATCGGGATAATTATGGCATTAAATATTACTGCCGATAGTATGGCGCTTTCCGGACTGTGCAGGTTCATAATATTTAGTCCCTGTAGTGCCGGTATGGCGGTAATAAACAGCGCCGGTATTATGGCAAAGTATTTTGCCACGTCGTTTGCTATACTAAAGGTGGTTAGCGTACCGCGCGTCATGAGCAACTGCTTGCCTATCTCCACAATCTCAATCAGCTTGGTAGGGTCGTTATCCAGGTCTACCATGTTACCAGCTTCCTTAGCGGCCTGTGTACCACTGTTCATGGCTACACCCACATCGGCCTGGGCAAGCGCCGGTGCGTCGTTAGTACCATCACCCATCATGGCTACCAGCTTACCTTGTTGCTGTTCGGCTTTTATGTAGTTCATCTTATCCTCGGGCTTGGCTTCGGCAATAAAATCGTCTACACCGGCTTTTTCGGCAATAAACTTGGCCGTTAGCGGGTTGTCGCCCGTAACCATTACCGTTTTTACCCCCATTTTGCGCAGGCGTTCAAAACGTTCAGAAATACCTGTTTTAATAATATCCTGTAGTTCTATTACCCCAAGTACTTTTTCGTTTTGAGAAACCACTAATGGCGTACCACCATTGCCCGAAACTTTTTTTACTACTTCGGTAACTTCTTCCGGAAAAGGGTTGCCTGCTTTTTCAACTAAATTCTTAATGGCATCAAACGCTCCTTTACGAATGCGTACATCGGCAAAATCGATACCCGAACTGCGCGTTTCGGCAGTAAACTTTATAAAGCGTGGGTTTTCAACCTTAAAAGCATTTGCCTCTATACCGGCAAGCTCTATTATGGATTTACCCTCGGGTGTTTCATCGCTCATAGAGCTTAACACCGCTGCTTTTACAAAGGTTTTTTCATCGACTCCGGTTACAGGGTGAAAGTGTGTAGCCTTACGGTTACCTATAGTTATGGTACCGGTTTTATCTAGTAAAAGTACATCTATATCACCGGCTGTTTCTACTGCCTTACCTGATTTTGTAATTACATTGGCGCGCAATGCCCTGTCCATACCCGCAATACCAATGGCCGATAAAAGCCCCCCAATGGTGGTAGGAATAAGACATACAAACAGCGATATAAAAGCAGCAATGGTTATAGGAATATTAGCATAATCGGCAAAAGGTTTCAGTGTAACACACACTATGATAAACACTAGTGTAAAACCCGCCAAAAGTATGGTAAGCGCAATTTCGTTTGGTGTTTTCTGGCGGCTGGCACCTTCTACAAGGGCAATCATTTTATCCAGAAAGCTTTCGCCTGCATTAGTAGTTACCTGTACTTTTATTTTATCCGAAAGTACTTTGGTACCACCTGTAACCGAGCTTTTATCGCCGCCGGCTTCGCGTATTACCGGAGCACTTTCACCGGTTATGGCGCTTTCGTCTATGGTAGCAAGGCCTTCTATAATTTCGCCATCGGTAGGAATAATATCTCCGGCTTCGCAAATAAATACATCACCTTTTTTTAGCGTCGACGAGGGTACTACCTGTACCTCATCTAAGTACATTTCGCCCACGGGTTCTACCTTTTTAGCAGGAGTTTCCTCGCGGGTCTTACGCAGGCTGTCGGCCTGCGCCTTACCGCGGGCTTCTGCAATGGCTTCTGCAAAGTTGGCAAACAGCAGCGTAAACAGTAGTATTATAAAAACCGTAAGATTGTACGCAAAGCTCCCCTGGCTTTTTTCGCCCACAAGTACCCAAATACATACAAAGAGCATAATAGCTGTACCTACTTCTACCGTAAACATTACGGGATTTTTTATAAGCGACGAAGGGTTTAGCTTAATAAAAGATTGTTTCAATGCCTGCTGCACAAGTTCTTTTTGGAACAGGCTTGTATTTTGACTTTTCATTGTTATTGAAAATTAGTGGTATAATGAAAAATACTCGGCTATTGGCCCCAGTGTAAGCGATGGGAAAAATGATAGTGCTGCAACAATAAAAATCACCGCAAATATCATAAAGCCAAAGGTTGAGGTATCTGTTTTAAGAGTACCGGCGCTTTCGGGTACATATTTTTTACCGGCAAGTATGCCTGCTATGGCTACCGGACCAATAATAGGCAGGTAACGTGCCAATAGCATTACAATACCGGTAGCTATGTTCCAGAACGGAGTGTTATCACCCAGGCCTTCAAAACCGCTACCATTGTTAGCCGATGATGAGGTAAACTCATACAGCATTTCACTAAATCCGTGGTAGCCCGGGTTTGCAAGCCAACTGGCGTATGCCTCGGGGTTGCCAGCATATACGTAACTTGCCAGTGCCGTGCCTGCAAGAATAAGCAGTGGGTGCAGCAACGCTACCATCATGGCTATTTTCATTTCTCTGGCTTCTATCTTTTTGCCCAGGAACTCGGGTGTGCGCCCTACCATAAGCCCACTGATAAACACCGCAAGTATTATGAAGATGTAAAAGTTAAGGAAGCCCACGCCTATACCACCGTAGAAGCAGTTTACCATCATGCCTAGTAACGTGGTAGCACCGCCCAGCGGGGTAAAGCTGTCGTGCATTGCATTAACAGATCCGTTACTGGTACAGGTAGTATACACCGCCCAGTTAGCCGATGCTTCGGCACCAAAACGCACTTCTTTACCTTCCATACTGCCGGTATGCTGCGCTATTCCCATTTTGTCCAGTGCCGGGTTACCACCCATTTCGCCTACAATAGTGGGGATTAATAGCAATAGGAAACCCACGGTCATTACACTATAAATGGTCCATGCCAGTTTTTTTCGTTTAAGCACATGGCCTAAGGCAAATATCAGTGCTATGGGAATTAGTACTATACTCAGGTTTTCTACGAGGTTTGTAAAGTAGTTGGGGTTTTCCATAGGATTGGCACTGTTAGGGCCATAAAAACCACCACCGTTTGTACCCAGTTGTTTTATAGCAACAAATGCCGCCACCGGCCCACGGCTTACATCTTGTGTTTTGCCCTCAAGGGTGGTAATGTGGTCTTTACCTTCAAAGGTCATAGGTGTGCCGTTAAACACCAGTATAGCAGCTAACACAAGGCACAATGGCAGCAATACTCTTGTAGCCGAGCGCACGAAGAAACTGTAAAAGTTACCCAGTGTAGCCGAAGTTTTCTCTTTCATAGCCATAAATACCACAGCACAAACCGCCATACCGCAAGCGGCACTAATAAACTGCCACAGCATAAGAGTAAGCTGCCCTAAATAACTCAGGCCTGATTCACCACTATAGTGTTGCAGATTTGTATTAGTAATAAAACTCACGGTGGTATTAAATGCTAAATCCATGCTCATGGCTGGGTTACCATCGGGGTTTAGCGGAAGCCAGTCCATATTAAGCAATACAAACATGGATAAGATAAACCAAACCAGGTTAATAACCAGTAATGCGCTAATGTGCTGCTTCCAGGTCATTTCCACTTTATCGTTTATGCCGCCCAACTTAAAGAACAACCGGTCTATTGGGTTAAAAATTTTGTCGGCCCAGGTAGGTTCATAGTTAAATATCTTACCTATATACCTGCCCAGCGGAAGCGCCAGTGCCAAAACCAGCACATACATTACTACTATTCCGATAATTTCACTACTCATGGTTTAAAATTTTTCGGGTTTTACAAGTACATAGCACATGTAGGCAAATACCAGCAGGGCTATAAAAAAAAGTGCAGTCATGATTCTTTATTGAAAGATTGAAATATTGAAGGATTGAAAAATTCTGTTTTTTAAACACCCGAGGCGTTAACCTGCAGCACGTATTCTTTTTTAAGTGTAGGGGGAAACAACTCAGAAACGGTACAATTACGTATTTCTATAAAAGTAGAAACCGAATACACATAGATGCTGCCTATAGCATTTCGGGTTTCGGCATTACCGTTTTTAAAAAGCAGTTCGGCCATATCAAGGCATTTTTTTGCCCGGCTTACCTGTCCGCTTCTAATAAAGCTTTTGGTTAGTTCTGCAAACTGTACAGCCTTTGTGGAGACTGATTTTACATGATTTTTCATTTTGAAAGTATTTGTTTTCGAATACCCTAACGCCAAAATGAATGCCTGTTTTTAATGACGACTGTTAAAATACTATTATTCAACACAATAAAACAAAAACAAAGCCGTGCCAAAATAAAAACCCTATCATTTTGAAAGGACTATCCTTATCAAAATGATAGGGTTTTGCATTAAAACCTCCGTTCTTGTATACTATCCTATCTTATATTCTTCAATTTTTCGGTAAAGCGTTGCTATACCTATACCTAAAAGTCGGGCAGCTTCGGCTTTGTTTCCGTTTGTATAATTAAGTACTTTTTGTATCTGTACTTTCTCGGCTGCGGCTAATGAAAAAGCCGATAGCAACTTTGTACCGTTTTCCTCAGCCACCGAGGTATCTTGCTGTACAATATCAAAAGGAAGCGTATTTACGGTAATTGTATCTGAAGTTTCTAATATTACGCTACGCTCTATTACATTTTTTAGTTCCCGTATGTTTCCCGGCCAAGGATGCAATTTAAGTGCTTGCAAATAAGTCGGTTGCATTCCTTTTAGTTGTCTGCCTGTTTTTGCATTAAACGATTTTATAAAAAATCCAGCCAGTGTTTCTATATCGGCCACACGCTCCCGCAATGATGGAAGTTTAATTTGAAATATAGACAACCTATAGTACAAATCTTGCCGGAAATGGCCTGCTTCTATTTCCTTTAACAAATCACGGTTAGTTGCGGCAACCACCCGTACATTTACTTTGGTTACTTTGCTTTCTCCTACTTTTATAAACTCACCGCTTTCTAATACCCTAAGCAGTTTTGCCTGCAGGTCTAGTGCCATTTCGCCCAATTCATCTAAAAATATAGTACCACCATCTGCTTCTTCAAAAAGACCTTTCTTGTCTTTTACGGCACCTGTAAAGGCTCCTGCAATATGACCAAACATTTCGCTTTCGAGCAAATCGTGGCTAAATGCCGAACAGTTTACGGCCACAAAACTCTTTGTTTTACGGTTACTATTTTGATGAATGGCATTGGCAAAAACTTCTTTTCCGGTACCGGTTTCACCCGTTAACAGTACAGTAGCATCAGTAGGAGCTACGCGTTCGGCAAGTGTTGTGGCTTCTTTTATGGTTTTAGAATTTCCTATAATACCTTCAAGAGAGTATTTTTTTTCTAGGCGCGATTCTAAGTGGGCCACCTGTTTACTTAACGCTGACTTTTCTATAGCTCTGTGTATAAGTGGAATAATCTTGTTGTTGTCATCACCTTTAACAATGTAGTCGAATGCCCCGTTTTTTATGGCCTGAACGCCATCGGGAATGTTACCATAGGCGGTAAGCAGTATAACTTCAGTTTGCGGATGGTTTTCCTTAATGGTAGCAGTAAGATTTACGCCATTTCCATCGGGCAGTTTTACGTCGCATAACACAACATCAAATTCCTGCTGCTCCAGCCTTTTAATACCCGTTTTGCAGTCTGGAGCCTCGGTAACTTCAAAACCTTCAAGACTGATAATTCTGGCCATGAGAGATCTAAGCTTTTCTTCGTCGTCTATAATGAGGATTTTGTTCATTAACGAAATAATTAATAATTAGTAATGGTCTTCTTGTGTAAGAAATAACTGCAAAATTAAATTTTAATACAGATAACACGAAATTATCTTGGTTAATGAAGTGGTTTAAACTTTTTAGAATTAAAAAAGCGTTATCGATATTTGTATCGCTAAACATACAATTATCAAAACCAATTCTTTATGTACAGTGTACTTGACAAAGATACGATACAATTAGAAATTGTTGTATATCTACTTAAAGCCTGTCTTGGATTTTCTGTAAAAGATCCATTATCAGAATCAATAAATTGCTATAAGAATCTATTTTATAGTAACTTAAATGTAGTTGTGTAAATAAGGCTGTACATATAACCGTGTAAATAATAGTTACGTTCAGCGCTCTGACAGGAGTGGTAATTGTAAAGCAACTATTAAGTTTGGTATTTACAATTTTGACGATTAACTACATTACAAATTTAGCATTCAATATATTTTAGCTTTATAAAATAATATAGATCTTTACAAGATGATTTTAGCCATAGATGTTTATTATTTAGAAAGAGGTGCAAAGGCTGTGGGCGTATTGTTTGAATGGGAGGATTTTGCGCCCAGGCAAACTATTATAGAATTTGTACCCGAAGTGGCCGAGTATATTCCGGGTGAATTTTATAAACGTGAATTGCCCTGCATTGAGGCATTGCTAAAAAAGATTGGCACTGATTTCCTGTATACGGTAATCATAGACGGGCATGTTTATGTAGACAATAACGGCACATACGGACTCGGTGGAAAAACCTTTGAACTAATGGATAATCGCATACCGGTTATCGGTGTGGCTAAAACAGGTTTCCATACCAATAAGGAAACCGTTATTGAGGTTTTTCGTGGGGAAAGTAAGAATCCATTATATGTATCGGCTATAGGCATGGATAATGATTTGGCGGCAGCCAAAATACAAGCCATGCACGGTAGTTACCGTATGCCCGATATTTTAAAAAAGCTGGATATGGTTACTAAAGAATAGCTTTAAAGAGTAACCTCATAATAGGTTGTGCCTTTGTTGTACTTGCAATCGGATATCAATACTTTATCTCCTAAAATATATCTTCCAAAGAAAGGTGTATCTATAAAAATACTTCCTTGGTTTATCTTGTATTTATAGGTGTTTTTGTAGGTTTCGGGCTGTTCCCTGTCTGAACGTTTTACAAAGTGCGTAAAGGTTATGGAATCTTTGCTCAAACGTGCTGTCGTATGTGTGTACACCATACAACCTCCTGAGATCGTTTCTTTACAACTTTCAGTGGTTTTTGTACAATACGTTTTACCAGCCAATGTATTTTGTGCAAATGTCATGACAGGTAGCATAAGAAACAACAATAGTATTTTTTTCATTCCTAAGGCTTTGTAGTAAGATACCTTTTTAGGTGAAAAGGTTGGGAGGGGTGAAAAATATTTTTCAGGTACTACTATTCTTCATACAGGATTTCAAAAATCTCTATCCTGTATTTTAAAATCGAGTCGATATTTACAGTTTTATTTTGGGTAAGGGCAATATATTTGCTCCGATACCTGTGGTCTTTACTTATGGTAGATTCAAGTTTGTTTTTTATCAGCTGATTTTTATCCCTTTCATAGTCATATGTCATCATAAACATTTTGCTGTCCACAGCTCTTTGAAAACTATTCTGAACGGTTATTTTCCGTGTTATGGTAAAGTTTTGAAAGTTTACCGGGATTATGGGCTGCCTGTAGCTTATGATTTCGCCCATATACTCTTTCTCCCGAGGGATTGTAGGGTTTACAGCCCAAAGCACAAAAAATACAGTAATGCCTAAAACATTCAGGTTTATAGCCTTTTGTGTTTTAGGTAGAAGACGGTGCAGGTAACGTGCTAAAAACAGTGCAGCTATAGGAAACAAGCTTGTTATCATTATATGCATGTAGGTTCTCACTTTGTAAGTGCTATAATGGTTTCCCATTGTACTAAGTAAAACGATAAGCAAAATTAACAGGCCTCCATAACCTAAAACACGAAGGAAATAGGACAAGACCTTTGCCATGTTTCCTTCAGGTTTGTGGAAATACCAGCCCAAAACAACAGATACCAGCATTGTAATAAGACAGCCTCCAACTAAACTGCTTTTTGCGATAAGCAAGGGAAATATAAATACCACACTAATGCAAAATACCGCGTAACAGAGCATTGATATAACCAACCTGATTTTTTTAGGCAGGTAACGCAGCACGCTAAGCAGTGCTATGATTAGTAAAATAATATGAATACGCATTAATTCATGTAGGTTGAGAAAAACAAATATAACAAAAAAGCCATCCCGTAAAGGATGGCTTTTCAATATATTGCGTTACATGATTAAGCAAGTTTAGCAAGTATCGCGTTTAGCGTAGCACTTGGCCTCATAGCGGCATCAGTTTTAGCATAGTCAGGGTGGTAGTAACCACCTATTTCCTGAGCTTTTCCCTGAGCAGCAATAAGTTCTGCATCAATCTTAGCTTCGTTTTCAGTAAGCTCGGCGGCAATAGGGGTAAAGATTGCTTTAAGTTCAGCATCTTTGTCCTGTGCAGCAAGTGCCTGAGCCCAGTACAGTGCAAGGTAGAAGTGAGAACCACGGTTGTCTATCTGGCCTACGCGACGTGCAGGAGACTTGTCGTTTTCAAGGAATTTTTCGTTTGCGGCATCAAGAGCCTCGCTAAGTACAAGTGATTTAGCGTTGTTCTGAGTCTGGCCAAGGTGCTCAAATGATACACCAAGAGCAAGGAACTCACCCAGTGAATCCCAACGTAGGTAACCTTCTTCTACAAACTGTTGTACGTGCTTAGGAGCCGATCCACCTGCACCGGTTTCAAACAGGCCACCACCGTTCATTAGCGGAACGATAGAAAGCATTTTAGCCGATGTACCCAGTTCCAGGATAGGGAATAGGTCAGTCAGGTAGTCACGTAGTACGTTACCGGTTACCGAGATTGTGTCTTTACCGTCTTTAATGCGCTCCAGTGAGAACTGAGTAGCTGCAATAGGGTCAAGGATTTGTATGTCAAGACCTGTAGTATCGTGGTCTTTTAGGTAAGTGTTTACTTTAGCAATAAGTTCGCGGTCATGGGCGCGGTTTTCATCCAACCAGAAAACAGCAGGAGTTTCGCTTAGCCTTGCGCGATTAACAGCAAGTTTCACCCAGTCCTGGATAGGAGCATCTTTAGTTTGGCACATCCTGAAGATGTCACCGGCTTCAACCGGCTGCTCCATGTATACTGTACCGTTGTTGTTGTCTACAACCTTGATAACACCATTAGCAGTAGCCTGGAATGTTTTATCGTGCGAACCGTATTCTTCAGCTTTCTGTGCCATAAGGCCCACATTTGGTACACTACCCATAGTGGCAGGGTTAAAGGCACCATGTTTTTTACAGAAGTCGATAGTAGCAGTATATACGCCGCTGTAGTTCCTGTCCGGAATAATAGCTTTAGTATCTTGTTGTTTGCCTTCTACGTTCCACATTTGTCCGCTTGTACGTATCATTGCCGGCATAGAAGCATCAACAATAACGTCGCTTGGTACGTGTAGGTTAGTAATACCCAGGTCAGAGTTTACATAAGCCAGGGCAGGGGCAGAGGTGTAAACCGCTTCAATAGCAGCTTTAACTTCAGCTTCTTCCGGTTTGCCTGCTATTTTAGCATAAACATCACCAAGGCCATTACGGGTATCTACACCAAGTTGCTTAAATAAATCAGCGTATTTAGTAAATACATCAGCATAGAAAACCTCTACAATAGCACCAAAGATAATAGGGTCTGAAACCTTCATCATGGTAGCTTTAAGGTGTACAGAGAACAGTACGCCCTGTGCCTTTGCATCTTCAATTTCTTTAGAAACAAATGCTTTAAGTTTGCTTAGGCTAAGTGCAGAGCTATCAATGATTTCACCAGCTTTAAGCGGAGTAGAAGCTTTAAGTACAGTTGAAGTACCATCAGCACCTACAAATTCTATTTTCACGTCTGTAGCCTCGCTTACAGTAACTGATTTTTCGCTACCGTAAAAGTCGCCTTCGCTCATGCTTGCTACGTGGGTTTTGCTGTCAGCGCTCCATGCACCCATAGAGTGAGGATGTGCTTTAGCGTAGTTCTTAACAGCTTTGGGAGCACGACGGTCTGAGTTACCTTCGCGTAGTACCGGGTTTACAGCCGAACCAAGAACCTTAGCGTATTTAGCCTTGATTGCTTTTTCTTCGTCAGTTTGTGCATCTTCCGGGAAGTTAGGAATGTTATATCCTTGATCCTGAAGTTCTTTAATTGCTGCTTTTAGCTGTGGTACAGAAGCAGAAATGTTTGGAAGTTTAATGATGTTAGCTTCCGGAGTATTAGCAAGCTCACCAAGTTCGGTAAGGGCATCGCCTATTTTTTGAGCATCTGTTAGGTTCTCAGGAAAGTTAGCAAGTATCCTTCCGGCAAGTGAGATATCTCTTGTTTCAACATTAATACCAGCTGTTGAAGCAAAAGCCTGCACGATAGGTAAAAATGAATGTGTAGCCAGCATTGGCGCCTCATCGGTTATCGTGTAGTAAATTTTAGATTTGTCAGACATCTTCTGTTTGTTTATAGCTTCATCGGGAAAATGAAACCGAAAAAGCTGATTGTTAATACGTTATTTTAAGTTTGTTTAGGCTTTAAACTGTATTTAGAGATGTGCATTTTGCACTATACCGAAAATACAATTCAAGGCTCGCAAATATAGGAAAACTCATTCTAAATAGGGTGGTTTTATTTCGTAAAAAATCGATATAGATTTTATGTTTTCAGTAAATTATCGGGAATATTTTTTAAGCTTTTATATTGTTGCAGATGATGGTTTTAAGCGGGATTTATTCTTAAAACAGCATGGGAGTAAAATAAGCGCTTTCTGTATATATTTCAGGTCTTTTTTTATGGGGGTAGGGCGGTTCTGCATTGTGAATTTTTATTTGATGCCTTTTATAAAACAGGGGTAAATAAAAATCCCTGCTTTTTAGGGCAGGGATTACTATTAACGATATAAATTATGCTTAAAAATTAGCTTGCAGGATTTTCGGCTTTTTTAATGGTAACAACCAGTTCGCTGCCTCCATCTTCAAGATCCATAAAAATCTCGTCACCACTTGATATTTTAGAAGTAATGATTTCTTCAGCAAGTACATCTTCTACATATTTCTGTATAGCGCGTTTTAGTGGCCTTGCACCATACTGCTTGTCAAAACCTTTGTCGGCAATAAAGTCTTTCGCTTTCTCGCTAAGCTGAATGTTGTAGCCAAGGTCTTTAACGCGGGCATATAGCTTTTCAAGTTCAATAGTGATGATTTTATCAATGTGTTCTTTCTCAAGAGGGTTAAATACAATGATGTCGTCTATACGGTTAATGAACTCCGGTGCAAATGTTTTTTTAAGCGCGGCTTCAATAACACCTTTACTGTGTTCGTCAGCTTGTGCCACTTTGGCAGATGTGCCGAAACCTACACCTTGTCCGAAATCTTTCAGTTGGCGTGCACCAACGTTAGATGTCATGATGATGATGGTATTCTTAAAGTCGATTTTACGGCCAAGGCTGTCAGTTAAGAAACCGTCATCCAGTACCTGAAGCATCATATTAAATACATCAGGGTGGGCTTTTTCAATCTCATCAAGAAGCACTACGGCATACGGCTTACGACGTACTTTTTCGGTAAGCTGTCCGCCTTCTTCATAACCTACGTATCCCGGAGGCGCACCTACAAGGCGAGAGATAGCAAATTTCTCCATGTACTCACTCATGTCAATACGGATAAGAGCATCTTCGCTGTCAAATAGTTCTTTAGCAATAACCTTGGCAAGCTGCGTTTTACCTACACCGGTTTGACCAAGGAAAATGAACGAACCTATTGGCTTGTTCGGATCCTTAAGGCCGGCACGGTTACGCTGAATAGACTTGGCTATTTTTAGTACAGCTTCATCTTGTCCAATTACCTTACCTTTAATGAGTTCAGGTAGTTTGGCTAACTTGTTGCTTTCGGTTTGTGCAATACGATTTACAGGAATACCTGTCATCATACTTACTACATCGGCTACGTTATCTTCGGTTACGGTAACGCGGTTGTTTTTAGAGTCTTCTTCCCATTGTTCCTGGGCTATGGCAAGCTCTTTTTCAATGCGTTTTTCGTCATCACGAAGCTTGGCAGCTTCTTCGTATTTCTGTTTTTTAACCACGCTGTTCTTAAGTTCGCGTACTTCCTCAAGCTGACGCTCAAGGTCAAGGATTTGCTTAGGAACATCAATATTGGTTATGTGCACGCGGCTTCCTGCCTCGTCAAGTGCATCAATAGCCTTGTCCGGAAGAAAACGCTCGCTCATATACCTGTCTGTCAGCTTCACGCAGGCCTCAATAGCCTCAGGTGTGTAGATAACATTGTGGTGGTCTTCGTACTTGTTCTTAATATTGTTAAGAATAGTAATCGTTTCCGGTACGCTGGTAGGTTCTACCATTACCTTTTGGAAACGACGCTCTAAAGCACCGTCTTTTTCAATGTACTGGCGGTACTCGTCAAGCGTAGTGGCGCCAATGCATTGGATTTCGCCACGTGCAAGAGCCGGTTTAAACATGTTACTCGCGTCAAGCGAACCTGTAGCGCCACCCGCACCTACAATAGTGTGGATTTCGTCTATGAAAAGGATGATGTCGTCATTCTTTTCCAGCTCGTTCATAACCGCTTTCATACGCTCTTCAAACTGGCCACGGTACTTGGTGCCGGCTACAAGGCTGGCAAGGTCAAGTGTTACCACACGCTTATTGAACAGTATACGCGATACTTTTTTCTGGATGATGCGCAGGGCAAGTCCTTCAGCAATGGCCGATTTACCTACACCCGGCTCACCTATAAGTAGCGGGTTGTTCTTTTTACGGCGGCTAAGGATTTGGCTTACGCGCTCTATCTCTTTTTCACGACCTACTACAGGGTCAAGCTTGCCTTCTTCGGCAAGTTCTGTCAGGTCTCGGCCAAAATTATCGAGAACCGGGGTTTTTGATTTTTTATTGGCCTTATTGCCGGGAGCAGGATTGCTGAAGCCGCTGTCGCCCCTCAGGCTGTCATCCTGTCCTGGATCGTCGTTATAGGATTCTGCTTTTGGCAGGTTGTCCATAAAATCTTCCTCGTTTGATGTCATGCTAATGAATTGTTCTTTAACAGTTTCGTAATCAATTTTCAGTTTGTTCAGCAATTTCGTTGTAGGGTCATTTTCATTGCGTAATATGCATAGCAGCAGGTGTGCTGTGCTTATGCTTGTGCTTTGAAAGACCTTGGCTTCCAGGAATGTAGTGCGTAGTGCTCTTTCTGCCTGGCGTGTAAGGTGAAGGTTTTTCTTCTCGTTATTACGCTCTGCAGTAGGATTAGCAGGGCTAAGTATTTCTACTTTTCTGCGCAGATGATCCAGGTCTACCGATATGCTGTTCAGGATGGCTATGGCTTTGCCTTGCCCGTCCCGTAAAATACCTAACATAAGATGTTCTGTACCAATAAAGTCATGACCCAGCCGGAGGGCTTCCTCCTTACTGTAGGTAATTACGTCCTTGACTCTTGGTGAAAAATTATCATCCATATTCATCCTTTCTTTACTAATGTAAATCTACTATTTTTTAAGGAATTTGCAAAAACTATACCTAACAAAGTCCTGTCATGCTAATAGACAAAAAATACCTGACAAAAGAAAGCGTTTTATGCTTACTTTATTAACTATAGCTGGGGTTGCTGTTGTTGATAAATGGGGTAAAATAGTGGTTTTAAAATGCAGAAATCATAATTTTATTGTGTATATTGGCGCGTTTTGTATTAACTATAAATTTTAATTATAACGACTTATGGCTGAAGGAGAAAAGTTAATTCCTATTAATATAGAAGACCAGATGAAGTCGGCCTACATCGATTATTCGATGTCGGTTATCGTGTCGAGGGCGCTTCCGGACGTAAGGGATGGCTTGAAACCCGTGCACAGAAGGGTACTGTACGGAATGTATGAACTGGGCGTACTAAGTAACAGGGCGCATAAAAAATCGGCAAGGATTGTTGGTGAGGTACTGGGTAAGTACCACCCGCATGGCGACTCGTCGGTTTACGATACTATGGTGCGTATGGCCCAGGACTGGAGCCTTCGCTACCTTATGGTAGACGGCCAGGGTAACTTCGGTTCTATAGACGGCGACAGCCCTGCAGCAATGCGTTATACCGAGGCAAGGCTGAAAAAGCTTTCTGAAGATATAATGAGTGACCTTGATAAGGAAACCGTAGATTTTCAGTTAAACTTTGACGATACCCTGCAGGAACCTACAGTAATGCCTACACGTATACCTAACCTGCTGGTTAACGGCGCAAGTGGTATTGCAGTAGGTATGGCTACAAACATGGCTCCGCACAACCTTAGTGAGGTAGTAGATGGTATACTGGCGTACATAGACAATAATGATATAGAGATAGACGAACTGATGCACCATATTAAAGCTCCTGATTTTCCTACAGGGGGTACTATATATGGGTATGAGGGCGTACGCGAAGCTTTTAAAACCGGCCGTGGCCGTATAGTACTTCGTGCCAAGACCAACTTTGAAGAAGTGGAAGGGCGCGAGGCTATTATTGTTACTGAAATACCGTATCAGGTAAACAAGGCTGACATGGTTAAGAAAACCGCCGATCTTGTTAATGAGAAGAAGATTGACGGTATAGCTAATATACGTGACGAAAGTGACCGTAACGGTATGCGTATTGTATATATATTAAAGAAGGATGCGGTGCCAAATGTGGTGCTTAATACCTTATTTAAATTTACACAGCTGCAATCGTCTTTCAGCGTAAACAACATTGCGCTTGTAAACGGCAGGCCTGAAATGCTGAACCTGAAGGATATGATCCACCACTTTGTGGAGCACAGGCATGATGTGGTAGTACGCCGTACACAATACGAACTTCGTAAAGCGGAAGAGCGTGCACACATACTTGAAGGCCTTATCATTGCTTCTGATAATATTGATGAAGTAATTGCTATCATCCGTAGCTCTAAAGACGGTGAAGAAGCCCGTGCCCGACTTATTGAGCGTTTCAGCCTTAGCGAAATACAGGCCCGTGCCATTGTAGAAATGAGGCTGCGCCAGCTTACAGGTCTTGAGCAGGATAAACTTCGTGCCGAGTATGCAGAGATTATGAAATTAATCGCTGAGTTAAAAGCACTCCTTGCCAGCAAAGAGCTAAGGATGGCACTTATTAAAGAAGAGCTTGTAGAGGTTAAAGATAAATATGGTGACGACCGTCGTAGCCAGATAGAATACAGCGGTGGCGATGTAAGCATTGAGGACCTTATTGCCGACGAAAATGTGGTAATCACTATTTCGCATGCGGGTTACATTAAGCGTACCCCGCTTAGCGAATACAAAACCCAAAACAGGGGAGGTGTTGGCCAGAAAGGCGTAACTACACGTGATGCCGACTTCCTGGAGCACCTGTTTGTGGCTACTAACCACCAGTATATGTTGTTCTTTACACAAAAAGGTAAGTGTTTCTGGATGCGTGTATACGAAATCCCAGAAGGTAGCAAGACCAGTAAAGGACGTGCTATACAAAACCTTATTAACATAGAGAATGACGATAAGGTAAAAGCGTTCATCTGCACACAAGACCTTAAAAACGAAGAGTACGTAAATAACCATTACGTAATAATGTGTACCAAAAAAGGTATCGTAAAGAAAACCCTTTTGGAACAATACTCTCGCCCAAGGTTAAACGGTATTGCTGCAATTACTATCCGCGAAGACGACGAACTGCTTGAAGCAAAACTTACTACCGGTGAAAGCCAGGTGCTTATTGCTGTGAAGAGTGGTAAACTTGTCCGTTTTGAGGAAGGTAAAACAAGGCCGATGGGACGTAGTGCCAGCGGTGTACGTGGTATTACCCTTGCCGATGATAACGACGAAGTAATTGGCATGGTATCTGTAAATGATATGAACAGCGAAATACTTGTGGTGTCTGAAAATGGTTATGGTAAGCGTAGTAGCCTTGAGGATTACCGTATTACTAACCGTGGTGGTAAAGGTGTAAAAACCCTTAGCATTACAGATAAAACAGGTCAGCTGGTTTCTATTAACAACGTTACCGATGCTGATGACCTTATGATTATCAACAAATCAGGTCTTACTATCCGTATGATGGTAAGCGACCTGCGTGTTATGGGACGTGCCACCCAGGGTGTTCGCCTTATAAACATTAAAGGTAACGACTCTATAGCGGCTGTTGCCAAAGTAATGCGTGAAGAAGAGGAGGATCTTGAAGGCCTTGAAAACGTAGAAGGTGTTGAGGGAACTGAATCTGGTATTGCTGATGATGCAGAGCAAGAAACAAATACAGACGAATAAACAACAATAAACATACTTATGAAAATTAAATATGCCGTAGCAGCGTCACTGCTACTTTCAGTTGCTGCTTATGCACAAAAAGATGAGCTGAAGGCACTAAAAAAGCTGGATGAGCTTAAAACTCCTCCAACTGAAGCGCAAGTTAAAGAGTATAACGACCTTTTTGCTGCATTTGAATCTAAGATTGGTAGTGCGTCTGAAGAACAAAAAAGGGATTTTTATTACTATAGAGGTACTTACTACCTATTTGTTGATATGGCACTTAATCCGGCTAATGCCGTTAATGCTATCAATAAGGGTATGGAAGATGTTAATAAGGTTCTTGAAATAGAGAAAAAAGGCAAGAAAAAATATACTGACGAACTGGAGCAACAAAGTTTACCACAGTTAAAAGCCGAGATATTACAACTTGCACAAACTGCTACACAACAAAAGCAGTATAAAATGGCAGCTGGTGCTTATGAACTGGCTTATAAGGTAGATCCAAAAGACCCTTATAACCTTTACAATGCTGCAGCAATGTCACTTAATTCCCAGGATTATGACGGAGCTTTAAAGTATTATCTTGAGCTTGATAAAATTGGTTTTACTGGTGAGTATACTTATTATACTGCTACCAATAAAGCTACAGGTCAGGATGAAACTTTTCCGAGTAAAACGGTTATGGATATAGCTATTAATACATCTAAGTCTCACACTAACGGAAGGGAGTTGAAGCAACCTTCTGTAAGGCCTGAGATTATTAAGAATATAGCGCTAATCTATAAAAGTAAAGGTGAAAAAGACAAAGCAAAAACATTTTTTGCTAATGCGCGAAAAGAAAATCCTAACGACCAGGATTTGTTACTTGCCGAAGCAGCTCTTTACTACGAGTTAGGTGATACAGCTACATATAAAAAGCTTATAGGTGAAGCTGTGGCTAAGAATCCTAACGACCCTACGCTTTATTACAATATGGGTGTAGTTTCAGCAGATTCTCAACCTGAAGAAGCTGAAAAATTCTATAAGAAAGCGCTTGAGCTTAAACCGGATTATTTTGATGCGCTTGTAAACATGAGTACACTTCAACTTAGGGGTGAACAAAAGATTGTTGACGACATGAACAAAATCACCGGTAATACCGCGAAGGACAACCAAAAGTATGAGGCTCTTAAAAATCAAAGGGCTGCTCTTTATAACAAAGCACTTCCTTACCTGGAGCAGGCTCACAAACTTAAGCCCGATGACCAGTATGTAATTTCGGTTCTTGCCGGTATGTACCAGGCACTTGACCGTACTGCTGATTACAATGCAATGAAAGCAAAAAGGAAATCATAATTTCCTTTTTGTTTCTTAATAAAACTAATAAAGCCACCTTTTGGGTGGCTTTGTTGTTATTGTATGTTAAAGGAATTATCGTAGCTGGGCTCCGGTTTCCTTTTCAAGGTTTTGCCTTATTTTACCCATAATTTTGTCAATCTGATCATCGGTAAGGGTTTTGTCGCTGTCTTGCAGCACAAAACTCACGGCATATGATTTTTTACCTTCAGGAAGGTTTTTGCCTTCATATACGTCAAACAGGCTTACGTCTTTAAGTAGTGACTTTTCTGTAAGTACCGATGTTTTGTATATCTGTTCAAAGCTCACAGCAGTATCTACAAGTAGTGCTAAGTCACGGCGTACTTCCGGGAATTTAGAAATCTCTGTAAACTTAATTTTACCGGATACTATTTTGGTAATTGCTGCCCAGTTAAAGTCGGCAAACAATACATCCTGTTTAATGTCGAAATGTTTTAGGACATTCTTTTTAACGGTACCAAACTCTACTATGGTTTCAACTCCTATAGAAAATGCCATGCCCTCGGCAAATACATCACTGCTTAGCGGCTGGCTTTGCACTTTATTAAGTTCAAGCCTTGACAGGATTTGAGTGATATAACCTTTAAACAAGAAGAAATCAGCACCTTTCTGAGGCTGAGTCCAGCTTTCTGCTTGGCGGTTACCCGTTACGGTAAGTGTAAGGTGTTTGTTTTCGTTATAACTGCCGGCTACATTATGGTAGCTTTTGCCAAATTCAAAGAACTTAAGATCGCCACGACGACGGTTAATGTTAAATGAAACCGCTTCGAGAGCACTGAATAACAACGACTGCCTCATTACAGAAAGGTCGTTGCTCAGCGGGTTCAGCATGGTTACATTATGGTCTTCCTTCAGGTTTTCAGAAAGGGCAATGTAATCAGGAGTGGTAAGGCTGTTAGCCATCATCTCGTTAAACCCAAGTGCTGTAAGCTGGTTTGCTACAATATTCTGTAGCTTATAATCTTCCGTACGCGATGAGTTGGAAATTGAAGCATTAAGCTTTTGTGTAAAGCCAATGTTGTTATAGCCGTATATCCTAAGAATTTCTTCAATTACGTCTATTTCGCGTTCCACATCTACACGGTATACCGGGATAACCAAACCAAGTCCTTTTTCAGACATGTTGCTGATTTTTATATCCAGTGATACCAATATTTTCTTGATGGTTTCTTTAGATATCTCCTGGCCTATAACACGGTTTACAGTGTCAAAGCTAAGGAATACTGAGTGGTCTTCTATCTTTTTAGGATATTGATCCTCTATGTCAGATGTAATTTCACCACCGGCAGTTTCCTGTATCAGTAGGGCTGCACGTTTAAGAGCATATTGCGTAATATTTGGGTCAATACCTCTTTCAAAACGGAATGATGCATCGCTGCTAATGGCATGGCGTTTTGCACTCTTACGTATAGAAACCGGGTTAAAGTAGGCGCTTTCCAGGAATATTGTAGAGGTTGAGTCGGTAACACCTGAGCCTTTTCCGCCCATAACGCCTGCAATACACATAGGGCCTTTCTCATCACAGATTACAAGGTCTTCTTCATGCAGTGTGCGCTCTACATCGTCAAGCGTTACAAATTTAGTTCCTGCTTCTGCAGTTTTTACAATCACTTTGTTGCCTTTTATTTTAGCGGCGTCAAAGGCGTGTAGCGGTTGCCCAAGCTCATGTAGAACATAATTGGTAACGTCTACTATATTGTTTTTTGGGGTAAGGCCAATAGCTTTAAGCCTGTTTTGTAACCATGCAGGCGATTGTTTTACAGTAACGCCCGATATGGTAACACCACAGTAACGAGGCGCACGCTTAGTGTCCTCTACACGTATGTCCATTTTAAGGGTACGCTTGTCTACCCTGAAATTACTAACCGATGGTGTTATCAGTTCGGTATGTACATTTTTTTGCGAAAGCCCGGCCTTTAAATCGCGTGCTACACCAAGGTGACTCATGGCATCGGCGCGGTTAGGGGTAAGGCCTATTTCAAAAACCTCATCGGTTACAATGTCAAATATTTTTGCAGCAGGAGTACCCGGTACAAGATCTTCGGCAAGTATCATGATACCGTCATGGCTTTCGCCAAGGCCAAGCTCGTCTTCAGCACATATCATACCGTGACTTTCCTCGCCACGGATTTTTCCTTTTTTTATCTGGAAGGCATTACCTTCTTTGTCATATAGGGTAGTGCCTATGGTAGCTACGGCAACTTTTTGTCCGGCAGCCACGTTAGGAGCGCCACATACTATTTGTACAGGTGCATTACCATCGCCAAGGTCTACGGTAGTTACACGAAGCCTGTCGGCATTAGGGTGCTGCACGCAGGTAAGCACGTGGCCTATAACTACGCCTTCAAGGCCTCCTTTTAGTGATTCGTATTTGTCGACACCTTCTACTTCAAGCCCAAGGTCGGTAAGCAGGGCAGAGGTTTCTTCAGATGTCCAATCAAGTTTAATGAATTGTTTTAGCCAATTGTAAGATATACGCATTTGGTCTCTGTTTTAAAAGCATGCAAAGTTAACTTTTTTATTTGAGTTATGTAAGTTTATCAATAGTGATTGACTTTAATTAAGAGGATTTTTTAGAGACTATTTACGCAAAATCTTCTCCATAGTTTTACCCTTAGCCAGTTCATCTACTAATTTATCAAGGTAACGCACGTTGCGGGTAAGTTCATTGTCTATTTCTTCAATCCTATAACCGCATATCGCCCCTTTAATAAGTCCAGCATTAGGGTTTAATGTTGCCTTTGTAAAAAAGGTTTCAAAAGTGGATTTTTCATCAATCAGGCTTTTTAAAGCTTTATCGTCAAACCCTGTAAGCCATTCAATAACCTGTAGCAATTCTTCTTGGGTACGGCCTTTCTTTGCCACTTTAGTAATATAATGCGGATATACCGACGCAAAAGTCATTTTTGCAATACGTTCGTTATGTTCGGGGGTAACGTTCATTATCAGATTATTGGATTTTTAGACTATTAGATTGTTGGAAGCATAGGCTTTATATCCTCTCCTGAAGCACTTTTATTTCATCTCTAAGCTTGGCTGCCTGCATAAAGTCGAGGTCTTTGGCAGCCTTTTCCATAGCCTTACGCTTTTCGCGGATAAGCTTTTCTATATCGCCTTTGGTCATGTAAGCGGTATCAGGCTCTGCGGCCATTTTAGCCGAGTTATCATAATGGAATGATGTAACCGGGCTTTTTACCAGTGCGCTTTCAATCTTCTTGTTAAGTCCTTTTGGTACTATACCATTGGCGGTATTAAAGTTCATCTGCTTTTCACGGCGGTAGGCGGTTTCATCTATGGTACGCTGCATACTGTCAGTAATTTTATCAGCATACATTATGGCTTTACCATTTACGTTACGCGCTGCACGTCCCACAGTTTGTACCAGCGAACGCGTACTGCGCAGGAAGCCTTCTTTATCTGCATCGAGTATGGCAACAAGCGAAACTTCAGGTAAGTCAAGTCCTTCACGCAGTAGGTTTACACCAATAAGCACGTCAAACAAGCCCTTACGTAGGTCTTGCATTATCTCTACTCGTTCCAGTGTATCTACCTCGCTGTGTATATAACGGCAACGGATAGAAACCTTGGTCAGGTATTTAGCAAGCTCTTCCGCCATACGCTTAGTCAGCGTTGTAACAAGTACACGTTCGTCTACCTCTACACGCTGCTGTATTTCCTCAATAAGGTCGTCTATCTGGTTAAGGCTTGGGCGGATTTCTATAACCGGGTCAAGCAGGCCGGTAGGTCGAATAACCTGTTCGGTATACACACCACCGCTTTTTTGCATTTCGTAGTCGGCAGGCGTGGCACTTACATAAACCACCTGGTTTTGCAAAGCCTCGAATTCTTCAAATTTAAGTGGGCGGTTGTCCATAGCAGCAGGCAGGCGGAAGCCGTATTCCACAAGGTTTTCCTTACGGCTGCGGTCGCCTCCATACATGGCGTGTACCTGGCTCACGGTAACGTGACTTTCGTCTATAACCATTAGGTAATCATCAGGGAAATAATCCAGCAGGCAGAATGGCCTTGTTCCCGGTTGCCTGCGGTCGAGGTAGCGGGAGTAGTTCTCAATACCCGAACAGTAGCCCAGTTCGCGTATCATTTCCAGGTCAAAGTTGGTACGCTCCTCAAGACGCTTGGCTTCAAGATGCTTGCCGGTTTCTTTAAAAAAGTCAACTTGTTTTACAAGGTCTTGCTGTATTTCCCAAATGGCTCCTTGCAGCACATCGGGACTGGTAACAAACATATTGGCAGGATAAATATTCAGCCTGTCGTATTTTTCAATCACCAAGGATGTTACCCTGTCAAATGCTTCTATTTCTTCTATTTCATCACCAAAGAAGTGAATACGGAACGGTTCGTCGCCATAACTTGGAAAAACCTCTACGGTATCGCCTTTTATCCTGAAAGTACCCGGAGTGAATTCAGCTTCGGTACGGGCATATAAACTTTGTACCAAACGGTGAAGCAGCTTAGTTCGGCTAATGACCTGGCCGGTTTGTAAAGACACTACGTTCTTTTGAAACTCAACAGGGTTACCTATACCGTACAGGCAGGAAACAGACGCTACCACAAGCACATCCCTGCGGCCAGATAGCAGGGCAGAGGTGGTGCTGAGTCGCATTTTTTCCAGTTCCTCGTTTATGGAAAGGTCTTTTTCTATGTAGGTGCCGGTTACAGGTATATAAGCTTCCGGCTGGTAATAGTCGTAGTATGAAACAAAGTATTCTACTGCGTTATTCGGGAAAAACTGTTTAAACTCACTGTATAACTGTGCGGCAAGTGTTTTGTTATGGGCAAGTACCAGTGTAGGTTTTTGCACTTCCTGCACAACATTTGCAACAGTAAAGGTTTTACCCGACCCGGTAACACCAAGCAGGGTTTGGTAGCGCTCGCCGCTGTTAATACCTTCGGCAAGTTGTTTTATGGCAGTGGGTTGGTCGCCCATGGGTTTATAATCTGAAACTACCTGAAACTTCATTCTCTTAGCTTTTCTACAAAGATACGGAATAGTTTGGAGCAGGAATCTTCACCCGTTTTTAGTTTATAATTATATTAGTGCAATATTTTCAATTTGAAAAAGTTATTTATTTTAAAAAAACAACCTGATGAAAAAATATTCTTTTTTTATTTTGATGCTGTTTGTTGTCATTTTAGGATGTTCCGAAAATAAAAAGGTAGAACAATTGCCACAGAAAGAAGCTACTGTTCAGGATTCTGCAAACACACCTGACAATTATGCAGCGATTCTTTCGCAGGATAATATCATTTCAGAATTTATTGAAATTGATGCTGATAAGGGAGCGACTGTTAAAGGCAAAAAAGGTACAAAAATCTATATCCCCGAAAATGCGTTTGAAGATAAAGACGGTAAGGTGCCCGTTGGTAAAATTACATTTGAGCTTAAAGAAATTTACAGCATGGCAGATATGTTAAGAGGTAACTTTACCACTATGAGTGGTGATAAGGTTTTGCAAAGCGGAGGGATGCTATATATTGACGCTACAAATGGTTCTAATAAGTTGAGATTAAGAAAGGGAAAACATATAGATATACTAATGCCCACAACTAAAGGAATGACAGGGATGACCTTTTTTAAAGGTACCCGGGATACTATTAATGGCACTATTGATTGGAACGATACTACTCAAAAAATCCCTTTAATAGGTGAACTTGAAGAAGAAATTGACGACTTTGACCGTATTCCAAGTTTATCTGGTAGTTGGTCATATTCGATTAGGGCTAACTACAGTATGCCACATTATGCTGCTGTTGACATTGTGTTTGATGATTCTCAAGATTATTTAGGAGAACTTGCGCAATTTGGCAAGATAACTTTAGTGTCGAAAGAAGCAAAAAAAAACATCACAAATGCCTCAAGTTGGTATAACAGTGTAGAGCGAAGTTTGGTTCACGGCGAATATTATATGACTCTGCATAGTGAAGATTCTTTAGTCGAAGATAGAAAAGAAATATTTGTACCACTTTTAAAATCCAGTGAGGAAAAACAAAAATATGAAGCGGCTTATGATAATGCGGTAAAACGTGAGGCTGAACTAGCAGCGGAGCAGGAAAGAAGAGAAAAAGAGTATCTGAAAAAGATACAGAAAACGGACTACGTAAGATACTACAGCCTTACAACCAAAACACTTGGACTGATAAATTGTGACCGTTTTTTAAATGAAAAAGGTACTATAGAAGCAGGTTTTACTGCTATCGGTCAAATTACAGGTTTTAAAGAAATTAAAATCAATTTATTGCTTAAGAAATATAACGCTTGTTTGCCGTTATCAGGATATATAAATGTTAAATCTGCGTCAGTCCGTCTTCCGGATGAGGCAGAAGCAGTTGTTGTTGCCACCGCTTACAAAGATGGTAAGATATATTTGTGCATCAGTAATCTTACAATAAGCAACAATAACGTGGTGCCTTTGCATTTTAAGGAAACTTCGATGGATGAATTAAAGAACGAACTTGCTCAGTGCATATAGAAAACATACTAAGTTAATACCCCGTATTTGTAGTCTTACTCTTTTCTGCAAGTTTAAACACAAGGCCTCCGCCAAGCGAAAACTGGTATATAGAAGAATAGGTGCTGACAGATGAGCCTACGCCGCCGGAGCCAAAATATACACCACCACCCGCGGCCTGTGGTATTGATAAAAGTTGGGCTTGTAGGTTTATTGCAACCACATCAGTAACCCAAATGTTAGTGCCTAAGCGGGCGCCCCAAACAAATTTTGTGGTATTACCCGTATCTCCATTGGTTGTATTTTTCATGCTTATAATACTCATACCTGCCATTAACCCTCCGTAGGGTTCAATTTTTTCATTGGCTAATGGAATAGCACGCTCACCGGCAAGCATTATGTGGTTAATGCCCAGGTCTACTTTAGTGTGTTTTATAAAAACATCATAGTATTCTACAGGTGCATCGGTGTCCTGTCTTAAATACAGTAATTCTATGCCGTAATTAGGGTTTAAACGATATTGAATGCCACCTCCCCAAAGCAAACCACCTTTAATGGTGCCGTTATAATAGTCGGTGTTGCTGTAGTACGAATCTACACCATCATCAAAAGCATAGTTTCCGTAAAGCTTCAGGCGCACTTGCGAAAATACTGAGAGAGATACAAAACAAAATAGTAATGCTGCTGTGTATTTATTTTTCATAATTAAAGGGTGTTGGGTCGTTGTTTTAGTTATTGGTAATCAGTTGTTTAAATGTAAGAATTTCTGACTGTTTAATTGAGTTAATTTAAAGTTAAAAATTGTTTTCATCTAAGTATGTACCTTTACACTTGTGAATGTTTTGATACGTTTAAAGTATGTTTATAAAAAAAGCTTTTCTTCCTGTAGTAACTCCACTTAGTACAGTACTAATACTTGGAACTATGCCCGGAGAAAAATCATTACAATTGCAGGAATATTATGGGAATAGAGGTAACCAGTTTTGGCGGCTTATGTTTTCTGTGTTTGGTGAAGCCCTGATTGATAATTACGATGAAAAGATTTCTTTTTTAAACAGGCACCATATTGCTTTATGGGATGTGCTTGCGTATTGTGAACGCCAGGGCAGCCTGGATAGTAATATTAAGAATGAAGTGGCAAATGATTTTAAAGCGTTTTACACCGAATATCCGAGAATAAAATTTGTGCTGTTTTCCAGTAAAAATGCCGAGAAATATTACGACAAGTTTGTAGGTAAAAAGCCTGAGTTAACTTATTATACCTTACCATCTCCCAGTGGTGCAAATGCTACAATGCGTTTTGAAGAGAAATTAGAAATATGGAGGGTGATATTTGACGCTGTGAGGGTATTATAGCTATTTGTAAGTAAATTGCTGATGCATGCATAGTTTCATAATGTTTAATTCATATCTTTGATAACCCAGAATTAAATAAACGCTATGAAAAAAATCGTAGTCACTTTCTTACTGTTATTTATAACAGTGTATTCCTATAGCCAAACTACAGGCTTTTCACTATTGAAAGGCAAATTAGTTTGGGAAAATGTATATATCTCTAAGGAGCCAAATGTAGCCGCGCTTATAGCCCGGAATTCGAGACTTAAAATAACCTCTGTAAACGGGAGTTTATATAAAGGTACGGGTACAGGGTTAAATAAAGTATGTGCAGGAACTTCAAAAGTACTTTCCGGAGGATATAATTTCAATTTCGAGATTGAGCTTTCTCAGGCCAAGTACAGGGTCACACTTTCTTTTATCAGCTTTAATAAGGGAAAGAAAAAACTTTTGGCAGAAAGTCACTTTTTAGAAAAAGGTAAATTAAAGCAGACCAAAGAAGCTAAAGCCGACATGGAGTGTATGGAGGAGTATTTAGCAAAGATATTCGGACAGGTTAGCGTGTATAAAAACCGGTCGTAACAAAAAAATTATGATTTTTTAACAGGTAAATGATTATTTTTATTTACCTTTATGTGAGCTGGTTGCGGTATAATCAGCTGTTTTCTACCCTGATATGTTTTGCTTTTAGCAAAGCAAGCCTTTACGGACGCTGTTTCGGCAATCCTCTACCCGGATTAAATAGTTGCATTAAAAAATTACAGCCGTGAAAGTCTTCAGTCTTTTGATTTCAGTAGTAATGTTGCTGCTGGCATCTTTTTTTACCGTAACATCTTTTTCAGGTGCAGTTACCTTTAATGGTGCACTACGGTTATTGTTATTAGTGCTTTTGGTACTAATAAGCATTGTAGGTATAATGATAAATATACCAGAACACAACCGTTCTCACCATCATGGGCTACGGCAGGGAAAAGTGAAGTAAAAATAAATAGCCCTTTGAAAAAAGGGCTATTTATTTATATATCGTCAAAGCTAATGTCTGTAAAACTTTCAGAAACTAAAACTGTTTCTGCTTCTTCAGTTCTTTCAGAGAAAAATTTCCTGAAATCTTTCTGATGTCTTTCTGAAATAACTTCTTCACCTTTGTTGTTTAATACAAAGTTGGTCATTTCGTCAAGGATTTCTTTAAAAGCACCAAAATCTTCTTTGTATAGATAAATTTTGTGCTTTTTGAAGTGGAATGAACCGTCTTCTTCGGTAAACTTTTTGCTTTCTGTAATAGTGATGTAATAATCATCAGCCTTAGTAGCCCTTACATCGAAGAAATATGTTCTTCTGCCGGCTCTAAGCACTTTTGAAAAAATCTCCTCTTTTTCCAGCATGTCATGTTCTCTCATAATCCTCTGTGCGTTTTTTGTGGTTTATGCTGATACCAAAAATCTAAAAAAAATCTTAATAATACAACAATTATTGTAATTCTTTTTCTGATAATTGCAGCAGGTACAATTCTTTGTAGTATCCGTTGAGGTTTATTAATTGATTGTGAGTGCCTTGTTCGGCTACTTTTCCGTCTTCTAAAATAATGATTTTATCAGCGTTTTTCGCAGACGATACCCTGTGGCTTACAATTATAGTGGTCTTGTCTTTACAAAAATCCTTTAGGTTATTCAGTATGGTTTCTTCGGTTTCAGTGTCTACCGCCGAAAGGCAATCGTCCAGTAATAATATAGGTGCTTCCTTTATCATAGCACGTGCTATTGACACCCGTTGCTTTTGCCCGCCCGATAGTGTAAGTCCCCTTTCGCCTAGTATGGTATCATATTTATGGGTAAAGCCTATAATGTTATGGTGTACGGCAGCTTTTTTGGCTACTTCTTCTATTTCGGCATCAGTGGCATCTTCTTTCCCAAATTTGATATTATTCTTAATGCTGTCACTAAATAAAAACGCATCCTGAGGTACAAAGCCTATAGCATCTCTAAGATCATACAGATTAATTGATTTTATATCCTGTCCGTCTACGGCTATAAGGCCGCCGTCGGCATCGTATAGCCTGCTTATAAGAGAGAGAAGTGTACTTTTACCGCTGCCTGTGCGTCCCAGTATGGCCAGGGTTTCACCTTTGTTAAGAGTAAAACTAACATCTTTAAGCGCCTGTATGTTGGTGTCGTCATACGTAAAACTTACATTTTCAAAACGTATATCTCCTTTTATGTATGAGTGGTTATTGTTATTGTTTTCTATTTCGGGTTTCACTTTCAGGAACTCATTTATACGCCCCTGTGAAACCTCGGCTTCCTGTATCATGCTCGATATCCATCCTAATGACGCTACCGGCCAGGTAAGTTTGTTTATGTAAAGTATAAATTCTGCTATAGTACCTATATTGTCTATGCTGCCATGTACATACATCATGCCGCCTACCATTATAACTACAAGGTTACTTATACCTATAAGTAATATCATTAACGGCCCAAACATGGCATTAACCCAGGCAAGGTTCATGTTTAGTCTCTTACTTTCGCGAGAAATGCCTTTAAAGCTTTCTTCACGCTGGTCTTCCAGTGCATAAGCTTTTATTACTCTTATGCCCGAAAATATTTCCTGAGAGTTTGTAGCCAGTTGCGACAGGTTTTGCTGCGTTAGGGCGCTGCGCCTATTTATTTCGCGGCTTACCCAGAAAATGCTATATGCCAGCAGGGGTAGTGGTAAAATAGTGTATAGGGTAAGTTGTGGCGATATTCTTGTCATTTGGGTAATGATTACTATAAACCCTATAATGGTGTTTAACGAATACATTATTGCCGGGCCTACATACTGCCTTACCTTATTTACGTCTTCAGTAATACGGTTCATAAGGTCGCCGGTGCGGTTCTTTTTATAGAAACTTTGCGATAGGTTTTCGTACTGGCGGAACACTTCATTTTTAAGATCAAACTCTATATGACGTGACATTACTATGAGTGTTTGTCTCATAAAAAAGGTGAGTACCCCCGCTAAAAGGGTGGTGCCTACGATAACAAGTATAGCATGTAGCAGTTCACCCTGTACTTTTTCGGTACCATATTGGCCTTTTGAGTACTTTTCTACTGCCGAAACGGCATCGCCTACATATACCGGAGTGAACTGAGACAGTATTTGTGCTGCTATTGTTATAACAATTCCGAGAAGAAATTGAAATTTATATTTTATGAAATATTTGTTTAAATATTGTAATTCTTTCATGATGTATTTTGTTACGGTAAATTAACCGTAATGTGTATGTTAAATTATCTTCAAAAACAATTTTTTAAAACTGTTTAATTTTGTTGTTGTTTTTGTAAATATCCTAAAAAATGAACTTTAAAATGCTTTTCTAATGTAAAATGTTTAAATTTGTGTCAGCTTTTTGAAAATTATTTCAAGTTTAAAACGATTTTATTATGATAGCAGAAGTTGTTAAGGCCAATGAGCTTACCAAGGTTGACCCTGTTTTTGGTCAACAGTCTTTTAATGATCATGAGCAGGTAGTTTTCTGCCATGACAAAGATACTGGTTTAAAAGCAATAATTGGTATACATAACACGGTTTTGGGTCCGGCTTTAGGCGGTACCCGTATGTGGAAGTATGCCAACGAGTGGGAAGCCCTTAATGACGTTTTAAGGCTTTCGAGGGGAATGACTTATAAATCAGCAATTTCAGGTTTAAATCTTGGTGGTGGTAAAGCCGTTATTATAGGTAATGCCGCTACAGATAAAACTCCTGAACTAATTACCCGTTTTGGTGAATTTGTAAATTCACTTAGCGGTAAGTACATTACAGCAGAAGATGTGGGTACCACAACTCCTGATATGGACCTGATTCGTGATGTTACCCCTTATGTTACCGGTATTTCTGAAAGCAGGGGAGGCTCTGGTAATCCAAGCCCTGTTACTGCCTACGGAGTGTATATGGGTATGAAAGCTGCTGCTAAATACCAGTTTGGTACTGATAATCTTGCCGGAAAGAAAATTTTGGTGCAGGGTACAGGCCACGTGGGCGAAACCCTTATTAGCTACTTGGCTAAGGAAGGTGCAGTACTTCAAATCACTGATATTAACGAAGACCGTCTTAATGCAGTTGCAGCTAAATATGGCGCTACAATTTTTACAGGTGTAGATCTTTACAGTGCCGATGTAGATATTTATTCACCATGTGCACTTGGGGCTACCATTAACGACGAAACCGTAAATAAAATTCAGGCTAAGGTTATAGCAGGTGCTGCTAACAACCAGCTTGCTGTAGAAAATATACATGGTAATATTCTTAAGGAGCGTGGCATAGCTTATGCGCCCGATTTCCTTATAAATGCAGGTGGTATTATTAATGTGTATAGCGAAATAGCCGGTTATGGTAAAGAAGAATCGCTACGCAGAACTGAAAACATCTATAACACTACATTAGAGATATTTGCTGAGGCGGAGACTAATAATATTACTACGCATCAGGCTGCTATGAATATTGCCCAAAGGCGCATTGACGAGCGTAAAAAAGAAAAAGCCAAATAATTAGCTTAAAAAAATATTATTCTTAATTTTGCGGGGCGAAAAGGAGACTTTCGCCCCGTATTAATTTAAAGTTCTTATATCCGGATGTTAAACAGGAGACATATTCGTGTGAAAGTAATGCAGAGCATTTATGCTATGCTTCAAAATGGTTCAGATAGCCTGGACAAAGAGGAGAAATTTTTGTTCCAAAGCATTGAAAACATTCGCGACCTGTACCTCATTATGGTTTCGGCACTTGTGGAACTGAGGAACGCTGAGGAAGAATACCTTGAGAAAATAAGCAAAAAGCACCTTGCTACTCCCGAAGAGCGTAATGCAAACCGTAAGTTTGTAAACAATGCCGTGCTTAAATTACTTGAGGAAAGTAATGCACTAAGTGTGGCGCTTGAAGACCGAAAAATAAATAACTGGAAGCTTAACGACGATTATATACTGATACTGCTTGATGCGGTAAAAGAGAATGCGCTGTACCAAAAATACATGGAAACCCGCGAAAGTAATTTTGAGGAAGACCGTGACTTTATAGCTGCGCTTTTTGAGGAAGTTATTGCGCCAAACGAAAAGCTTTATGAGTATCTTGAAGATTATAAACTTACCTGGGTAGATGATATTCCGGTGGTAAACACTATAATCAGTAAGCAGCTTAGAGCAATTACTCAGCAAGGGCGTGATGCTTATTATGTGCCTAAGTTGTACAAAGACCTTGATGATAAAGATTTTGTGCGCGACCTTTTCCGTAAGGTGGTACTAAATAATAATGAGCTTGCTAAGGAGTTTATGGACAAAACTCCTAACTGGGATGCAGAGCGTATTGCCGAAATTGACTCTATTATACTAAAAATGGCTATATGCGAGTTCCTGAAATTTCCTTCAATTCCGGTAAAGGTTACCATTAACGAATACCTGGAGATTGCTAAGGAGTACAGTACGCCAAAAAGCAGTATATTTATCAACGGAATTTTAGATAACCTTGTTAAGGATTACCAGGCAGCTAATAAAATGCTGAAAACCGGTAGGGGATTGATGTAAACCATCTTAATACTATACATAAGTTATGATAAAGAAATCGCTGGCCATGCTTGCCGTGGCATCTGTAGCGCTGGTATCGTGCAAAAAAGACCAGGCACTTACCATAGACGACGCAACTGCAAAAAGAGCAGAACTTGCACACGCTGATGCAGGTAAGCTTGCTCTTATAAAATTTGAAAATCCTGAACATGATTTTGGTACCATTCAGCAAGGACAAAAAGTAGAGCATACTTTTAAGTACACTAACGCGGGTACTGCTGATTTGATTATTACTAATGCTAAGGCCAGCTGTGGCTGTACGGTACCTGATTATACTAAAGAGCCTGTGGCTCCGGGTAAAACAGGTGAGGTGCATGTAGTATTTGACTCTACAGGAAAAAGCGGCGAAGTTACTAAAACAGTTACTCTTACCCTAAATACCGAGGCAGGTACTGAACAGGTGTCATTTAAAGCTAACATAGAAAACAAAGGTATAGGCGTAGTGCCTGCCGCACATTAATATTATATAACCAATGGGACAATTACAGTCGTTTTTACCGTTGCTGCTTGTAATAGTAGTTTTTTACTTCTTTATGTTAAGGCCGCAACAGAAAAAAATAAAACAGGAAAAAGAATTTGATAGTGCTCTTAAAGTAGGCGACAAAATCGTTACTAAAAGCGGTATCCACGGCAGGCTTGCCGAGCTTAGCGAAACTACTATGGTAATAGAAACCATGGCAGGTAAGATTAAATTCGAACGCTCAGCCATATCGCAAGAGCTTAGTGCTAAGGCAAATGCCAAATCATAAATAAAAAATACCGCTGAATAAGCGGTATTTTTTTTTTGCATATAACTTGGGTTGATATTTTTTCTAAAACCAATTGATTTAAGGTTATAACACCAATTCTTTAAAGAGCTGCTGAACTTTAGCTTCCGGCTCGGGACACAGGCCGGGATGCGGGCGAGATGTTTGTATTACCGAGCTACGTATAGCGGTAAGCCACCTAAAACGTTCGGCTATTTCCATTTGTGCTATAGGGCCGCCATTACGGCTGCCGTGTGCTATGCGCTCAAACGAATCCAGGTTTTTTTGTATCTGTTCTATATCGGCGGTTTCACACATGGCCAGTATTTTATCGGCATGCAGCTGGTGTAGTACCTTAATAAACTTTTTGCGTTTGCTAAACAATATTACGCCTACGTTTATAAATTCTTCGCGTTCTACCCTCGGTACCACACGAATTACTGCGTATTCATATAAGTGCCTGTCTTGCATGGGTAGCTTGTTTTATAAATATGTCAGAATTTAGTAAACGGGTAAGTAGAAACTGTGCATATACCTCGCGTATTTCTTCGGGTGATAGCTCGTTGCCTTCCCATTGCAGCCATTCGTCTGGTAGTAGGTTTACTATATTGCGCAGTGTATCTTCGGTAAGTATGGCCTTAAATTCGGCATCAACCTCTTCCAGTTTTGATGCCTGAGGCAGCAGTACATGGTCTTTTATCAGTGAAAAAGGTACTATGGCATGCCCTTTAGGGTCGCTGAATGAATGGTGGAAGTAGAATGAAGCCCCGTGGTCTATAAGCCACAGCTCCTTATGCCACATAAGCATATTAGTGTTACGGAAGGTACGGTCTACATTGGTAATATAAGCATCCAGCCACACAATTTGCGAAGCCAGCTTCTCATCTACCGTAGTTACAACCGGGTCATAGTTAATTGCGCCGCTAAGGAAGTGTAGTGCAAGGTTAAGTCCCTGGCTAAACTGTAGCAGATCCTGTATTTCTTCGTCGGCTTCGGTACGGCCAAAGGCTTCGTCAAGATTAGCATAAACCAGTTCCGGTACGGGTAGCCCAAGTGTACGGGCTATTTCGCCGCCCAGCAGTTCGGCAATCAGCGCCTTGGTGCCATGGCCTGCACCTTTAAACTTTAGTACGTATTTAAATTCGTCATCTGCTTCGGCAAGGGCGGGTAGTGAGCCACCTTCCCGCAGCGGGGTTATATAGCGCGTTACGGTGACGGTGCGTAGTTTTTTGTTTTGTTCCATTTATTTTGAACTAACTTTTACTCATTATTGAGCTCGGTTTTAATTATTTTTTTTTCATTTTTTCGTTCAGCTTTTCTTCGCATTGATTTTTCTTTGGCTCCGTAGCTATTACAATCGCTTTTAAAATCCATAGTGCCTTCAGAGAATAGTCCGCCCTGGCGAACCATAAAACCATTCAGAGGGCAATTTTCATAACCACAACTATGCTTTGAGTAATCGCCGAAATTACGATGCTTAATTCTTTTGTCGTTCAAAATTTTTTGCTGGTTCTGTTTCAAATTTTCCCACAGCTGCCATTCATCTGCTTTTGTAAGCTCCTGTCCTAAAGTTGAAATTTTTATAAAGGTGTAGGGGTCTTTCAGTTGCAAGAAGTCGAAAGACTTATTAAAGAATGTATGCGTATAATCCCTGACTTCAATTTTATTTTCTAAGGATAGCTTCTCATTTTCAATTATTGAGCGGTACAGGCCGAGCGTGTTAAAGTCGGTATATTTTTTATGGTTGTCTATATAAAAGAAATATTCTTTAAAAGTAAGTGTATTAAATTTCTGTCCGATTTTCATAATCTGTCATTTGTAGTGGTTGATATGTTATCTACAAATTTACGACTTTTTAGCTTTGGCTGCTTATTTGGGAGTTAAACAGGCAATACGTACTTTTGAACAATAAAAACAAACTGCTTTGACCAAGATACTACTGCTTTCCGATACCCATAGCCATATCGATGCTACCATAATGAAATACGTGCGCCAGGCCGACGAGGTGTGGCATGCGGGAGATATAGGCGACCTTACTGTGACAGATGCCATAAAAAAAGAAAAGCCCCTAAGGGCTGTTTATGGTAATATAGACGATGCACAGGCACGACTCGAGTTTCCGCTGCACAACCGTTTTATGTGTGAGGGTGTAGATGTATGGATTACCCATATAGGCGGTTACCCCGGTAAGTACAACCCGGCCATTCGCAATGAAATACAGTTAAACCCACCTAAAATCTTTATTTGTGGGCATTCGCACATACTAAAAGTAATGCCCGACCCGAAATTAGGGCTTATTCATATGAATCCCGGTGCGGCAGGAGTACACGGTTTTCACCAGGTGCGCACCATGCTTCGCTTTGAAATAGACGGAGATAAAATACAAAACCTTGAGGTTATAGAAATAGGGAAGAGGGTATAAGCTAAAACTTATACCCCGCTATTATATTTAGTTGTCCTAACCTGTTGTAGAATTTTTCCAGCTCAGGTGCAGTGTTTGTATTAAGGTAAGACATACTGTATATGGCTCCTATAAATATTTTGGCGTGTTTTTCTATTACAAAATCCACGTCAAATCCTCCTCCTACAGTACAGCCATACTGTTTGCCTTTGCTTGCTTCAAACTCAAAAGGGGCTCCTCCTGTATTTAGCTGCAGGCTTGATACAAAAAACTGCGGGTTAATTATAAAATTATTGTTTATAGGTTGTTTGTATACCACTTCGCCATATATATCAGTCAGTGTAAGATTACTTGCAGTGGTACCAAATGCGTGATCTTCAACTTTGTATTGTGTATATCTTAATCCGGCGTTAAGCTGAAAATTATGATACTGCAAGGCGGTTGCTGCCAAACCAATGCTGAATTGGCCGTGGTGTGATTTTGCTAATGCATTATCTCCCAATCCTGTGGGAACGCCTGCATATATTTTAAAATATTCGCGAGGCAAAAATGTTTTTACTGAATCTTTTTGCTGTTGGGCAATCATACCTGTAGATGCCCATAATAATAGTAAGGTTAGTAGTTTTTTCATTATTGGATGGTTATGGTTAAGTTGCTTTCTCCTACAGTTATTTGTTGCTCATGAATGTTTTCACTGGTGTCCATATAGCGCAGTGTAAGCGTTTGGTTTGTGTTTACATAAAATATTTGATTTACATCATTGTAATAGCTGTTGTATGGGTATATCTCACTATCATCGCTTACATATATCGGAAAATCAAGGTCAATGCTGTTATTTGTAACCTTACCCAGCAGGTTGAGCTTTTTTATGCTGTTACTGGGGGAGGATATTGTTAGCTGAACATTATTAGCTGAAGAAGCCAGTGCTACATTACCCAGATTAAGTGTATAATCATTAAGTGTTTCCTGGTTAATGTTGTGGTAGGTTACAGATGATACATTGGGTACTGTGCCTATCCCTGCTCCGTTGGCCTGGTTAATAACAACTTTTGGGATGCCATTTCTTCCACGTGCGGCGGTTAGCCTAAAGTTACCATTAGCGTCGGTAGTGGTGTAGGCTGCTTTTTCTGAATAGGAACTGTTGTACATAACAACAGATACCGGTATACCTTCTAATGGATTTCCGGAGGCATCGGTTACGGAGCCTTTGTATAAGTTTCGGGTGTTACCATCATAGTCTAATCCGCAAGAAGCCACTGCAAGCGCAGCGCAGCAAAGTAAGAGTGTTTTTTTAAGCATGGGATGTTGGTTTTAATTTCTTTTTAGATGATAAACATCAATAAAGGTTGCGTAAATAAACACTAAATTTGGTTAACAAACAATTAATCTATACTTTATGAAAATGGTTTTCTTTTCGGCAAAGCCTTATGACAGGCTATTTTTTGACAAGCATAACAACATTCCGGGGCTTGAAATAGAATATTACGAAACCCACCTTGGGCCTCATATTGCTAATGTGGTGGAAGATGCGGTGGCTGTGTGTGCTTTTGTAAACGATAAGCTTACAGCGCCTGTAATAGAAACACTTGCAGCCCGTGGGATAAAGATAATTGCCCTGCGCTGTGCGGGTTTTAATAACGTGGATCTTGATGCTGCAAAAGCTCATGGCATAAGGGTGTGCCGCGTGCCGGCATATTCGCCGGAGGCGGTGGCCGAACATGCTGTGGCGATGCTGCTTACACTTAACCGAAAAACGCATAAAGCGTATAACCGTGTACGCGAACAAAATTTTTCATTAAATGGTTTGCTTGGATTTAACCTTAATGGTAAAACGGTAGGGGTTATAGGAACCGGGAAAATAGGTAAAGCATTTTGCAAAATAATGCTTGGTTTCGGTTGCAATGTTATTGCTTATGATATTTATGAGGATGAGGCTCTTAAAGCTGATGGAGTAAAATACCTCCCGCAAAACGATGTATTGGCTACAGCCGATATAGTATCGCTTCACTGTCCGTTAACTCCCGAAAATCATTACCTCATTAATAATAAAACATTAGGATTAATGAAAGAGGGCGTAGTGATAATAAATACAAGCAGGGGAGGACTGATTTGTACTACTGATATTATAGAAGCCCTTAAGAGCAGGCAGGTAGCCGCGCTGGGTATTGATGTGTATGAGCAGGAGGAAAAATTGTTTTTCCGTGATCTGTCTGAAAATATTATTGATGATGATAATATACAGCGGCTTATGAGTTTCCCAAATGTACTGGTTACAGCCCACCAGGCGTTTTTTACTGATGAGGCGTTATCCCAAATTGCGCAGGTAACACTTAACAGTGTGGGTAAATTAACTGAAGGTTTAGAGCCGGACGAAGCTGTAATTCTTGTATAATTAACTAAATATAACTTCCATTCACCGAAACAAAAGCAGGTGTTCGCCGAAAAATGTCCCAAAGGCTGTTTCACGGTTGTACATTTGTATCACAATCGGGTTGCAGCCCGACACAATTTAAGAAGTAAAAGTTTTTTCATAATTGGTTTTTGATTGGTTTTAAAAATGCCCTGTAACTCCAAAGCAGGGCATTTTTTTTTTGGGGTATAAAGTCACTCTTTATTTTCTTTTTACGTAAGGATAAATGTTGTTTATCGACAGTTAACTGTTGCTTGTCTAAAAAAAATCCTGCTCCTGTTTTCTGTAAGTACATTTGTATAACAATCGGGTTGATACCCGGTGTTTGGTTTAAAAAGTAAAAGTTTTTATCATAATTGGTTTTGATTGGTTTTTGTAGAAACGCTCCGGGGAAACAGGTGGTTGGAGAAAATTAAATCCCCGGGCGTTTCTTTTTTTAAGGCATAAAAAAATCCGGGATTACCCGGATTCTTTACGCACTAATAAACTAAGTTAAAAGGTTTACCTCAAACGGTCTGCAGATTTTACAAGATCCTCGTCCTTCTTTATAGCCCTGTTAGCAAGGCTTAAAAAAACGATAGAAACAAGAGGAAGATAGATCCCAATACCCTTCTCAGACACCTCGGCGTCTCCGGATAGATTTAGCAACCTGTATATAAATAAACCAAGTAAAATAAAATTTAATATTATGTTCAGCCTGCCAATAACAAACTGGTTTTTTCGTTTCTTATAACTAAAGAGGCTTACTACCGAAAGTGTTGCGCTGGCAACAAACAAAAATACATATGCTATATTCTTGTTAAAGTAAGTAGGATCCTCATCTGTACTTAATGTGTACAGGGGCAAAAATAGAGGCAATATACCGCTGGCAAGTATTGCTATAATCAGGTAAATGCTCTGTATGCGCTGTATCATTCCTTGTTTTAATTGCAGCACAAAAATATGTTTTCTTTTTATAAAATACTATTGTATGATAAAAATTAATTTGTATTATTGCAGTACGAAACTGCAAGTTGCTCATACTGCGAAAGTATGGGTACCGAAAAAATCCACTTATTCATCCGCATTTTTTGTAATAGCCTAAATTAACTATAAAGTATACATGTTTGATATTTCTGAATTAAAAGAAATGAAGCTTCCTGAATTGCAGGATATTGCTAAAAAAGCCAATATCAGTAAATTCAGAGGGCTAAAAAAGGACGAGCTTATTTATAAAATACTCGACCATCAGGCAGCAAACCCGGCACAGGTACAGCCCTTGTTTGAAGAGGCTGCCCCGGTTGCAGAAGAGGCTGCGGCCCCTAAGCAAAAAAGGGTGCGCATAAGCAAAACCGAAGAAGTAGCAGAAGCACCTGAACAGGTAGCTGAAGTTTCTTCGGCTGAAGAAATTGCTCCTGAAGAAATAAAAACTAAAAAGCCCCGCATTACTAAAAAGGTGGAGGCTGAACAAGAAACCTTATTTGCCCCAAAAGAAGAAAAAACTACGCCTACAGATGAAACTCCTGTGTTAACAGAAGAGTCTTCAGCAGCGGTTATTAAGCCTGTCGACAAAAATTTCCAGAAAGAAAGTCGCGGAGCTAAGCAGCCTAAAATAGTTGCACAAAACGGTCAGAATAATGGGCAAAAAGCAGTTCGACCGCCAATGACAGATGAAGAGCGTCGTGCACAAATAGAACGCGCCAATTCTAATAACCCTAATCATCCAAGTTATAAAAAACGTATGGCCGAACTTGCTGCTGAGCAAGGTGGCGAAGCGCCAAAAAGTGCAGTAGCTATACAACCTGCAGCACCTAAGGAGCCTGTACAAAAGGAAATTAGGGAGCCTAAACCACAGAAAGAACCAAACTACCGTGAACCTGATTATGAGTTTGACGGTATTATAGAAAGTGAAGGTGTACTGGAAATGATGCCGGACGGATACGGTTTCCTACGTTCATCGGATTATAATTATCTTGCTTCGCCGGATGATATTTACCTTTCTAACTCACAAATACGTTTGTTTGGACTTAAAACCGGAGACACTGTAAAAGGTGTGGTACGTCCTCCGAAAGAAGGTGAAAAATATTTTCCACTGGTACGTGTACTTAAAATAAACGGGCACGATCCTCAGGTAGTGCGCGACCGTGTTTCTTTTGAACACCTTACACCACTTTTCCCTAACGAAAAGTTTAACCTGGCCGACAGGCAAAGCACAATTTCTACCCGTATTATCGACTTGTTTTCACCAATAGGAAAAGGACAAAGGGGTATGATTGTAGCCCAGCCTAAAACAGGTAAAACCATGTTGCTTAAAGATATTGCAAACTCTATTGCGGCTAATCACCCGGAAGTGTACCTTATAGTGCTACTGATTGATGAAAGGCCTGAAGAGGTTACCGATATGCAACGTAGTGTAAAAGCAGAGGTTATAGCCTCTACTTTTGATGAGCCTGCAGAGCGCCACGTAAAAGTAGCCAACATTGTACTTGAAAAAGCGAAGCGTCTTGTAGAGTGTGGGCACGATGTAGTGATTTTGCTTGACTCTATTACACGTCTTGCCAGGGCTTACAATACGGTACAGCCGGCATCTGGTAAGGTACTTAGTGGTGGTGTAGATGCTAATGCGCTACAAAAACCAAAACGTTTCTTTGGTGCAGCACGTAATATAGAAGGTGGTGGTTCGCTTAGTATCATTGCTACGGCACTTACTGATACAGGTTCTAAAATGGACGAGGTTATCTTTGAAGAATTTAAAGGTACCGGTAACATGGAACTTCAGCTTGACCGTAAGATTGCTAACAGGCGTATATTCCCCGCTATCGACCTTACTTCTTCGAGCACGCGACGCGATGATCTTCTTCTTGATGAAAAAACCATACAACGCATGTGGATTATGCGCAAGTACCTTGCTGATATGAACCCGGTAGAAGCTATGGACTTTATTAACGACCGCTTTAAGAAAACACGCAATAATGCTGAGTTCCTTATGAGTATGAATGACTAAGCATTTAGCTGTGTACATAAAAAATTAGGCTCCTCATTGAGGAGCCTAATTTTTTATGTATGTTTTACTTTATTCTTTAATAACCATTACCCGGCCTTTAAATCCGGTGCATAATCCCCATTCGCCTTTCATCAGCAGGGCACCATCTTTATCGTAAACCATAAATAAAGCGGTGTTTGGTCCTTGGGTTCCCTGGTTCATGGCTTCAAATTCTATGTTGTTAAAACCGTCCTGTAGCGGTATGCGCAATGGTTTATAGGTGTTAGAAAGTGTAAATTCCGGTACAGCTACCTGTCCATTTATCAGTACGCGTACACGGTCACCATCTTCAGCCCCAAAGTCGGCAGCCATAATATCTACATAACCAGACTTTGTACGAACTTCACCAAAATCCTGGTTACCTTTAAATTCAGGGGTTGCATCACCTTTTGGTTTTACAGTAGTGCGGTCTGAAAACTCTTTTGTACGGTTTACAAACTCGTTATCCTGGTACATACTAAAATCCGGTTTCTTTTCACCAATGGTAAATTTGGTATAGTGCTCGGCCTTTTCATCTGGTCTCGCGTTTAACAGGCTGTTAGTAGGGCTTATAGTAGTGGTAGAAGGCTTAACCGTAGTATTATTATCTGTAGCGCGGGGTATGTGCAGCGATCCTTTTGCCCCGGTATCCGTCTGGGCAGAAGCAATCGCCGAAATGGCTACTAATAAGGTACTTAGAATAAATTTTTTCATATACGGTTAAATCTGTCTAAAAACAAAGAAACAAAAATTTTGCCAAAACTTCGGTAGCGGTACAATATATAACGTTATTTTAGCCTTTTAATTATTAATGCTGGCCGTATTAGCCTTATATTCTCTGTATTTACGTAGGTATGAAGTTTTCAAAAGTATTTTCTGTTGTACTATTATTTGCTGTGTGCGGTTTTGTATCGTCGTGCAAACTCGGTAGGTTTGTATACTACAATTTTGCCAACATTACGGATTATAAGATATTTCCTAATCGCACAGCAAAGAACGATTCGGTTAAATTTACGTTTACGACTCCTAATAAACCAAGGGCGCCACGGCAGATTACCTTTGGCGACAAGCAGTATGATTTTGACGAATACCTTAAAAAGAATAAAACGGTAGCTTTCCTAATTATAAAGAATGATACCTTACTTTGTGAGAAGTATTATAACGGTTATACCGAAGAATCGGTGGTGGCTTCTTTTTCTATGGCTAAGTCCATTACTTCAATACTTATAGGTTGTGCTATAGATGACGGGCTGATACTTTCGGTTGAAGAACCGGTAATTAAGTATATACCCGAGCTTTCTGGTAAAGGTATGGATAACCTGAGTATTAAAAACGTGCTGCAAATGGCCAGTGGTATTGAGTTTAACGAAAGCTATGTAAATCCTTTTGGTGATGCAGCTACCTATTATTACGGACGTGATTTGCGTAAGGCAATTTACAAGCGAAAACTGCAAAATAAACCGGGTACCACGTTTAGTTACAGTAGTGGCGACACCCAGATACTTGGCCTTGTTTTAGAACGCGCCCTTAAAGGTAAAAAGATAACGGAGTACCTTGAAGAAAAGCTGTGGAAACCACTGGGAATGGAATATGATGCTACCTGGAGCCTGGATCGTGAAAAGGACGGCCTTGAAAAAACATTTTGCTGTGTAAATGCCCGTGCCCGTGATTTTGCCAAAATAGGAAGGTTGTTCTTGAATAAAGGCGACTGGAACGGTAAGCAAGTTGTAAGCAAAGAGTGGGTGGAAGCCTGTACTACTCCTGATACGCTGGAGGGTGGCGCACCTTACTATAAATACCAATGGTGGCTGGAGAAGGGCGGAAACTATACTGCAACAGGTATATTAGGGCAGTTTGTATACGTTTCGCCTAAGAATGATGTGATTATTGTAAGACTGGGAAAAGATACAGGTAATGCCAATTGGGAGTCTTTATTTTATTCTTTGGCAAACCTGTACGGAGGAAATAATTAAAACCTATTTATTACGGCCTGTACGGTTACCTTCAGCATTCCAGTCGATGTCCGGGCTTCTGCGATCGCGGTCGTCGGTTCGGGTTATTTTTCCATTAACGTCGTAGTGGGCATTGTTGTTCATGTTATCGTTTGCAACGGTAACTTTCTTTTGTGTATTCATAATTCTAAACATTTTGGGTAAGTTACTAAAAATAATTTTCAGAAAGTGTTAAGTCACTTAAAAACAATCTTTAATATATTATTTCCCCAATGTTTTAGTCAAGGTTTTTGCAGTACGAATGTGCAAACAACTGTTCTAATCATAGTCTAATTGATTACTCCGTTTATGCTATAACAAATGGTTTTTACTCAAGTGTCAATTGCTATATTAAAAAATTGGCACATTAATACATTACAGTTATCTTTGCGGCAACAACACAAACTGCGCATAATGAGCTCTGATACCAGCAAACGCTACAGTCAGCGTGGTGTTTCGGCCTCTAAGGAGGATGTACACAACGCTATTAAGAACATTGATAAAGGTCTGTTCCCTAAGGCTTTCTGTAAAATTGTACCCGATTACCTTACCGGAGATGAAGATTACTGCCTTATAATGCATGCCGACGGTGCCGGTACTAAATCGTCTTTGGCGTATATGTACTGGAAGGAAACCGGCGACATAAGCGTATGGAAGGGCATTGCCCAGGATGCTCTTATTATGAATATAGATGACCTGCTGTGTGTAGGTGCGGTAGATAACATAATGCTTTCTTCAACCATAGGGCGTAATAAAAACCTTGTTCCGGGTGAAGTAATTTCAGCTATTATAAACGGTACCGAAGAGCTTATCGAAGAACTGAAGAGCTTTGGTGTAACCATACATTCTACCGGTGGAGAAACTGCCGATGTAGGCGACCTGGTGCGTACCATTATTGTAGACAGTACCGTTACTGCACGTATGAAACGCAGTAATGTTATAGATAATGCTAATATACAAGCCGGCGATGTTATTGTAGGTCTTGCGTCTTACGGGCAGGCTACTTACGAAAAAGAATACAACGGTGGTATGGGCAGTAACGGATTGACGTCTGCGCGCCATGATGTGTTTAGTAAATACCTTGCCGAGAAATATCCTGAAAGTTTTGACGCTGCTGTACCAAACGAACTGGTATATTCGGGTGGTGTAAAGCTAACCGATACTGTGGCAGACAGCCCTATTGATGCTGGTAAGCTGGTGCTTTCACCTACACGTACCTACGCGCCTGTAGTTAAGAAAATCCTTGAGAAATATACTCCTGAAGATATTCATGGTATGGTGCATTGTAGTGGTGGTGCCCAAACCAAGGTACTGCATTTTGTAGATAATGTACACGTTATTAAAGATAACCTTTTCCCTGTGCCGCCATTGTTTAAGCTGATACAGGAGCAAAGTGGTACCGACTGGAAAGAAATGTACCAGGTGTTTAACAGCGGTCACCGTATGGAGTTTTATGTGCCATTGGCTGTAGCAAATGATATAATAGAAATAAGCAAGTCGTTTAATATTGATGCGCAGATTGTAGGGAGAGTAGCCTCTATGGATGCTCCGGAAGCGCCACAAGGAGGAATAAGCAAAAAACTGACAATTACTAGCGAATATGGTACTTTCGAGTATTAGTATTTTAAAGAATATAAATAAACAAGCCATCTTTCGGGATGGCTTTTGTTATTCTAATAATCCGAGTATTTCTGAAATAGAGAACTTAGCACCGCATACAAACTCGTCTGCTGCACCGTAATAAATGGTGAGTTCATCTCCGTTTACTACGTGTCCATTAGTAAATACCACCTGTCCGAAAAAGCCTGTAAGTTCATATTCTTCTGTTGGAACCATAATTGGCTGTACTGTTCTTGAAAGTACTTTGTATGGATTATCTATATCCATAAGGAAAGCCCCTAGGCAATACCGGTTGTTTTCATTGGCTCCGTGGTAAATTTCTAGCCAGCCTTTATCGGTTTTTATAGGTGCTGCTCCGGCACCCACGCGTGCACTGTCCCATTGTCCTTTTCTTGTTTTTACAATACATTGATGGTTACCCCAGTGTATGCCATCGGGCGATTCTGCAATCCAGATGTAATTACCGCCAAGTTGCACACTGCTGGGCCTATGTAGGGCATAAAATTTCCCGTTTATTTTTTCTTCGAAAATAGCGCAGTCTTTATTATGAGGGGGAAATATCATCCCGAAGCTTTTAAAATTTATCCAGTCTTTGGAAGTACGCAGCCCTACGCCCACGCCACTTGCCGATACCGCTGTGTAGGTAAGATAATATGCATCTTCAATTTTAGACACCCTACAGTCTTCTATACCGAAGCTTTCTGCTTTGCCAGTTCCTGTAAGCATGGTTTTAATATTATCGGGCTCATGGAAATGTATACCATCTTCGCTGCATACTAATCGCAAGTGCGATAGGGTAGTAAGGTAATCCTGTCCTTTGTAGCTCATTACCCGAGGGTCTGATGTGTCCAGGTCTTTATCATCTTTGGCTATATCAAGCACATCAATATTCCCATATTCATCCAGTACAGGAAAAGAGATAACGCCGTCTTTAGGGGTTACGTTTTCCGCCACGCGTATCAGCAGCCATATTTTTCCATTAAATGTAAACACTCCCGGATTTAGCAGGCAGATAACTTTAAGTCCGTAATTGCTCGGTTTTATATCGTTAGGTATCAGTATAGGATTTTCCGGGAAGCGGCGGGCAATGTCTTTCATGGCTGTGATTTTCCATAAAGTTATTCATAAACATTTTTATAGTGAGTTATTTACAATGCTATTAACAAAAAAGCAGCCCTAAAAGAGCTGCTTTGTAATATTTATAGTTAGGGTTTACTATTTAAGCGACCCCACCATATCTTCAGGCTTAACCCATGCATCAAAATCTTCAGGAGTTACATAACCAAGACGAACGGCTTCGTCTTTAAGTGTAGTGCCGTTTTTGTGTGCAGTTTGTGCAATTTCAGCCGCTTTGTAGTAGCCTATTTTGGTGTTAAGTGCAGTTACAAGCATTAATGAGTTGTCTACAAGCTCTTTAATACGGGTGTAGTTTGGCTCAATACCCTGTGCACAGTGCTCGTCAAACGATACACATGCATCACCCAGCAGGCGGGCTGATTGCAGGAAGTTAGCAGCCATAAGCGGCTTAAATACGTTAAGTTCGTAGTGGCCTTGTGTACCGCCAATTGTAATAGCTACGTCGTTACCCATAACCTGGGCACATACCATAGTAAGGGCTTCACATTGTGTAGGGTTTACCTTGCCCGGCATGATAGACGAACCCGGTTCGTTTTCAGGGATAAGTATTTCACCGATACCAGAGCGTGGGCCCGAAGCCAGCATACGGATATCGTTAGCTATTTTATTAAGCGCTACTGCAAGTTGTTTTAGTGCACCATGAGTTTCTACAAGAGCATCGTGGCTTGCAAGTGCTTCAAATTTGTTTGGAGCCGTTACAAACGGAAGACCTGTAAATTTAGCAATGTATTCGGCTACTTTTACATCATAACCGGCAGGCGTGTTAAGACCTGTACCTACAGCAGTACCGCCAAGGGCAAGTTCGCCAAGGTGCTCAAGGGTGTTTTTAACCGCTTTAATGCCGTATGTAAGCTGGGCTACGTATCCGCTAAGTTCTTGTCCAAGGGTTAGGGGAGTAGCATCCATAAGGTGCGTACGACCTATTTTAACCACGTTCATATACTCTTCGCTTTTCGCTTTAAGAGTGTCACGTAGTTTTTCCACACCCGGAAGCGTTACTTCTACTACAGCTTTGTATGCAGCTATGTGCATACCGGTAGGGTAGGTATCGTTACTTGATTGTGATTTGTTTACGTCGTCATTGGCTTTTAGTACAGGCTCGCCTTCACCTATTTTACCTCCGGCAAGTACTTGTGCCCTGTTAGCCACCACTTCGTTAACGTTCATATTACTTTGTGTGCCTGAACCGGTTTGCCATATTACAAGCGGAAACTCGCTGTCCAGTTTTCCTTCAAGGATTTCGTCGCATACTTGTGCTATTGCATCACGTTTTTCAACGCTAAGAACACCCAGGTCGTGGTTAGCATATGCAGCAGCTTTTTTAAGGTAAGCAAAGCCTTCAATGATCTCTTTCGGCATTGAACCGGGCGTACCTATCTTAAAGTTGTTGCGCGAACGCTCAGTTTGTGCACCCCAGTACTTGTCTGCAGGTACTTTAACTTCGCCCATAGTGTCTTTTTCAATCCTGTATTCCATTTTAAAAATGTTTATGGTTGTTTATAAAATTTAGGTTAATGGCAATCTAATTACCTGACGTTGTGCAGGGGTAGAAAAGCCAGCCAAAATTACGCAATATTGATTCTTTAAGAAAATGATTTCGGAATTAATTTTTGATGAACTTTTCTCAGTGTTTTAGTTGTTTTAACAAACGCTTTGGTGTATATTTGGGGCATAATTCAAAATTTCCGGAAAACATGTTTGAATTTCAAGAGTACTTAGGTTTTCTTCTTTTCCTTACCATTGCTACCATAGGTTTTTGGCTTATGATGTTCCTGGTAAGTTTTGTTTTCTACTGGGTAGGCGGTGCCACCGTAGAACTTGTAAAAGAGAAGAGGGCTCAAAAACAGCTTGAACAATAATTGTATTGTTTGAAGATAATTAGGCTGCCAAAAGGCGGCCTTTTTTTATGGATAAAATTACCGGTATAGTTGCTGTATACAAATTAAAAGGCCTGTCTAAGAGACAGGCCTTTAAAAAAGAAGAAAGTTGCTTGTTTGCATTTTATCATTCCTTCAGCTTATCGTCCGGTGTTTTCCTTAACTTCAGTTTTTTATAGTGCCGTTCCCCTCCGTCACTATCTGGGTTAAGGTAAGTACAACCATATTGTCAGCGAACTTTAAAATGGTATTTAAATCTTTTACTAAAGTAATAAAAATATTATTCCTTGATGGTTGTGATAGTATTTTTATTAAAATTTCAACTGAATGTTTTGTTTGGTGTTTTTTTTTAGGCTGATGCTTAAAAACCCTGTTATCTTTCTGTTAAAAAATAACTTCTCGTGTCTATTCTAAAACGTTTTAGTGGGTGTTTTTAGGCAAATTATGTTCAAAAAATAATTATACATTGCTAATATCGGCAGATTCGCCTTCGCTACGGCTAATAATCAGTGTAGCGATACCGTTTCCTATAAAGTTTGTTATGGCCCGGGCCTCACTCATAAACTTGTCTACACCCAGCAGGAAGGCTAAACCTTCAACGGGTATTTTGTGTATTGCGGTAAGGGTAGAGGCCAATACCACAAAGCCGCTTCCTGTAACTCCGGCAGCGCCTTTACTGGTTACCATAAGCAGCCCTATAATGCTTAATACTTCTGTAAAGGTTAGATGTACATCATAAAGCTGTGCAAGGAAAATTACTGACATGCTTAAGTATATGGATGTGCCGTCAAGATTAAATGAATATCCTGTTGGTACTACTAAACCTACCACTTCTTTACTACATCCTGCCTTTTGCAGTTTTTCCATAAGATTTGGCAGGGCAGTTTCAGATGACGATGTACCAAGTATAATGATGAGTTCTTCTTTAATAAAACTAAGGAACCGGAAAATACTCATCTTATAGTACCTTAATATACTGCCCAATATTCCGAAAATAAATATTGCCATTGTAACGTATACAGACAGCATTAGCTTACCCAGAGGTACTAATGTGTGCAGCCCGAATTTACCTATAGTAAACGCCATAGCGCCAAAAGCACCTACGGGTGCTAGGTACATAACCCATTTTAGTACTTTAAAGACGAATGAGGAGGCTTTATACAAGTATCCGGTTACTACTTCCCGTTTAGAATAAAAGTTTAATGCTATACCTGTTATAATGGCTGCAACTAATACCTGCAGGGTAAAATTATCCAGGAAAAACTTTAGCCAACTGAATTCTGATGCTTTTTGTGTAAAGGTATCGGTGTTACCCATAGACAGCCCTGCGCGGTCTATATTGCCTGGTTTTAGGATGTAAGCTACCGCTACGCCTATGGCCAGGGCAAAGGTGGTTACTACCTCAAAATAAAGTAACGATTTTATACCAATACGTCCTACTTTACGCAAATCGCCCATACCACTTATACCTAATACAATTGTGATAAATATGATGGGGCCTATGAACAGCTTTATCAGTTCGATAAAATATTTGCCCACCTTTTCCATCATAAGTGCCTGCTGTGGGTGGTAGTGTCCTAACCATATACCGGCAGTAATGGCTATAAATACCCAAAAGGTAAGGTTTGTAATAATCTTTAGCAGGGTTGTTTGCGCTTTAGTGAAATTTCCGTCCATGTAATAGTTACTGTTATAGCGGTGGAAAGTTAACTATTTTTCAGTTTTTGTAGCAGTTCTTTTGCTGCTGCCTTGTATGCTGCGGTGTGTTTTGTAAAATCATCTTGTAATATACGCTGTAGCTCGGTGTATACCCAGTCTGTATCTTTTCCTAAAAGGTATAAAGCACGCATAGCATAGGCTTTGCTTGCTACCTTACCGTCGGGAGCTATCAGCCAATCAAAACAGGTTTCTGTTATTAATTCTTTTTGTTGCTGATTAAGTGTAACAGGGGTCGTGTGGTTTTGCTGAGCCAGGAACAAACATATTTTTGAAATTGAACGTATGGCACCTTCATGATTATATGACTTCGCTGTATTACAGAATTCATCCAGATATGGACTAATAAGCGCTATGTTGTTTTCAAGTACCAATTCCAATATCCAGCAAGCTTTGTGGTGGCTTTTGTTTTTAGTATCAAAGGCAATACTTAGCAGTTCGGGTAATAGCTGTGCATCTGCCAGTACACGATTAGCCAATCCTTCCCGCGAAGGACGGTGTGCAGTACTGTTTGCAACATCGGTTTTAAAATTTTGCATGGATATGGTTTACTACAAAATTGCGCAAATAAATTTAGTATCCCATTTACCCGAAATAAAAAAAAGCGGGACAAAATATTTTTGCCCCGCTTTTACATAATTGGTTTTGAAAGGATTTATTGTTTTATAAACATCTGTGAAGCCTGTGCACCATTTTCACCTATTTTTATTAGGTAAGTACCGTTTGCAAGGTTTTCTATGTTTATTGCTGATGTGCTTCCCTTAAGTGTACCTTCAGCAAGTTTCTTTCCTGTAACGTCAAATATGACATATTCAGAGGCAGTATTATTACTACCCAGTTGTACATTTAGCACGCTGTTAGCAGGGTTAGGGTACAGTACAAAGCTTTTACCGGCAGGGTTTTGTGTGCCCGCTGTACAGTCTGTGTTTTCCACAACAACTATAGGGTCGCTTTCTGTTGTACTGTCCGGGCAATATTCAGGGGAGGCTACAACAGTATAGTTTCCGGGTTCTGTAATTACATAAGTAGTACTTGTGGCACCTTCTATGGCCTCACCATTCTTGTACCATTGTACAATGCTGTATGGGCTGTTTATGGTATTAGTAATAGTGCCGGTAGGGCACATTAAAAAGCCCTGGTCAGGATCATAGGTTACAAGGTTTTCATTCATAGACTGCTCTATGATTAAGCCGACCCATGCATAGCTGTCTATTTGTATTACGTTAGATTCGTAAGTAGTGCCTCCTGAAGTTACTACCAATTTAAATAAAGACTGGTCGTATGTAAACCAATCATAAGTAAACGTAGCCGATGTGGCGCCCTCTATAGGCTGGTATTCGTCTGAAGTAAACCAGAATTTAGAATACCATTGATAAGTATCGTAGGTATAGCCATTAGTAACTATAGCAGTTCCGTTTGTCCATGGGCAAAGCATAAGATCGCCATCTATAACCGGAGCTTCAACTTCTTGAGTAGTACAAGGCATTACCACGCAGGGCAGGGTAGTTTGCGCACTTTGTGGGCAATCTGCGGGTGCTGCTATTGCATAATATGTACCCGGAGCTGTAATAGTGTAGCTGGTACCTGTAGCACCTTCTATAGCTACTTCGTCTTTATACCATTGAACATTTGTATACGGTTCACCTACAGTATTGATAATAGCGCCGCCTTCGCAAAGAATATATCCCTGCTGATTAGGATCAAATGTTACATCGCCTGTAGTTTCGGTACTGTAAAAAATAGGAAGGAATACCATGCTGTCTATAAACAGCTCATTTGAGTAGAATGTTTCCCCGTTTTGAGATACCTGAGCCCTAATGGTGGTAACACTGTACGTGTAAGCATCATACTGGAATGTAGAATAAATGGCTCCTTCAATGTTGGTAAAATTACTTTCTCCATAAGCTTTTACCTGCCACTGATAGCTGTCATAAGGTACTATACCTAATACCATGGCGTTACCCGTACCACCGGGACATAACATTTCATCGCCCTGAATCACAGCCTGCTGCTGTGCAAAGGCACCTGTTATCGTAGCGATAAACAGGCAAAAAAGTAAACGTAGTTTCATAACGATTCGTTTTTGATTATCTTAAAATACTTTGATTAAGATGTGTAAAAACCGGATTGGTTGCGTAAAAAATCGTTATAGCCCTACTTTTTTTAGGGGGAATTTTTTAAAAAAGATAGCTAATATTCACATTACCATAATAGTTAACCGGTAGCCCGGGGTAGTAATATCTTGGGTTATTTCCGGTGGCATTTACTAATATCATGGATGCGTAATGTGTGTTGGTTGTATTATTGATGCCAAATGATGCACCTATATTCAGTCCGTTGTTGTCGTTATAATTCCAGCCCAGTTTTGTATTAAGAAGGTTGTCGCTTTTAGAAAAGGCTGTATTGGCATCGTTCATGGGAATGCCGTCAGTATAGTAATAATCGGCAGTAATGTAAAACGCTAAAGGCATATTTAATGTAAGCCCCGCATTAAATTTTGTAGAAGGTACCCCGGTAAGCTTGTTGCCACTATAATCAATGTCATTACTTATAAATTCTTCAAAACGATAGCGTCCTGCCGATAAAGCTACATAGGGCGAAAGCTGCCAGTTCTTTGCCAAGGGTTGATTATACTTTATAAACCATTCTATACCCTCGTGCAATGTTTTTCCTGCGTTTGTGCCTACGTATTGGTCGTCGCCCACACGCTGTGCCACGAGCAGGTCTTTTATTTCCATACGGTACAGGGCAACATCAGTATACAGGCGGTTATTAAAAGCATAAGTTTTACTGCCTATTTCAAAGTTATAGCCATTCTCCGGTTTTATGTTGGGGTTTACCGTACCATCTGCATTTAGTGTTTCCGAAATGGCAGGCAAAGAAAATCCGCGGCTTACCGATGCGTACACGGTGCTGTTTTTTTCTGGTTTGTATAACAATGCAAACTGTGGTGCTACTATGCCTTTGTAACTATGGTTTTCACTATTGCGGCTTTCTTCGGGGAATGTAGTGTCAAGGCTGAATGTGGTTTTGTTGTAGTTGATGCCTGCCTGTGCTTCCAGCTTTGTAGTAAACTGCAACCTTACCTGTGCAAAAGCATTTATAAAATGCCTGCTTTGTTCATCTCCGGTTAGTTTTGCTCCCTGAACCGAACCGCTACCGTTATTATCCTGGTACAAACTTTCATGCGTGCTGCCTGTATATCCGTCCTTAAAAAATTCAAGTCCTGCTATGTATTCGGTTTTCAGTTTACCAATGAGGGAGTTGCCGTTAAACTGTGTCCGCCCACCATAACCCATGCTGTTTTGTGCTAATATATTGAATGGACGGGGTTCGTAACTGTTCTTATTGTTTATGAATACAGATGTCGCGTTTTTTAGATTGGGAGTCAACTCAAATTCATATGACACACCACCCATAAAGGTATGATACTGCTCGTAGCCCTTGCTTGCTGCCCAGGTAGGTGCAGCGGCGCGAGGGTCTTGATTAAAGCTTTCTTTTGTTACCGAACTGGCTATATAGGCTTTCATATAGGTGTAATTGCCAAAGTAGGTAAGCCTGCTTTTCTCCTTACGGAAAAGGTCGCCAGCCAGGGTAGCCCCCTCGCGGTAGTAACCGCTGTTGGTCCGCCAGCCGTCGTTTTGCAGTTTGTGGTAGTTGATGTTTACACTTCCATTATTGCTGTTGTAGCCATAATTAAAGGTGTTTTTCAGCAACCCGAATGAGCCAGCTGTTATGCTTGCTTTACCTGTATGGCCGGTATTAGATGTGTATTTAGGGTCTATAAGAATGGCGCCGCCAAGCCCGGCACCGTAAATACTGCTAAAAGGTCCTTTAATAATTTCTATGCGGTTTATTGCTTCAAGGTCTATGTCTTCAATAGTAGTTTCACTGTCGCCTGTGGTCAGGGGAATGTTGCCATAAAAAGCCCGTATCTTGTTAGTGCCGTAGGTTGTCCTTGCGCCAATACCGCGTATAGAAATCCGGTTGGTGTTTAGTGCGCCGCTTTGCATCTGTACACCGGGCAGGGTGTTAAGTAATGGAGCAATTTCGGTGTTGTTATTGCGCTGCATATTTGTAATAATGCTTATTGCGGACGGAACATTTAGCAGGCTGTCGTTTACATGGAAATTGCTTATTACAACTTCTTCCATTTCCCTAATGTGGCTAGTATTGTTCTTTATACTTTCGTTGTCTGTTTTCTGACGGATAGTCTCCTGTGCCAATAATATTTGGTTGCAGCCAACGCATATAAGAAATAATAAGGCCAGTTTTTTCAGCATCGGGATATGAGAGGATTATCTGAAATAAAAGTAAAGAAAATACGGTTGCAAACACTTATTATAAGATAAAAGGAAAATAGTTAGGTTTTGTTTGTTGTTAAGTTGCTGTAAGTCAGTGTTTTTGTTTCGTTCATAAAATTATTACAAAATAGGTATACCATTATAATCGACAGTATTACAATTAGTATATTTGTAGCTTTAAAACCAGCAAAAATAGTGATACAACTTCACGATAAACATTTTGTGCCGTTTATATCGGCTGCCGAAATAAATTCACGGCTAAATACCCTTGCCTTAGCGGTAGAGAACGAACTAAAAGGCGAAGTACCGGTATTTGTAGGTGTGCTGAATGGTGCATTTATGGTAGTTTCAGATTTTGTAAAGCACTATAAGGCTGATTGCGAAGTTAGCTTTGTAAAAGTGGCCAGCTATGAGGGCATGGGTAGCACCGGTGCCGTAAAACAGCTTATAGGGCTAAATCAGAATCTTGAGGGGCGTACCGTGGTAATCATAGAAGATATAGTAGATACCGGTAATACCGTAGAAGAACTTGTAAAAATGTTTGCCGAGAAAGGTGTAAAACAGCTGAAAATAGCTACGTTATTTTTTAAGCCTGAAGCTTACACTAAAGACATAAAGCTGGACTACATCGGTTTTGAAATTCCAAATAAATTTATAGTAGGCTACGGGCTGGACTATGACGGGCTGGGGCGCAACCTGCCTGAAGTATATCAATTACAATAAAAATACTCTAAACTTTATATAACACACAATGATTAATATTGTTCTATTCGGGAAGCCTGGTGCAGGTAAAGGTACTCAGGCAGAGTTCTTAAAAACAAAGTACAGCCTTAAGCATATTTCTACAGGCGATCTATTCAGGTATCATAAAAGTAATAATACCGAATTAGGTCAGCTCGCGCAGTCATATGCGGATAAAGGTATGCTTGTACCCGATGATGTTACTACAAAAATGCTTCAGGATGAAGTAAACAGGAATCCTGATGTTGCAGGCTTTCTTTTAGACGGTTATCCGCGCACTATTGCCCAGGCAGAAGCGCTTGATGCATTTTTAGAGTCGAAAGGACAGAGTGTAACTGCTACAGTAGCTCTTGAAGCAAATGATGAGATACTTGTTGCACGTCTTCTTGAGCGTGGAAAAACCAGTGGTCGTGCTGATGACCAGGATGAAGCCCTGATACGTAAGCGCTACCAGGAATACAATGAAAAAACGGCTCCTCTTGCTGATTACTATAAAAAGCAGCATAAATTTTATGAGGTAGACGGTATAGGGTCTATAGAAGAAGTAACCGAAAGGTTGAGTCTTGTATTAGACAAGTTTAATTAAAAACCAACCCGATTGGAAATAGCCATAATATTATTCCTTATTATCCTTAACGGTGTGTTCTCCATGAGTGAGATTGCGCTTATTTCTGCGCGCAAGAACCGACTGGAAACCGCTGCTAAAAAAGGTAACTCAAGTGCCCAAACGGCGCTTGATCTTGCCAATTCTCCAAATAAGTTCCTAAGTACGGTACAAATAGGTATTACGCTTATAGGTATTCTTACCGGTATTTATTCCGGTGACAAAATAACCGACGATGTACGCCTGTTTATAGAAGGTATACCTGCACTGAAACCTTATGCCGATAACATTTCGGTAGGTATTGTGGTGGTTATACTTACGTTCTTTTCGCTGGTATTAGGAGAGCTTTTACCAAAAAGGGTAGGGCTCACGTATCCTGAAAGTATAGCTAAAATGGTTGCTGTACCTATGAAGTACATAAGTATAGTTACTGCTCCGTTTATTTGGTTGCTTACAGTAAGTACTGACGGGCTGATGAAGTTATTCAACATACGCCCCACAGCCGACGGTAAAGTGACTGAAGAGGAAATCAAGGCTATAATAAAAGAAGGTACCGAAGGCGGAGAAGTTCAGGAAATAGAGCATGATATTATGGAGCGTGTGTTTCATATTGGCGACCGTAAAGTAAATTCGTTAATGACGCACCGCAAGTCGGTTAGCTATCTTAATACTGATTTTGACAGGGAAAAAATACGTGAAGTAATGCTTGAAGAACTTCATAGTATGTATCCTGTAAGTGAAGGTAATAACCTTGATGAAGTTAAAGGTGTTGTGTTACTTAAGGATATTTTTGCCAACTTTGATCGCGCTGATTTTAAACTTTCAGATATCATTAAAGAGCCGGTATATCTTATAGAACACACTTCGGCTTATAAAGCACTTGAGATATTCAAAAAGACCAAAGTGCACTATGCGCTTGTTACAGATGAATATGGTGTTTTCCAAGGGGTGATTACCTTAAACGATATTCTTGAAGCTTTAGTAGGCGATGCAGCCGATTTCTACGAAGACGAGTTTAAACTTGTAGCGGAAGGAGAAGGTACGTGGCTTGTAGACGGGCACTATCCGCTGCATGATTTCCTTACCTATTTTGATCTTGATGACCTTATTAATGAATATGAGGTAACTACGGTTAGCGGACTTATTATGACTGAATTAAGCTACATACCGAAAGAAGGTGAAAAGCTGCACTGGCAACTTTTTGAACTTGAAGTTGTAGATATGGATGGCGTAAAAATAGATAAGGTTCGTGTACGTTCGCTTAAAGAATAAACATTTGAAAAAATAGAAATTCCCCTGGAAACAGGGGAATTTCTATTTTTAGTCCATACGTATTACCGGATGTTTGTCGTGGTATAGTAGTACCTGCCAATTGTTTTCTTTAGCTTCCTGTTCCCATTGTATACGGCATGCCATTGCTTTTTTACCGTCGTAGTCGGTTTTATATGCAATATGGAATTTCAAATACGCTCGTTGAGGTAGATTATCGGCTCCGTAAAAGGCAATTTCATTATCCTGCTCTATAAAAAACACCTGATGAAATGGCGAATGCCCACCGGTAACTTGGTATGTAATATATTCTCCCAGTTTGCCTTCATCGTCATGCATGGGAGAAAGGTTTTCAAACGACAATATTTCTTTTAAAATATCTGTATCAAAAGAGTGGCTTTGTGTTTGGGTTAAAGCATAGTCCATTTCCCTCTGCTGAAAAAATATCGTCGCATTAGGGAAATTTTGTACAAAAATATCATCCTCATAATAACCTAAGCCTTCCACGTGGTCTTTATGCAGGTGGCTTAGTAGTATTGTTGTTACATCGGTAGCATTATAGCCGGCTTCGTTTATCAGTTTTATAATAACGGGTTTGCCGTCTGATTCAATGCCCAGGCCGGCATCCAGTAAAATCAACTGACCGGGTAATTCTATAAGAAACGGGCAAATTGCCATGGTCAGGTAACCGCTTTCGTCGGGTTGCAATGGGGTATCGGCAGGAGTAAAAACCTTGTCTTTACTTACCCTGAATACGCCATATTGTAGCGGGATAATTTTCATACGCTTATTGGGTCTTGTTACACTGTCGTAAAGATACGCCCTATATATCAACTATTCGATATTAAATAAGGCTTAAACATAGCTGAACAGGACGGTTGATTAACATGATTTTGTTATCTTCATGCGCAATTTTAATTGTGCATAACCAAAACTACATTCATAAAAATGAAGCAATCTTTTTTGTTACTTAATAACAAGCCAAAAAGCTTGTTGTTTAATTGTATACTAATGATCACTTTTTCTTTTTCTCAAAACAGTTTCGCCCAGCAGGAAAATGCAATTCCCTTATACAAAGAGGTGCCAAACAGCAAACCTACTCCCGATACTTACAAAGAAGTTAACGAAAACTCGCGTATAAGGTTTGTAAGCCAACCTACATTACAGCCTTTTTTTCCTGAAAAAGGTAAGGCAAACGGCACCGCAGTAATTATATGCCCCGGTGGTGGCTACGGTATGCTGGCCTATGACCATGAAGGTATAGCTGTGGCTAAAAAGTTTAATGAACAGGGGGTAACGGCTTTTGTGCTTAAATACCGCCTACCGAGTGACGAAATTATGAAAGACCGTTCTATAGGACCACTACAGGATGCACAGCGCGCGCTGCAAATGGTGCGTGAAAATGCGAAAAAATGGAACATAGATCCGGATAAAGTGGGTATTCTTGGTTTCTCAGCAGGGGGGCACCTTGCATCAACAGCCGCCACACATTATGATAAGCCGGTTATAGAAACCAATGGTATAAGTGTTAAACCTGATTTTTCTATATTGGTATATCCGGTAATAAGTATGGGTGCCTATACACATGGTGGCTCTAAGGCTAATCTTATTGGTAAAGATGCTTCAGATGAAAGTATTCGCCTGTATTCAAATGAAACCCAGGTAAAACCCGATATGTCTCCCGTTTTTCTTATTCATGCGCAGGATGATAAGGCAGTACCGGTACAAAACAGTATTTTGTTTTATGAAAGTATGCTCGCGCAAAACGTAAAAGGAGTACTAAACGTTTACCAGGCGGGGGGGCATGGTTTTGGTCTTAATAATAAAACCACTACAGATGAGTGGTTTGAACGCTGCCTTAAGTGGATGAAAGAGAATAAATTCCTGTAACGGCAGGCTTGTTTTATTCAATAACTATTCAGCGTTTCATAATACGCAAAATAAATGTACCTTTGCGCCCTTAAACCTTGAACAGTAAACTTTAATCAAATGACAGAAGGGAATTTTGTAGATTATGTAAAGATATATGTGTCTTCCGGAAAAGGAGGGAAGGGATCTACGCACCTGCACCGTGAAAAGTTTATTGAAAAAGGCGGACCCGATGGTGGTGATGGTGGCCGTGGCGGACACGTATTCCTGGTAGGGAATAAGAGCCTGTGGACATTGTTTCACCTTAAGTTTGCACGCCACATTAAAGCCGGCCATGGCGGAGACGGAGGTAGCTCGCGCAGTACCGGAGCCGATGGTGAGGATAAGTTTATTGAAGTGCCGCTGGGTACTGTGGTAAAGGATACCGAAACCGGTGAGGTGTTGTTTGAAATTACAGAACACGACGAAAAGAAGATACTTGCAAAAGGAGGTAAGGGCGGACTGGGTAACTGGCATTTTCGTACCAGTACAAACCAAACGCCGCGTTATTCGCAGCCGGGTATGCCTGCTGAAGAAATTGACGTACTGCTGGAGCTGAAAGTGCTTGCCGATGTAGGCCTTGTTGGTTTTCCGAATGCAGGCAAAAGTACACTGCTTAGTGTGCTTACTTCGGCTAAGCCTAAGATTGCGGATTATCCGTTTACAACGCTGAAACCTAACCTGGGTATTGTAGCATATCGTGATTTCCAGAGTTTTGTAATTGCCGATATACCGGGAATTATTGAAGGTGCTGCCGAAGGTAAGGGGCTTGGGCATTATTTCCTGCGCCATATAGAGCGAAACAGTACATTGCTGTTCCTGATACCTGCCGATACTGAGGATATTAAAAAAGAATACGATATATTGCTGGATGAGCTAAGGCGCTACAATCCTGAGTTACTGGATAAAGACCGCCTGATAGCCATAAGCAAAACCGATATGCTGGATGAAGAGCTTAAAGCAGAAATGAAAGCACAACTGGATAAAGAGCTTGCCGGTACACAATACATGTTTATATCGTCTGTGGCACAGCAGGGACTTACAGAGCTTAAAGACAAGCTTTGGAAAATGCTGAATACCACAGTAGAATAAACCATATTATAAAGACGATAAACAAGCAGCTGTTGGGCAACCTTCAGCTGTTTTTTGTTATATTTGGTTAAACGTAACCAAGCAATTATGAAACAATTATTAATCCTCATTATTTTTATCTGTAGCCTGTTTAAAGCCTATTCGCAACAGCAAAATTGCGGTTGGTTTGGTACTATGAAACCTGCCGAGCGTATGAAGCAGTTTCCTTTTAATAAGGCGAAACGTATAGTGCTAATATCCTTCCCTGCGAGTATTGAACTCAATGTAATTAAAGAGGATAGCACTAAGAAGCAAAAATACATTCGTACCGAAAAGGTTGTGCTGGGAGAATATCCCCATGAGTATAATATCATCCACGAAAAGGAACTTACCAATACGGCGGATATTGATAAACTTAGTAATATAATGATCAACTATAAAATTCGCAGAGGTTATCCGCGCGATGTAGTTAAGGTTACAGGATGTTATGAACCACGAAATGGGATATTATTTTACGATGAAAATAATGTACTAATCTGTTTTTACGAGATATGCTTTGAGTGTGAAGGTGCTTATATTGCGCCGGATGATGAGGATATTAATTTTCTAAATTACGTGGATGATGATTGTAGTGAACGTATCGATCTGTTACACGAAATTTTTATAGACAACGGAATAAACTAATTTGACTAAATAGACTTATTAGCTATTAGCGTATAAAAATAGATTTTGATTCAATACAAGGAGTCTTCTTTTATTTCGTTTTGCTCAAAATTGAAAAACCTAAAACACAATCAGGTTAATGTCAGTATAATCTTTCCCAAACCATTCACCTATACTGCGGCTTGTAAGCCTGCCGTGGTACATATAGATTCCGTTTTTTAGTCCGGCATCGCATCGCAGGGCACTTTCAAGGCCACCATCTTCAGCCATTTGCAGTAAAAACGGGCTAATGATATTACTTATAGAAAGCGAAGCCGTTTTACTGTATCGCGATGGTATGTTCGGTACGCAGTAGTGGGTAACGTTGTGCTTTACAAACGTAGGTTTTTCATGAGTGGTAACTTCGCTGGTTTCAAAACAGCCGCCTGTATCTATGGCTATATCTATTACTACAGCACCACGTTTCATGCGCTCTACCATGGTCTCGGTAACAACAATAGGAGTACGGTTTTTACCACGCATGGCACCTATGGCTACATCGCAGCGCATAAGGGCTTTTTGTAGTGCTTTTTCCTGTATGGTACTGGTAAATATACGTTGGTTCAGGTTGTTTTGCAGCCTGCGTAGCCTGTTTATAGAATTGTCAAACACCTTAACACTTGCACCAAGGCCAAGAGCCGTTTTAGCAGCAAATTCGGCAGCAGTACCCGCACCAATTATAACAACCTCTGTAGGAGGCACGCCGGTAATGTTTCCGAACAATAGGCCTTTGCCCAGTCGCTGGCTTATCATAAGTTCGGCAGCTATAAGCACCGAGGCTGTGCCGGCAATTTCGCTTAGTGATTTTACAGCAGGGTAAGAGCCGTCGCTGTCTTTAATAAATTCAAAAGCCAGTGCGGTTATTCTTTTTGTTTCAAGGGCATGGAAAAAATCTTCCTTCTGGGTTTTGAGCTGTATTGCCGAAATCAGTAACGTTTCGGGGTTCATCATCTCTATTTCCTTTACCGTAGGTGGCTCCACCTTAAGGATTATTGGGCAACCAAATACCTTTTTAGGGTCGTGCGTTATTTCGGCACCGGCTTCGCTGTATTCCTTGTCGCTATATGATGCCGTTTGGCCTGCGCCACTCTCTATCATTACCCTGTGTCCGTGGGCTACAAGCGAACTCACGGCATCGGGGGTAAGGCATATACGGCGCTCCTGGTACGAAGTTTCTTTTGGTAAACCAATAAATAGCTCCCCGCGCTGCTTCATTACTTCAAGCTTCTCTTCCTGTGGTAGCAGCTGTTGTCTGGTAAAAGGTGTTATAGGCATGTTGTTTTATAAAAAACTGATACAATGTACAAAAAAATGATAAACTACCCGTTAATTTACTGATAGTTTTCGCCTTCCGTCTGTTAGGGTGGTTATGCTTATTGCGGTATGGTCTAAAGGTATGAGGTTTGGTGTTTTTTCGGGCCATTCTATCAGGCACAGGTTGCCGCTGTAAAAGTACTCGTCTATACCCATATCATATGCTTCCTCTTCACTGTTAAGACGGTAAAGATCAAAATGATACAGGGTTTTTCCATCAGTGGTAGCATACTCATTTACAAGCGAAAACGTTGGGCTACCGGTCATATCGGTTACGCCCAACTGTTTTGCAAGTGCTTTTATAAATGTGGTTTTTCCGGCGCCCATTTCACCATGAAAAAGTATAATGTCTTTAATATTTTGTGCCAAAACTTCTTTTGCCACGCTGTCGATTTCCTCAAGGGAAAAAGTTATCTCCATCTTCGCTATCTTTTTTGTCCTAAAACTGTAAACTGTTAACCGTCAACTAAATTTTATTTCGGGTTAAACACAAGGAACGGGATTATCATTTCTTCCAATGAAATACCACCGTGCTGGTAGGTATTGCGGTAATAGCTTACGTAGTGGTTATAATTATTTACGTAAGCCAGGAAGTAATCGTTCTTTGCAAAGATAAACGAACTGCTCATGTTTATGGTAGGCAGCTGAATAGATTTTGGGTCTTTTACATGGTACACGTCGCGATCCTCAAAAGTAAGGCTGCGGCCTGTTTTATAGCGCAGGTTCAGGCTGGTATTTCGGTCGCCTATAACCTTACTTGGGTTTTTACAGTTTATGGTACCGTGGTCTGTGGTAATAATAAGGCGCATGCCCAGCAGTTGTGCCTGTTGTATCATTTCCAGCAGTGGCGAGTTACGGAACCAACTCAGCGTAAGCGAACGGTATGCCTTATCGTTACTGGCCAGTTCTTTAACAACATCCATTTCGGTTTTGGCATGGCTCAGCATGTCTACAAAGTTGTATACTATGGTAGTAATGTCGTTGTCTTTTAGCGCCTTAAAGTTGTCGGCAAGTTTTTTACCATCCCTGTAGTTGGTAATTTTGTAGTACTCCTGCTTCAGGCTGCTAAGGCCCAGGCGGCGCAACTGTTCAGTAAGAAACTCTGCTTCGTACAGGTTTTTACCGCCGTCGTCTACGTCGTTTTTCCAGTATTGCGGATATTTTTTCTCCATTTCAAGAGGGGTAAGCCCGCTAAAAATAGCATTACGCGCATACTGGGTAGCCGTAGGCAAAATAGAGTAGTAGGCAGCCTCTTTCTCCAGTTTGTAATGGTTGTTAACCACGCTTTCAAAGGCTTTCCACTGGTCGTAGCGCAGGTTGTCTATAACCACAAAAAGTATGGGTTGTTTTTTCTTTATTTCAGGAATAACCAACTCACGAAACAGGTTGTGGCTCAGCACCGGCTTGTCGCCTTTAGGGTCGAACCAATCCTCGTAGTTGCGCTCTATAAACTTACCAAACTGTGAGTTGGCTTCCGCTTTTTGAGATTCCAATATCTCCACCATGCTTTGGTCTTCAATGTTCTCCAGCTCCATCTCCCAGAATATAAGCCTTTTGTACATATCTACCCAGTCTTCATAGCTGCGTACCATACCCATATCCATAGATATTTTGCGGAACTCTTTCTGGTAGTCCAGCGTGGTCTTGCTCGAAACAAGGCGAGAGTTGTCCAAGTTCTTTTTCAGCGAAAGCAGTATCTGGTTCGGGTTTACGGGTTTTATAAGGTAATCGGCAATCTTGGAACCGATAGCCTCCTCCATGATCATTTCCTCCTCGCTTTTGGTAATCATGATTACCGGCACCGAAGATTTTTTCTCTTTTATTTCGGCCAGTACCTCAAGGCCGCTAAGCCCGGGCATGTTTTCGTCCAGAAAAACTATGTCGAAGTTTTGTTTATCAAACAGTTCCAGTGCATCCTGGCCGTTGTTTGCGGTAGTTACCGTATAGTTCTTTTTTTCAAGGAAAAGAATATGGGGCTTCAGCATCTCAATCTCGTCATCAACCCATAGTATGTTTATCTCGTTCATATGTATGAAAGAATTTTCGTTCGTATTATAACGTATGCAAGTTAGTTTTATTTAACGATTTTAGTATTAAATTTTTTATAAAATACACCGATGTTAATGTGGTGTTTGTCTTATACTTGAGCAAAACAACCAGCATGCGTATTGTAATTTTATCAATTGTTTTCTTGCTAATATCGTGCCGAAAAGAGGCCGATGGTATTCATAAACTCTCTGCCGACGATTTTATTTTTAAGTCCGGCAAGTATTCTTTTTATGATAAAGAAGGAAGTAAAACTATTCAGGTAAGAGAGTTTAAGGATGGGAGCCTTACTTTTTCTTTTTATGATGCTAATCGTAATTCATTGTATGATTATGGTAGTGTAAAAACGTTTAGCAGTTACCAGAAATGGGGAATCTTTTTAGATAAGAAAAGTAATTTATGGTTTTATAATTCAGATTTACAAGAACATCTAATACTTATAAAAGATACTACAGGGTACACTGCAAGGGAATTTCCTGTTGATACTGTGTTGCCGGTAAAGTTTAAGGAGTGGCTTAAAGAATAGTTATTTGTCCAAATCCTCCTCAATATACCCTGTAGGGTCTAAATAAAACATCTTCATCAAGCCCTGCCGGTCGCGGTCTATGCGCCACGGGTAGGGAATAAGCGTTACCATGCTGTAGTGCAGGTGCGGTGGTTTCCCGGCGGCATTACCGGTGCTGCCTACGGTGGCTATGGCTTCACCACGGCTTGCCCAACCCAGGGTATGGGTATGTACGTCTTTTAAATGAGCATAGTAATGCAGCCGCCATTTCGGGCCGAGTAACACTACTACATTGCCACCCATGCCTAATGTTCCGGTATACAATACCAAACCTGATGTCGCTGCATTTACGTCTGTTCCTTCCTTTGCAAAAATGTCAATACCCTTATGCGTGACGGACTTGCCCCACGGATAGTACCAGAACGATTTTGGGTTATAGCTGTTTTTGGTGGCGCCAGCTACGGGTATGCTGTATTTTTGCGGTATAAGTAGTCCAATAAGTATAATGGCTGCAAGTATATACCTCTTTTTTATTTTGGTTTTCATCGATTGGTTTTAGGTTAAAGGTACATATTTATACAAACGAAATGATGTTGCCAAAAAAGTAATTTGCTGTAGAGTGTTTCATGTCGACGATAGGAGACATCTCTTAATGAATGCTTTGAGATTTCTCCACTCCGCCGCGCTACGGTCGGAATGGAACGCCGGAAACAAGCCGCATATAAACAACAAAAGGCCTGCAAAATTTCTTTTGCAGACCTCTCCTTCAATAACCTAAGTAACAAAAAATAACGTTATTATTGTTTTCCAGGCTTTTTTGAAGATTTTCTGGTAGAAGTATATAAAGACTTTGACGAAGCTGTTTCTTTTTTCGGTTCTTTAGTATTATCTGCTAATATCTTATCCTTTTCGGCAAGCTTGTCGGCTTCGTAGGTCTTTCGTTGATCGGAAGCTTCTTTGGCATCTTGCTCCACATCAGCAACCGTTATGGCGGGCTGCTCTGTGTCGGGGCGTTCGGTGGGCTGTGCATAGGCGTAAATACCGCACAACATAAAGGCTGAAAGATAGTAGTTTGCTCTCATGACTTTCAAATTTAGTCATATAAAGTTACAACATTTTTTTAAAGTTAACGGCATAATTCCGTGCTGATTAACCTGTGTTTAACACGTATTACCAATTGGCGTTAAATGTCTTACAAGGGTAGTTAAAATGCTGTGGTATATATAAAATAGCATTGATTTTAATATCTTTGTTAAAATTTTATAGCTGCGTGAGCACCATCAACAAATTAAAGATACTTAACGATCCTATATACGGGTTCATTTCCATAACGGACCCACTTTTATACGACCTTATACAACACCCGTATTTTCAAAGGCTTAGGCGCATTACACAAATGGGGCTTTCGTACCTGGTATATCCCGGGGCGCATCATACGCGTTTTCACCATGCGCTGGGCTGCATGCACATAATGCAGCGTACAGTTTCGGTTTTACGCTTTAAAGGTGTAGATATTAGCGCTGAGGAGGAAAATGCGCTGTGTATAGCCATATTGCTGCACGATATAGGGCACGGGCCTTTTAGTCATGCTATGGAACACAGCATAGTGGAAGGAGTAAGCCACGAAGATATTTCGCTGATATTTATGGACAGCCTTAATGAGACTTTTAATGGTAAGCTTAGTCTTGCCATAAAGATTTTCAGGGGCGAGTACCATCGTAAATTTATGCTGCAGCTTATATCGAGCCAGCTGGATATGGACAGGATGGACTACCTGAAGCGTGACAGCTTTTACAGCGGTGTGGCTGAAGGAAACATTAACAGCGAGCGCCTTATACAAATGTTTAATGTAGAGGGTGATAAGTTGGTTATAGAAGAAAAGGGCATTTACAGTGTAGAGAAATTTATTGTAGCCCGCCGTCTTATGTACTGGCAGGCGTACCTGCACAAAACAAGTGTTGCTGCCGAACTGATATTGACTAAGATACTAAAGCGTGCCCGTCAGCTACTTCACGACGGTATTGAGATAAATGCCAGCGAACCGCTGATGTTTTTTATGAAGCACACCATTAATAAGGAGGATTTTACTCCTGATGTGCTTAAGAAGTTCTCGTACCTTGACGATTTTGATATTATAGGTGCTATAAAAGGCTGGCAGTTTCATAGTGATTTTGTGCTTAGTGAGCTGAGTAAAATGATTATAAACCGCGACCTTCCGAAGATACGCTTACAATCTGATAAAGCGAGTAGGGAGGAAGTGGCTGAGCTGCGCCGCAGGGCATCAGAAAAGCTGGGAATTCCTGAAAAAGATGCTAAATATTTCGTTTTTGAAGGAAAAGTGAAAAACCAGGCGTACAATAAAGAGGGCGAACCTATACATATAATGCATAAAGACCGCACTGTAGAAGATGTTATACAGGCCAGCGACCAGCTGAACCTTAAAGCGTTATCAAGGCCGGTAACCAAGTACTATGTGTGTTATCCAAAACATCTTTTGGAAGAAGCTGCGATTTAATTAAATTTTTTATTTTTGTCGGGATGAAATTTACAGCAGAACAAATAGCAGGCGTACTGGAAGGCGATGTGGTAGGTAATCCACAGGCTGAAGTGCATACCCTTGCCAAAATAGAAGAAGGTACAGAAGGAGCCATTACATTTTTGGCTAATCCTAAGTATACTCCTTATATATATACTACCCAGGCTTCGATAACTATTGTTAACCGCACATTTGAGCCCGATGCTCCTATTACTACCACACTAATTAAGGTAGAAGATGCATACAAGGCTTTCTCTAAGCTGCTGGAATATTACAACCAGGTTAAGCTGATGAAGAGCGGTATAGAGCAGCCTTCATTTATATCTGAGAACGTTACTTATGGCGATCATTTGTATCTGGGAGCGTTTTGCTACATCGGCAAAAATGTAAAAATAGGAACTAACGTAAAAATATATCCTAACACTTTTGTAGGTGATAATGTAACCATAGGCGACAACAGTATATTGTTTGCCGGCGTACGTGTATACAGCGAAACTATTATAGGTAGCGGATGTACTATTCATTCGGGGTCTATCATAGGTTCAGATGGTTTTGGCTATACGCCAAATGAAGCAGGCGAATACAGCAAGGTGCCTCAAATAGGTAATGTTATCCTTGAAGATAATGTTGATGTGGGAGCATGCACTACTATAGACCGTGCCACATTGGGCAGTACAGTTATTAAAAAAGGTGTGAAGCTGGACAACCAGATTCAAATAGCCCACAACGTAGTTATTGGCGAAAATACGGTTATAGCATCGCAAACCGGTATTGCTGGTTCCAGCAAAATTGGTAAGAATTGCATCATTGGCGGACAAGTAGGTATTGCCGGTCACCTTACCATAGGAAACGGTGTACGTATACAGGCGCAGAGCGGTGTGGGACGTAACATTCCGGACGGTGAAGCCATACAGGGTAGCCCGGCCATGGGGTATACTGATTTTAATAAATCGTATGTGCATTTCCGTAACTTACCGAAAATTGTTGCTGAAATAGACAATCTGAAAAAAGTGAACAAAGATTAAACGAATAAAACACAAATACTAATGGTGAAACAAACCACAATCAAAAGTGAGATCTCATTAAAGGGTGTGGGCCTTCACACAGGCAAGGAAGTAACAATGACTTTTAAGCCTGCACCTGTAAACAACGGTTACACTTTTGTTCGGGTAGACCTGGAAGGCCAACCGGTTATTGAAGCAGATGCCAATTATGTAGTAAATACCCAGCGCGGTACTAACCTTGAAAAAAAGGGTGTTAAGATACAAACATCTGAACACGTACTTGCCGCATTTGTGGGTTGTGATGTAGATAACGTAATTATTGAGCTTGATGCCAGCGAACCACCTATTATGGATGGGTCTTCTAAGTTTTTTGTGGAAGCCATAGAAAAAGTAGGAGTGGAAGAGCAGGATGCTGAGCGTAAAGTATATGTAGTAAAAGAAGTTATTTCTTATACTGATGAAAATACAGGCAGCGAAATTATAGTTATGCCTGCTGATGAGTATCAGGTAACTACCATGGTAGATTTTGGCACCAAAGTTTTAGGTACCCAAAATGCTACGCTTAAAACCATGACCGATTTTAAAGCTGAAATATCTGATGCGCGTACTTTTAGTTTCCTTCATGAGCTTGAAACCCTATTAGAACATGGGCTGATAAAAGGAGGGGATCTTAATAATGCTATAGTGTATGTAGATAAGGAAATCTCTCCTGATACTATGGAAAGGCTTAAAACAGCTTTTGGTAAAGAAAGCATTACTGTTAAGCCAAATGGTATACTGGATAACCTTACCCTGCATTACCCTAACGAAGCTGCACGTCATAAACTACTTGATGTTATAGGCGACCTTGCCCTAATAGGTACAAGGATTAAGGGTAAGGTAATAGCTAACAAGCCGGGCCATTTTGTGAATACTCAGTTTGCAAAAAAACTTTCTAAAATTATCAAAATAGAGCAGCGTAACTTTGTTCCCACTTACGATTTGAACAAGGAGCCGCTTATGGATATTCATAAAATAATGAGTATGCTGCCACACAGGCCACCATTCCTGTTGGTTGACAAAATCATTGAAATGAGCGACACCCACGTAGTAGGCCAGAAGAACGTAACCATGAACGAAAATTTCTTCGTGGGGCATTTCCCTGGAGCACCGGTTATGCCTGGTGTGCTTATTGTAGAGGCTATGGCACAAACGGGAGGTATACTTATATTAAGCACCGTTCCGGATCCTGAGAACTACCTTACTTATTTCATGAAGATAGATAATGTAAAGTTCAAGCACAAGGTACTTCCGGGCGATACACTAGTATTTAAGTGTGACCTGCTTTCGCCAATTCGCCGTGGTATATGCCACATGCAGGCTAATGCTTACGCAAACGGCAAGTTAGTAGCAGAAGCTGAGCTTATGGCACAAATAGCTAAATCATCAAATTAAACGAACAATAAGGTATGAATCAACCCTTAGCATACGTACACCCCGGGGCTAAAATAGCCAAAAACGTGGTGATAGAACCTTTTACCACCATCCATAACAATGTGGTTATAGGCGAAGGAACCTGGATAGGTTCTAACGTTACCATTATGGAAGGTGCCCGTATAGGTAAAAACTGTAATATATTTCCGGGTGCAGTAATTTCTGCTCCACCTCAGGATCTTAAATATCAAGGTGAGGAAACTACTGCAGAAATAGGCGATAACACTACCATTCGCGAATGTGTTACTATAAACCGTGGTACATCAGACAGGATGAAAACCGTCATAGGAAACAATTGTCTTGTAATGGCGTATTCTCACATAGCGCACGACTGTATGGTGGGTAACTACTGTATCTTCAGTAACAACACTAACCTTGCCGGTCACATTACCGTAGGCGACTATGTGGTACTTGCAGGTATGGTGGCTGTGCACCAGTTCTCAACAATAGGTAACCACGCATTTGTAACCGGCGGTTCATTAGTGCGTAAAGACGTTCCTCCGTATGTTAAAGCTGCTCGTGAGCCGCTTTCATATGTGGGTATTAATTCAGTAGGTTTAAGAAGAAGGGGGTTCACTTCTGAAAAAATCACTGAAATACAAAACATATACCGTATACTGTACCAAAAAAATTATAATACCACTCAGGCTATTGAAATAATAGAAGCCGAAATGGAAGCTACGCCGGAGCGTGATGAAATTATCATGACGGTGCGTAACTCGTCAAGAGGTATTATGAAAGGCTATACAGGCGGACTATAATTTTAAAAACAAAAAATAAACAATAATTCTTACGAAATGGCAACTACATCAGATATACGTAACGGTCTGTGCATAAAATTTAACCACGATATTTATAAAATCATCGAATTCCTTCACGTAAAACCGGGTAAAGGCCCCGCTTTTGTACGTACAAAGCTAAAAAGCCTTACTACTGGTAAAGTACTTGATAATACTTTTTCGGCAGGACATAAAATTGAAGACGTAAGGGTAGAAACACACAAGTTTCAGTTCCTTTATGCTGAAGGAGACGATTTTCACTTTATGAATGCTGAAACGTATGAGCAAATAACTTTGAACAAAGATATTCTTGATGCTCCTGGGCTTTTAAAAGAAGGTGAAAATGTAATGGTTATCATCAATGCTGAGACTGAAGCGCCTCTTTCTGTAGATATGCCAGCTTCTGTTGTTCTTGAAGTTACTTATGCCGAGCCGGGTGTTAAAGGCAACACTGCTACTAACGCTACTAAGCCTGCTAAAGTAGAAACCGGTGCTAACGTAAACGTACCTCTTTTTATTAACGAAGGAGATAAAATTAAAATCGATACCGCTACAGGCCAATACCTTGAGCGTGTAAAAGAATAGTTTTTTTATTGTGGATTCGTGGATTTGTTAATTCGTCAATTTGGGGATGCTGAATTGAGGATTAGTAAATCCACGAATTCTTTTTTTAAGGAACTATTTTTCGTAGATTTGGATAAAATTATACACTGGAAGCAGTAATAAAATAAATATTTATTGATAGTTAATTCATAAAGTTACCTTAGCTGCTATTTAGAAAAAACCGAATAACCTAACTCAGGAATATACTTATAAATGAAATTTCCAAACATACAGGCATTAAAGGATATCGCTGCAATAATAGGCAGTGAATATGTGGGCGATGATAATTTCCCGGTTCACGGAATGAATGAAATCCACGTAGTGGAACCCGGCGATATAGTGTTTGTAGACCACCCTAAATATTATGACAAAGCGCTTCAATCTGCAGCTACAATTGTTTTAATCAACAAAAAAGTAGATTGCCCTGAGGGGAAAGCGTTACTTATATCTGACGATCCATTTAGGGATTTTAATAAAATAAGTACCCATTTCAGGCCATTTCAGCCCGCTACAGCTATTGTAGCACCTACAGCACTGATAGGCGAGGGTACAGTGATACAACCCAATACCTTTGTAGGGAACAATGTTACCATTGGTAAAAATTGCCTTATACACAGTAATGTGGCTATTTATGACAATACTGTTATAGGCGATAACGTAATTATTCATTCGGGTACAGTACTTGGTGGAGACGCTTTTTATTACAAAAAACGCCCTGAAGGTTTTGATCAACTTTTATCATGCGGTCGTGTTGTTATAGAAGACAATGTGGGCATAGGGGCTCTATGCACTATAGATAAAGGTGTTACCGGTGATACTACCATTGGTGCCGGAACTAAAATAGATAATCAGGTACATATAGGCCATGATACTGTTATTGGCAAAAAGTGTTTGATTGCATCACAAACCGGTATTGCGGGTTGCGTTGTGGTTGAAGATGAAGTAACCATGTGGGGCCAGGTAGGTATTTCAAGCGCTATTACTATTGGTCAGAAAGCTGTAGTGCTGGCACAAAGTGGCGTAGGTAAATCTTTAGAAGGCGGAAAAGTGTATTTTGGCTCACCAGCCGAGGAGTCGCGTGAGAAATTTAAACAGATAGCTCACGTAAAACGTATTCCTGAAATACTTGAAAAACTGAAATAATTTCTAATTCCACTTCTTTTATATGGATATAAAGCAGTTTATAGTAGATTATTACCACGCACTTCTTACTCCAGAAAAGATTAAGGATTATTTGCATCCGCAGGCTTTGGTGCAGTGGCATAGCCCACGTGGGTATCTGGAACTGGATTATAAGGAATTAATACGTTTTTCGGAGTTTACCAGTAAACAATACAGTACTTTAAGGCTGAAAGTAACGCATGTTATTGCTGAAGGTGAAAACAAAGTTTCTGCACGTTATATAAACTATATTACTACCCCAGACAATCCTTTAGAGGAAAAAGAACTTTCTTTAAGCATGTCCATTTGGGAACTGCTTGATGGTAAGTTGTACCGGGGTTATGTAATGACGCATCAATTAAGTTAGATGATCATACACCAAATAAAAGAGAAAATTTTTACGCAGGTAAACCTAATAAGGTTCACCTGTTTTTTTTGGATATTAGGTAAGGTATTTACTTATGAATCCTGGTTGGGCGGGCGTGCCTTGCCTACGGTAAGCTTTATAGAAGCATTAGACGGTTTGCCTCCACAATTGCATTTACTGTTATATGTACTGTCATTAGCATTATTAACAACAATACTCATAAGGCCTGTAAGATGGCTTATTGTAGCATTTATGTTTGTTGAAGTGTTTTCTGTACTACTAGACGCCCTAAGGCTACAAGCATGGGAGTATATGTATTTGTTTCTCTTTGGGTATTTTGCTCTCTATTTCTATAGGTCTTTTAATTTTAGGCAAGTAGCTGTATGTATACTGTCGTCTACCTATTTTTTTAGCGGGCTTCATAAATTTAACGGTGCTTTCCTACACAAAGTTTGGGACTTATTTTTTTTAAAACACATTTTTTCATATAATTCCCCAATTACCCCTTTCATACACTATACAGGTATTTCCATGAGTATTATTGAAGCTGCGGCGGGTTTTTTATTGTTTTTCTCTAAAAATAAAAAGAACGCTATGTATATATTAATACCCATGCACTTGTTCATTTTGTTTTTTAAAATGGTATTAGAGCACCAGCCTTTTAATTCTATTGTCCCATGGAATGTTATGACAATTATTTACCTGCTTTATATTTTGTCTACATCTGCGGATGTGCAAATTCAGAAAGAGAAAGCGGTACTGCCAGTTTCAACAAAAATAGTTTTGGCCATTTTTTGGTTTGTATTACCACTTTGCAGTTTTGTGCGTTTGTGGCCTCTTGAACTCTCTTCAGGTATGTATACCGGAAAAAATGACGGTGTAAATATTTGTGTGAAAGATGATGAAAAGATGAGGCCGTTTAGAAAAGCTTATATTCTTAACAGTAAGAGCACTATTTGTGAAGGGGGTAAAGTTTTTAGTTTGGCATGGTACACGCACCTACAGTATTCACAAGGGCCGATTAATTTGGTTTGGTATTATAAACAACTTTATTACAGGCTAAGGAAACAATATCCTGACAATGACATAAGAATGTTTTATAAAACTTATACTGACAAGAAGATTATACAAGTTGAGTGATTTTAAGAGTAAAATTCACATATAAATCATAAAAAAACGTGCGTATATATTAGTTAAATACGCTATTTTTGTATCGCAAATAAAGAAAAACAATAAACAATATATCATGAGTGTTCTAGTTAATAAAGATTCTAAAATAATTGTACAGGGTTTTACCGGAAGCGAGGGTACATTCCACGCTACACAGATGATTGAGTATGGTACTAACGTAGTAGGTGGTGTTACGCCGGGCAAAGGTGGTTCTACTCACCTTGATAAGCCAGTTTTCAACACTGTAAAAGACGCAGTAGATATTGCCGGTGCCGATACTTCTATCATATTTGTTCCGCCAGCATTTGCTGCTGATGCAATTATGGAAGCTGCTGAGGCAGGTATTAAGGTAATCATCGCTATTACTGAAGGTATTCCTGTAGCAGACATGATTAAAGCTTATGATTATATTAAAGGTAAAGATTGCCGCCTTATAGGCCCTAACTGCCCAGGTGTTATCACTCCGGGTGAGGCTAAGGTAGGTATCATGCCAGGTTTCGTATTCAAAAAAGGTAAAGTAGGTATCGTATCTAAATCAGGTACTCTTACTTATGAAGCTGCAGACCAGGTTGTAAAACAAGGTCTTGGTATTACTACAGCTATTGGTATCGGTGGTGACCCTATCATTGGTACTACTACTAAAGAGGCTGTAGAACTTCTTATGAACGACCCTGAAACGGAAGCTATCATCATGATAGGTGAAATTGGTGGACAACTTGAAGCTGATGCTGCTAAATGGGTTAAAGCAGACGGTAACCGTAAGCCTGTAATTGGTTTCATTGCTGGTGAAACTGCTCCTAAAGGACGTACAATGGGTCACGCAGGTGCTATTGTAGGTGGTGCAGATGATACTGCTGAAGCTAAAAAACGCATCATGAGGGAAAACGGTATCCACGTTGTAGACTCTCCTGCCGAAATAGGTAAAAAAGTTAAAGAAGTATTAGGTTAATCATAACCTTATAAGATATTAGAAACCGGGGCATTAGTTCCGGTTTTTTTATTTTAATAAAAAAAGGCAACACCTTGTTGTAAGATATTGCCTTAACACATGTTTATATGTGTAACCAGAAAAAAATATTATGAATTGCCGTATAGGTTACTCTCGCCACCATCTATAGCTATGGTTTGTCCTTTTACGTAAGCACAATCATCACTCAATAAAAATGCTACAAGTTTACCTACTTCTTCCGGCTGGCCCAGCCTGCGGGTAGGGTTGCGTTGTGCATATTCGGTTTCGGCGGCTTTCGGGTCGGCAGGGTTTACCTGCTTAAAAGCTTCAGCAACCATAGGTGTAAGTATGGCTCCCGGAGCTATGGCATTCGTATAGATGCCGTCTTTACCGTACTCTATGGCGGCATTCTTGGTCATGCCCGATACGGCGTGCTTGGTAGCTACGTAAGCCGTTTGGTTTACAACACCACGTATACCACCTACCGATGCTACGTTTACTATGCGGCCGCCTCCTTTTTTCTGCATTACCGGAATTACATAGCGCATGCCATAGTAAACGCCAAGCAGGTTGATGTCTATTACTTTTTTAAATACTTCAATGTCGTATTCTATAAGCGGGGCCTGTTTTCCTTCTATACCGGCATTGTTGTAAAATCCGTCTATTCTGCCAAACTCGGTAACGGTTTTATCTACATAGTTTTTTACAGCTTGTTCGTCTGCTACGTTAGCTACTACTGTAAGTACTTTGACGTTGGGTTGCGCTGTGGTTATTTCAGCTTTTGCCTTATTCAGGGCTTCTTCGTTATAATCTACAAGGGTAAGGTTAGCGCCTTTTCCGGCAAGTACTTTGGCTGTAGCCAGTCCAAGTCCCATGCCCGCACCGGTAATGATTATTGTTTTTCCGTTAAATGAACTCATGATTTATTGTAATTTGTTTGTCTTATAAAATTACGAATCAATGAGCCATTTGAGGGTTAAGGGAGTGTTAATTGTTTCTTTTTTAAGCAATGAATAATTAAAGCTTTTTTAATTCGTCAACAGTGTAAAATTTCAATCCGTTATCTACCGCGTACTCACATATTTGTTGCAAAGCTTCAAAAGGTGTTTCCAGTTTTTCATCGGCATTATCTACTGTTTTGTGTCCGTATAAAATCAATATTTTGTTATGCTGTTTCGCATATAGCATAAGGCTTTTAAAGTAAGGCAGGTTAAACTGTTTGTAATCATCGTCTATACCTAAGCCATAAATAACCCTTTTCCCTTCATAGTAACAAAACTGGTTTTCCGGTGCAAGCTCGCCATAAGTGGTGCCGCGTATAAAATCAAACTGTCCTAAAAGTTTATCATCCAGTGCCGGATTATGCGCACCATCTGGATACGCAAAGGATTTAATATTAAAGCCGTCTTTTTTCATGGCTGCTTTTAGTGGTATAATTTCACTGTTTACATAACCATCCAGGCCATGTGATGCAGAAAACTTCACGGCATTTTCATGATTAAAACCATGTCCTGCAATATCATGCCCCATTTTTTCAAGGTAATGCAGTTTCCTTTTTTGCTCAGGGGTAAGCTGAGTGTATTTGCAAATAAAAAATGTAGCCTTCCAGCCGTAAGGATGTAACAGTTTTTCAGCATTATACCAGTCATCTACATAGTCATCATCAAAGGTGAGTACAATACCCGGCGCATATTTTTCTTTATTTACAGAAGTTTTAGTTTCAGTGGTCTTAAACCCTGAAAATGCCATTATAGCGGCTCCAAGCGCTGAAAAAAGGAATGTTTTTGAGCGAAACATAATACGTTGATTTTTATTTATCAAAAACAAAAGCTGTTCCTAAAATTAATAAATAGCTATTATTAAACTTAAGGTTGGATTAATTTTGGCGTAAAGTAAAAGTGTTATTCTGTTATTGTAATAATTCTTTGTAACCCTTTAGGGTTATTTTTTTCAATTTCTATTTTCCCAATATTCTCTTTTACAAAATTTTGTAGTAACGGGCTTGGGGCTGTAACCTCACTTTCTCTGCGTATTTTACTGTTATAAATTAAGGTGCCTATAGTTTTGATAGGTCCCCAAGGTAGGCCCCACCACCCAAGCAACGCTGTTTTTGTATTGGCTGAATTATAAAACTTATTATTGCAATTCCGGCAAGCTATAAATGTTTTTGTATTTTGAAAGGTGAAAAGTAATACACTGATGGTATTTTTTGCTACACCTCCATTTAGCTTATCACTGGTGCTTCCGCAGTATGGGCATGGGCAGTTTTGTACTATAGTGCAATAATTAATCAATTCCTCATGTGTTAATTTTTTCATTTGCCTATCAAATCCTTCAATAATATTTTTATCAAGATTTCTTGAGCGTATTTCTTCCATTAAAATAGGTACAACCTCTTTGCGTAGCCCATGTGCTTCGGTAGTAGCCAGGGAAATAAGTTTTTCGTTGCTTATCGTTTTATAGTGCTTTTTGATAAGTTCTATATTCATATTGTGTTGGTTTTAATCCAAAAATACAAA